>NZ_AP027368.1:2797647-3108497 GCF_030296015.1 Ferrimonas sp. YFM
GACCGGGTGTTTGCGTCTGGGATTAAAGTGATCGCTGATGCGGTACCTGCCGTTGAACGGCTTGGCCAGGAAGGCCCGCTGCAGGCTGTTGCCATCCTGATCGTAGAACTGGCCGTCACTGTGGCGGAAAGCGCTCACTTCACGGCCTCGCATCACGAAACTCACCGCCAGCACTTCGTGGGCGCCGGTGGCCTGACCATCGACAAATTGGGAGCTGCGCACCACACCGAAGCGGTCACCGGCACGGAGATCGCGACGGAAGTTAACCTTGTCCTCGAACAGGTTTTCGATATTGGCCACATCGTTGGCACTCAGGCCTGCCTGAGTGGCCACCCGGGCAAAGCTGCCGTGCACCTCGCCTTCGAAGGCCTTGGACTCCCACTGGCCATCGAGCAGGATGTCTTCCACCTCAAAACTGCCGGGGGCCGCCAGGGTAAAGCGCACCTTGTGGGCCGGACTCAACACCAACTCCAGCTTTTGCAGGCTGTTGTCCGCCTCATCCAGCCAGAAATTCAGCCGGTGGCCGGGACGCAGGGTATCCAGCGCCAGTACCGAGTAGTCCGCTTCCAGCACCTGCACCATCTGCTGCTGGCTGACGCCAATCAGGGAAAAGATGCCACTCAAGTTGTCACCACTGGCCACCACGTAGCTCAGGGTCTCCGGAATCTCGAACTCGGCAGGGCTGGTTAACTCTGGCGCCGGGCTCGACACCAGCTCAGGAAAATGCATCCGATAGGGCTGAGAACTGGGGAGCATGGCGTATACAGCGATGCTCAGGGCGCCTGCCATCAACCACTTGGGCTGCAGGGCCTTCAGGTCCAGTGCCTGTAGTCTCTCTTTCACCACCCACTCCGATGAGAACTGTTCACATTTAGCCGTACAAATTGCACTTTCAACGCCTTTTTGTCAAAAAAGATGAAAGAAGTTCCGATCCAGCCCTCACCCGGGTCGCCTCAAAATCAGGTGGGTATAGCGCCCCATATCCCGGTACACAGGCAGCGCAGCGTATTCCAGCTCCAGGGCCAGCAATTGCTCATACTTGCCCTCCTGCATCGATTTATCCCTCAGGTAGTCATGAATAACCCGAACCCCCACCTGACGTTCGAGCACCAGGCCCGCCTGCTCCAGCCAGCCAATCACCTGCTGGTTGTCGAAACCATGTTTGGGCGCCAGCTTCACCTTCTTCTTACCATGGACCATGGTGTGACCCAGGTTGTCGAAGTTTCCAGAGACCAGGTTGTGAATCTCCATGCCCCGGTAATTGAAGAACATCAGAGACAGACAACCACCTGGGGCCAGGTGCTCCACCAGTCCCAGTAAGGTCTCCTTGGGCTCGGCCAGCCACTCCATCACCGCATGACACAGAATAATGGGTACCGGCGAAGTCAGGTGCTCGCCCAGGTTCTGAATGGGCGCATGGATAACCTCAAGTTGCTCCGCCAGCCCCTGAGATTGCGCACTCTCCCGGGCCAGATCCAGCATCTCAGTAGACAGGTCACACAAGGTAACAGGGTGACCCAAAGCCGCCAGCTTCAGGGCAACCTGCCCTTGGCCACCGCCCGCATCCAGAACCGGAGTTCCTGGGGCAAAACGGGGCAGCATAAAATCGGTCAGCTCGCGCATCACCACCGCTTCTCGGATGCGTCCTTTGCTGCTGTTGTAGATGTTCCGGGCAAATTTGGATGCCCGGGTGTCAAAATTGATGTCGGTCACTCAGTTGTCGTTCCCTGCCTTCAGAGGCCCTTATTGTCCCCAAGCGGCGACCGCTGTAAAGCCATGAACATGCTTACTCACCCATTCCCACAAAATTTACAGGGTCAATAACATGATTGAGCGCATATTTTTTCCGTCAGATAACTTCTAAAATCTCGAAACCACAATAATACTGATTCTCACTACTATGCACAGTCACTCTCTGGAACGTTGGCAACACCAGCACAGCTTCGCCCTGGAGCAGAAAAAGAACGAACGCCGCACCCTGTACGCCGTACTCATTACTGCCGCCATGATGGTGGTAGAGATTGTCACCGGCTACGTTACCGGCTCCATGGCCCTGCTGGCCGACGGCTGGCACATGGCCACCCACGTCGCCGCCTTCGGTCTGACTCTGTTTGCCTACAGCTTTGCCCGCAAGGCCGCCAAAGATCCGCTCTACAGCTTCGGCTCCGGCAAGGTGAACATCCTGGCCGGCTTCACCAGTGCCGTGGCCCTGGTGCTGGTGGCGATGCTGATGGCCATCGAATCCATCTGGCGCCTGATTGAGCCTGTGGCCATCGACTACAACAACGCCCTGGTGGTCGCCGTCGTCGGCCTGGTGATCAACGTAGTGTGCGCTTACCTGCTGCACCAGGGAGACGACCACCACCACCACGGACACAGCCACGGACACAGCCACGGTCACGGTCACGGTCACGGTCACGGTCACCATCATGGCCATGACCATGGTCATCACGGGCACTCCCACGGCCACAGCCATGATCACAACCTCTATGCCGCTTACCTGCATGTGATTGCCGATGCCCTGACCTCGCTGACCGCCATCTTCGCCCTGCTGGCCGCCCGCTACTTCGACATGCCCGGCCTGGACCCCATCATGGGCGTGGTCGGCGCGGTGATCATCACCCGCTGGGGCTGGGGTCTGATTAAAGACACCTACCCCACCCTGCTGGACCGCTGCCCGGATGACCACCTGGCCAAAGAGGTGAAAAGCCGAATCGAAGCAGACAGCGACAACCGGGTTGCCGACCTGCACCTGTGGCGCCTCTCTGGCCACCACAGTGCCGCCATCGTCAGCCTGGTCACTCACCATCCCAAGGATCCCACCTACTACAAGGATCTTCTGACCGATGTGCCTCAACTGGCCCATGTGACCGTCGAGGTGCACCACTGCACCGATACCCCCTGCCTGGGCTAATATCGCCCCCGCACTCTCAGGTTACGCCTGAGAGAAACAGGACTTAGCCATCAAGGCCGAAGGTTTCCCAACCTTCGGCCTTGCCGTAACGGCCCCAAGCTCCTACAATCCGCGCCAATTGCGAATAGTTGGACAAAGTGATGCAAAACAGCGTTGTTCTGGTAAAAGGCCGGGAAAAATCCCTGCTACGCCGCCACCCCTGGGTGTTCTCCAAGGGGATTAAGAGAGTCGACGGACAGCCCGGCCTGGGTGACACCGTAGAGATCTTCGCCCACGACGGCCGCTGGCTGGGTCGCGGCGCCTACTCCCCCCAGTCTCAGATCCGGGTACGGGTATGGACCTTCAACCAGGATGAAGCCGTTGACGCCGATCTGCTGCGTCGCCGCATTCAGCGTGCCCAGGCTGGCCGCGATGCCCTGCCCAATGCCGGCTCCTACACAGGCTACCGTCTGGTGGCCGCCGAATCCGATGGCCTGCCCGGCATCACCATCGACCGATTCAACGACGTTCTGGTGTGTCAGCTGCTCTCCGCCGGCGCCGATGTCTGGCGTGACACCCTGGTCGAGGTACTGTCCGAGCTCTACCCCCAGTGCGCCATCTACGAACGCTCCGATGTGGACGTGCGTAAGAAGGAGGGCCTCAAGCCCACCTCAGGCCTGCTCAAGGGCGACCTGCCCGAGCAGCCCATGGCCATTGAAGAGAACGGCCTGAAGCTGCTGGTGAACGTGGTCACCGGCCACAAGACCGGTTACTACCTGGATCAGCGCGACAACCGCCTGGCCTCCAGCCGCTACGCCAAGGACCAGGAAGTACTGAACTGCTTCAGCTACACCGGTGGCTTTGGCACCTACGCCCTGAAAGCGGGTGCCGCCAAGGTGGTGAACGCCGACGTCTCCGCTCCGGCTCTGGCTCTGGCCAAGCAGAACGCCGAGATCAACGACCTGGATCTCAGCCGCGCCGAGTTCGTCGAAGCGGACGTGTTCAAACTGCTGCGGGAATACCGCGAGCAGGGGCGCAGCTTCGATGTGATCATCCTGGATCCGCCCAAGTTTGCCGACAACAAGGCACAGCTGCCTGGCGCCTGCCGCGGCTACAAAGACATCAACATGGTGGCGATGCAGATCCTCAAGCCCGGCGGCACCCTGCTGACCTACTCCTGCTCCGGCCTGATGGACGCCAGCCTATTCCAGAAGATCGTGGCCGATGCCGCCGTGGATGCCGGCCGTGACGCCCAGATCCTGGAGCGCCTCAGCCAGTCTCCCGATCACCCCATCGGCAGCGGCTTCCCCGAAGGCTTCTACCTCAAGGGCCTGGCCCTGCGAGTCTGGTAAGCAGACTTAGTCGTGAAATGACAAAGGGGCCAGATGGCCCCTTTTTGCTGCTCTGAACTTCTCTCTTGGATCTTGGTTCGATGAACCGATAAAGCTGGGTGTCTTGTTAAAGCTTCTACCAACCCATGTGGTAGTAAGCCCAGATACGCTCGATGTTCATAGGCAACCACTCATTGTAGGAGCGCCAGTGCTCATACTTCGGCAGCTTAACAACCGTCTTGAGCTCATCGGGGTTATGAATACCTGAATCCATCGCCTGTTTGACCGCTGCCATCAAATCCTCCAGATAGAGTCGCTGCTCAACCACCACAGTGGCAGGGTCTATGGCTGGCTGGTTAGCCGGACCATGAGCCGTGATGACGCAGTCCACGTCCAGCTTTTCTATCTCCTTGAGTGAGCGGACCCACTCATCGGGCCAAAAATCAGGCATGTTTCTAAAGGCCACCCGACGAGGGGTAACAATGTCGACCACGAACAGGATCTTCTCTTTGGGTAATCGCATCACCACCAGGCTATTGCCATGATTCGGGCCTAAATGTATCAGCTCTAAAGTCCTGCCACCCAATTGCACCAGGTAGTTGTCTTCGAAGGTAATGTCAGGCAGTGGAGTCTGGGCACTGGGATGATCCCCCAACTCTTTCGCCACATTCGCATGGCCGATAAAGGTCGCCCCCTCGTCCTTGAACAGACTGCCTCCGGAAATGTGGTCATGGTGGTTGTGGCTGTAGATGACAAACTTAATCGGCTTGTCGGTGATTTTACGGATCTCCTGACGCAGTAATGCAGCCGCCTTCGGGTTCATGGGGTCGGTTACTATTACGCCCTCTTCAGTCACAATAAATAGATTGCGATAGACCCACCATCTGAACACGTAGAGGCCATCTCCGACCTTTTTGACGCTGTGACCAAACGCCTCTCCCCCCATAGCTTCCTTTACCGGAAAGTTCGCCGACATGGCTGTGGCCGATAGAGCCATGCTGGCCAGAATTAACCACTGAAGCAATAACCGTTTCATATTCCTCTCCTTAGACCTGATTGGACTCCACACTGCCGCTTAGGCGCCAACGGTCATCTGTTTAAGGACATTGTCCTTCTTAATAAAGTGGTGGTGCAGAGCCGCACCTATGTGCCCGAGGCTCGCCAGGACCAGCAAAATCCAAACAGTGCCGTGCATGCCACGGAAAAGCTCCGTCACCTCTGGGCTCTGCGCCATAAAAACGGGGAATTCGAACAAACCGAAGAAACTCACTGGCACGCCGCTGGCCTGAGACATCAGGATTCCTGAAAGTGGCTGACCAAACATCAACAGATACAACAGAAGGTGCATGCCCTTGGCAAGCATTGCCTGCCTGGTGGTGGTGCCTTCCGGCAGCCGGGGCTGAGGATTAACCAGCCGCCACAGCAAACGCAGAAAGATCAGCACCAACAGCACGGCTCCAAACGACTTGTGCATGCCCGCCGCCTGCATCTTTTCAGCACCTTTGGGCATCTCGGCAAGCAGGTTCCCCATGACAACGGAAGAGAGCAGCATCAAGAAGAGCAACCAATGAAAGAGCTTGGCAACAATGCCGTAGGTATGGGGGGTATTTTTCAACATGGTGTTTCTCCCAACGGATGACCAGTACTGAGTTCACCTAATTCCCTGTTGCCAGGTTACAGGGCATAGGCTTTAGAACAGCGTATATGGTTGCCCGGGACGCATAAACATGCTAAACAGAAAATGATTGTTTCTTAAATTTGATTAATATGTCGATTCTTCCCTATCTGGAAACCTTCTCAGCAGTGATCGAACATGGCAGCTTTACCGCAGCCGCGCAGGCACTGGGCATTTCCAAACCCGTTGTCAGTAAACAGGTGTCGGCGTTAGAACAACACCTGGGAGTGCAGCTGCTTCAGCGGACTACGCGACGATTGCACCTGACTCAGGCGGGTGAGATGTTTGCCAGCTATTCAAAAAGAATCATGACTGAAGCTTACGAAGCGGAACAATCCGTACTGCCTTTGCAGAGCGAACCTCAAGGCAGGTTGCGAATATCGGCCCCAGAAAGCATGGCGATCTCTTTGCTGAGTGATGTGCTACCCATGTTCCAGCGCAAGTACCCGAAACTTGAGCTGGACATCAGCATTACCGGACGCTTCGTTGACTTGGTGGAAGAGGGGATCGATTTAGCGATTCGAGTGGGTACTCTGGAGGACTCAAGCCTCATTGCCCGTAAACTGATGCCTTGCCGATTTCACCTTTGCGCATCAACGGCCTATTTGGACGTGCATGGTCGCCCCATCCATCCTGGCGACCTCGTGAAGCACAACTGCCTCATCTATTCCCAGGGACAACACCCAAACAATTGGTTGTTTCTCGACTCAGAGGGCAAGGAGTTCCACGTCAAAGTGAGTGGCAACCTGTTCTCTGACACCGGGCACCTGCTGATGAATGCCGCCCTCAATAACCTCGGCGTGTTTATGGCACCGACTTACATGGTTAAACAGGCTCTGGCAGAGGGCCAGCTGGAGAGTATTCTCGATGAGTTTACCCCTTCCGGTGTCGGGTTGTATGCCGTCTATCCGCACACCAAGCTGGTATCAAAAAAAGTGAGGGCTTTCGTAGACTTCCTGGCTGATACCTTGCACCAATAAAATTAGCTTTCTGCACAAACACTATCGAGACACCCACCTTTGCACTATCGAGACACCCACCTTTTGAAAGGCGATAAGTGAAGGTCAGGAGTCTAGGCCAATTGGAACTCAAAGTCATAAAAGTGCTGCCCCTCCTCGATGCGGATGGCCATCTTTCCTGACAGTCCCGCCAGTTCGCCGGTGGCGGAGTTGGGCACCACCTCCAGAATCAAACGATCGGAGCCGTCGGCCATCACCCCAAAGTGCTGCAACACAAAGCTGCCATGCTTGCCGGAGAGCGAGCCCACCACCTGTTCAATCGCCACGTAGCCTGCTGAGCCCTTCACCGGAGTCATCACGCTGAGCATCTCTCCGCGGCTGACCGCCGACAGCTCGCCATGAAACACCTTGTCGATGGACATGCGTCCGAGTACAGCACCCGCCGTCCCTTCGGCATAGCTGTCCATGGGGTCGAGTGTCACATCAAACTGTCCAGAAACTTTCATAGGTTCTCCACGGTTACTAGCGGCACATTAGGCTCAGGCATTCCTGCCTACTCATCTCATTAGGTATACAGGCAAACATGGCCAACAAACAAGCAAGCCGAGCTAAGCGATTGTTTTAATACACCTTAAAAGGTGGGTGTCTTGTTTAGGAAGGGCTCGTTAAAGATGGGAGTCTTGTTTAGGAAGGTGTCGGTAATCCGGTGACAGCACCTAGAAGCCCACCCTTGATGGCGATAAAGAGTGGGCCTTCCAGTCAAGTTGAGTTACACCTCGAGCACCTCGCCATCTTCCGGGATAAGCACCTTGTGGCTGAGCCCCTGAGACTCCAGGGCGCGCCTAAGCATGGGGCGGTCGACGGGGCAGTGGTTCAGGGCCTCCATGTGGTTGGCCACCACCCGGCCTGGTGACAGCCTGATGAACTCCATCACCTCGTCGGTGGGCATCAGCAGCGGCTGGCCCATGTCCACCTGTGCCTGACCGGCGGCGACCACGGTAATCTCCGGCTTAAGCTCTTTAAGAGCACGTTTCACCTCATCGGTCAGCACGGTATCGCCACTGATGTAGATAGACGGCTCGCCGGGCAACTCCAGGACGAAACCACAGCCATTGGCCATCATGGTATGGATCCAGCCATGACCATGCTGAGCCGGGACTGCCGTCAGCTTACCCCCGGCAAAGTCTACGGTTTGCCAGTCGCCAACTCCCTGTTCAACATTGATGCCGTATTTTTCCAAATAGGCTTTGTCTTTGGCAGGTGTGGCCACCGGAATATTGCCCTGGGTGAGAAACGCCTCTCCAGGCGCATCCAGATGGTCGCTGTGCTGCAGGGGCTTAAACCCGAAGGTCTGGCTGTGGGTGATCAGCGCATGAGTCACTTTCGCCAGGATGGCCTGTGCATTGGATGGCAGATCCACAGTAGGGTTCTTTTGTGCCCTGAACCGCATCACCGAAAATGGCGGCAATGCCCCTTTGGCGCTGAGCATGGGGTCAATCAATATGAAACGCTCACCAGACTCAATCACAAAGGTGGCACTGCGCAGGTGGTGAATTCTCATGGGTTCCTCTCGGGCTGGGTTATCTCTGACAGGAACCAGTATGCAGTCAGGACCATTTGTGCAACACTTGCCTTAAGGACACCTATCGCTCAAATCGGGCCAACATGACTACCACCACCCCACTCAAGGTCGCCCTGGTGGCCTTTGACGGCATCAGCGCCTTTCATCTGTCCGTCCCCTGCCTGGTGTTTCAAGATGGCTTTCTGGGCCAACCCTGCCCGTTCGATCTGACCATCTGTAGCCCGGAAGGCCCGAACCTGGAGACCAGTTCGGGATTCGCTGTCAGGATAAACCGGTCAATAGACGCCATAGACTGCGCGGACATCATAGTGATCCCCAGCTGGCCCAATGCTCTTCCGCCCCCACCAACACCCCTGATTGACAAGCTCAAGAGCGCCCATCAGCGAGGCGCCCTGCTGGTGGGCCTCTGCCTGGGCGCTTTTGTGATCGCCGAGACCGGACTGTTGGATGGCCAAACCGCCACCACCCACTGGGCCTTTGTGGAGCAATTCAGTCAGCGCTTTCCCAAAGTCACGTTCGACAGCCAACCCCTGTTCATCGAGCACCCACAGCTGATCACCTCTGCCGGCACCGCCGCTTCCCTGGACTGTTGCCTGCATGTGGTGCGACGCTTCTGTGGCAGTGATGTCACCAGTCAACTGGCCCGGGTTCTGGTCACTGCGCCATTTCGCTCCGGCGGACAGCAGCAGTACATCCCCTCCCCCATCGCCCCCAGACCGGAGCAGGCCACCAGTGTCAGCAAGGTGGTTGAGCAGGTGGAACAGGAGCTGAACCAGTCCCACAGTATCGAGACCATGGCGAAACGCTGCGCCATGAGCCGGCGCACCTTCACCCGTCAGTTCAAGGCAAGTTACGGCTGCACCTTTGGAGAGTGGTTGCTGACCCAACGACTGAAGCTGAGCCAGCAGTATCTGGAGAAGGGTGAGCGCTCCATCGCTCAGGTGGCGGAGCTGGCCGGTTTCGGCTCCGAGAGTGTCTATCGAAAGCACTTCAAGGCCGCCTTTGACGTCTCCCCCTCACAGTGGCGCGCCACCTTTGGGGGAGACAAGGAGAGATAGGCAGCCAACAGCCGCCACTCAATGACCGGGGTTAAAGGTGACTGCCCAAGAGTCCCCACCAGATGGTGCCTCCCACCACTGCCAGGGACACCGCCAGTCGCATCAAAGTGGGACCAACCCCATGGGCCAGCTGGAAACGGTTCCACAGGTCCAACTTGCGCTGCAACACATGCTCGTCGCCTGGCAGCAGAATGGGGTAACTCTCAGGGCAGGCGCCTGACAAGGGAGCCTTGGGCAGCGGGGTACCATTAACGTAGTGCTGTTTCACCAGCGCTTCTGCCTCCAGCAAGCCATCGATGGAAGCGGAATAGATCAGCGCCATCGCCTGCTGACAGGCCTCAATCGCCTCCGAGGCCGCCTGGCACCAGTCCGGCCAGTTGTGCTTGTCCACGTCACTCAGGGTAAAGGCGGGGAACTCGGAGTCCCAGTCGGTAACGCCTAACCGTTCCGCGACGACCGCTGGCAGCTCTATCGCCAGGGCAGCCTGTGAGATGTCTCGCATCTTGTCCTGGATGATCTGACACACCTTCAGAATGCGCCGCTTCTCGAAGTAGCCAATCTGACCGTCGGCGGTGATCACCTGCCAGGTATTGGTCAGCAGCGCCAACTCGTTGTGGGCCGCCGCTCTCAGGTGATCGCTGCAATGCAGCAGGTGACAGAGGCTCTTCAGGTACTGGTGCCAGCCGGCGTCAAGCTGCTGCGCCGCCAACAGGTGGACCTGGCGGCAATTGGCGTCGTGACGTTTGAGGGAAGCCTGCACCTCACTATGTTCTTTGGCAATCTGTGCCATCGCCTTGGGAATAGCGTCTCTGCTGATCTCTTTGCCCCGATGACGAATGATCCCACCAGAGGGCTCCAGGTTGCCCGAAGCCAAGGCCTGCAGGGTCTGGCGCTCAACCTCCAGCTTTCGGGCACGCTCGAGCTGCTGGGCAACGGCGTCGGTGTAGAGCTGACCAAACACCTGGTTGTCCAACTGGGCCACAGAACTGCTCTGGAGCAGTGCATCCAGGTTGGAGAAGCTTCTAAAGGGGCTGCGCGCCAGGTAGGTACCGCGATATTCCGGTGAAAATGAGGGGCGGTCATAGCGCTGAGCCAACACCTGCTCGGCGACCACCTCCTCCATCTCACCAACCTTGTCCGCCACATAGAGGCCATCACTGATGCGCTCCCGCAAGGCGTCGGCGTCCGCAAACACGGTCCAGGCAGAGCGATCGTCGATCTGGGCCGCGATGTATTGAGACTTGGCGTTGTCTTCACGATCCCGGTTGCCCGGGTGGGTGGACCACATCTGCGGCGGCATCGCCACCTCTTGGGAAAACACCCGGTGCTGACTGGCATCCTGTTGCTGAGGCAATGGCACACTGCCGTATGAGTCGTTATTCAGCACCCGGCCAATGGCCTCAACCGCCTGGCTCTGCAGTTGGAACAGATCATCGATGCGTTTGCCACTGCGCGCCTGACTGGACACCAGATCCACCGTTTCCTGCCAGGCCTCGTCGGCCGCCTGCAGCTTGTACAGGGCGTTGACCAGGGCATCACTGCCGGTGACCGACACCGCCACCAGATCCGCATTGAACTCCATCTCCCGACTCAGGGCACGCTCGGCGATCACCACCACCCGAAACAGAGTGTCCATCAAAGAGCGAATGGACCAGATCACCAGAGAGAGAATCCAGCCTATCCAGGCCACACGAAGATCCACCCTGGAGATAAACCTCACCACCTTATCCAGCCAGTCCCGCACCGCCACCATGTGGGAGATCACCTGCTGGGCCACATAGACCCAGCGACCCACCGCCATTGAACCCTGAGCAAAGTGACCAAACTCGTGGGCCAATACTGCCTTTAACTCGCCCAGGTTCAGCACATTCACCAGGCCCAGGCCAATCACCAGGTTCTTCTTGGTGGGGAAAATCAGGTTTATCAAAGAGAGATCGTAGAATACCGCGGCATTCACCTCCGAGGTGATGAACACCCTGTGGGGCCGCGGGGCACCAATCTCATCCGCCAGGGTATGCAGAAACTCGAACAGCACCGGCTCATCTTCCGCGGTCACCTCCTCGCCCCCTACGCTGCCAGAACGCCGGACAGTGAACAAAGACTTGGCCATGAACAGGGTGATCAGTCCCGCCATAGCGGAGATCAAGGCAGCGAAGGGACCGCCTCCGGACAGGAACGAGACGGCATTACCATAGGCGATAAAGCCGAAACAGAATGCCATGGCGAAATAAACCAGGATGAAAGCCAGTAAGCCGGTCATCGCCAGCCAGGCCTGCATTCTGTATTTGGCACTGGCCTCGGTCAGCCCATCTGGGACATTGCCCGGGCTTTGCGGATAGTGAAAACTCTGCGGCATGAAGTGCGCTCCCTTAGATAAGAGCAGTTACTCTATGCAAAAATTGCCGGAAAGTAATCCGAGGCCATCAGGTTTTTATCGATGATAAATCAATTGATTACATAACGAACTGAGTGGGCGGCCACCGGATTATGTCCCCGTGGTTCTGGCCTCCACCCTTGGCTTCACCCAGGCTTCATTAAACCAAAGGGAGAACAGTATCACTGCGCCGCCAGCCAGCAATCTTGGCCAGTCCGGGTTCTGCTCCCAGATGAGCAGATTGACCAGCAAGCCTGCGGGCACCAGCAAATTGTTCATGGCCGCCAGGGCGCCGGCATCCACCCTGGTCGCCCCCTTGTTCCACAGGAAGTATCCGGCTCCGGAAGCCACCGCTCCCAGCCAGATGAGCACGCCCCACTGGACTTGGGTTTCAGGCAGTTTTTCGGCATTGCCGAAGAGCAGCAGTGCTGGGGTAGCCACCATAAAGGCCCCCAGATAGAACAGGGCAAACACCTGATGCTGTGGCAGGTCCTGAGGCTCTCTCTCCATCAGCCACTTGTAGCTGGCCTGGCCGATGGCGAAGCAGAGGTTGGCCCCCTGCACAATCAGAAAGCCCGTCAGGAAGTCGCCCTCGACACCGGTGTACTTGATCACCACGGCTCCGGCCACCGCCAGCACCGCCGTCAACAGATACCAAGGCGAGAAACGGCCACAAAGCCAGTCGTACCATAGGGTGACGTACACAGGAGTCAGCACGGTAAACAGCAGCACCTCAGCCACTGAGAGGAACTCGAAGGCGTGATAGTAAAACCCGTACATGGCCCCCAACTGACAGGCGCCGATGGCCAACAGCTTAGCGGTTAATGCTGGGTTAAGATGGCGCAGATTCAACCAGGGCAACATCACCAGCAGCGCCAGCAATACTCGAAACCACACGGAAAACCAGGGGTCCACCTGGCCCGCCAGAAACTGGCCGATAAGGCTAAAGGAAAACGCCCACAGCAGGGTGACAAAAATCAGGTAAGACAAGGGTTACTCCGGAGAGGTGGGCCGATCGACATCCACCAGGTAGTGACCACTGAGCCAGTTCCGGCCCAGCAACAAACGATAGCTCATATGGCCCCGATCCTTGAGGTTAACCTTGATGGTTCTCTGGCTGCCACGAAAGCTCACCGGTAACAACACCACATACCGCCTTTCGCTGCCCTGGGCGGAGCGTACCTTCATGGTGTCTACCACCTGCAGCGTCAGGGTCAACTGCTCGCCACGTCGGTTTTCCGTCACGAAGCGCACCTGTTGCCGGTCTCCACTCTGCAGCAGGTGAATGTTAGTGGCGTGAAGCGAGGAGATGGCGGCACCGGTATCCACCCTGGCCAGAAAGTCGGTGGCCCCAGGGCCCAGGTGCACCCGCTCAACGGCGGCCACCAGCTCTTTTGCCATGACGTGACTCCCCCACAGGCTCAGCAACAGCAGACAGACAGCGAAACGCATCGGCATCCTTCCATCTAAGAAAAATCCGTGACTTACACTATAACCTGTCAGGAGCGGGGGATCTGCTCCAGGGCTTCGGCCAGGGCATCGATATCGGTAAAACCGCTCTGCTCCTCGATGCTCAGGTTGTTAAGGCCGATGAGCAGCACCTGCCCCTCTTCAGGCAACAGCGCCCGGGTCATCACCCCCTGCTCATCCAGGCACAATGGCGTGTTGTGTCTGCGTAGCTTGGGGAGCATAAACCAGCTCATCACCCAGCCGGGAACATCCCTGGTGTCCACCACCAGTTGCATGGGGGCATCCCCGTCGGGCCAAAGGCGCGCTATGGCCTCCATGGCCAGGTGGGAGCCCGCCTTATCGTGGGAAAACAGCAACAGGCGGGTGTCACTGCTCAGTGCGCAGGGCTGACCGAACTGATCCTCGCCGGCCAACGGCGGCAGAGTGGCAGCCCTCAGTGCCAGCGGAAAAAAAAGGATAACAATCAAAAATCTGCGTAACATCAGCGCACCGCACAAGCCAGGGGATCACAGCGTAGCGCCGCCACTGAAATATGGCCAGTGGCGCGCCTTCAATGAGTGATCCAGGCATCAATGCAACTGGGAGCCGCCTCGACGTTGCCGACTGGCGCTGACCGCCAGCCTGGGGGCCAGCTCATCGCAGTCCAGAGACAATGCCAGCTTGTCGTTGTAGAACGCCAGGACCTCTCCCATTACAGAGGCCACCGGCTGACACTCGCGCTCGGCCACCCGAACCGCCAACTCCAGATCAAAGGCCAGGGCCATGTTGCACTCCCCCAGGGCGTTGACCTCATGCTGCTCCAAGTTGGTCAGCAGACAGAGCCACATATCGGCCACGGCACCACTGGTCACCTCCTGGTCCACCTGAGCACGCCCCTCCAGTGGTCCTGCATCCAACGGATGCTTCTCGGTACTGCTCATAGGCTCCCTCCTCGACCATCTATTTTTAGGGTTGTTCTTTGACGTTACCCTAGCTTATGGGGAATGAAAACGCAGAAAATCCGCAGTTTTGAGCGAAATTGTTCGAAGAGTTCACAGGCTGAAACCCTTAAGCGGCTCTTGGCTGGTCATGTGAACAGGGGGCAGTTACACTCGATGAACCCTACCAAGAATGAAGTCTCACTGATGCTGTTTATCTCTGACATTCACGGTTGCCTGCCGGCCCTGGAGAAGGCCCTAGAATGGGCGGACAAACTGAATTGCCAACACCTGGTGCTGCTGGGTGACATCCTTAACCATGGCCCAAGAAACCCGGTGCCGGAGGGGTACAATCCTCCCCAGGTCGCTGAGCTGCTGAATCAGCATGCAGAGCGGATCCTGGCCGTTCGGGGCAACTGCGACAGCGAAGTGGACCAGATGCTGTGCAGCTTCCCGCTGTTGGCGGACTACTCCAATATGCTGCTGGGCAACAAACGCGCCTTCATTACCCACGGCCACCTGTGGAACGACAGCAAACTGCCGCCTCTGGCACAGGGGGACATCATCTGCTTCGGTCACACCCATATCCCCATGGCCCGCTGGCAGGAGGGAAGGCTGATGTTCAATCCCGGCTCCGTCACCCTGCCCAAGGGGGGCTTTGCCCCAAGCCTGGGTCATTTTGATGGTACACTTCTCACAGTCATGGACTTGGACGGCAACACCATAGAGCAGGCGGCCATCGATGAATATTGAACAACTGCTAGCCAAACTCCCGGAGTTTGGCCACAACATCACCATGTTCGCCAACCGCCTCGGGCTGGTAAAGGCGGCTCTGACGGTGGACCATATCGCCCTGAGGGTGACCGAGAAGGCGGATGCCGATCATCTGCTGAACCATCTGCGCAAGCGCGGCAAGGTGATCTCCGATAAGGTGATCAACGGCCGCCCCATCTACCTGATTGAACTGAATGAACCACTTAAGGTGGGGGAATGGGACGTGGAAGTGATCGAACTACCCTTCCCCGATGGACGCAAGCGCCCCGATGGCTGGGAGCACATCGAGTTTGTGCTGCCCTGCGGCGCCAAAACCGCCGAACAGATGCTGACCGAAGTGCGTAAGCTGCCGGTGGTTACCGCAAAATGGCCGGTGATTGCCGACGGCACCCTGGACATCGAAGTGAAAACCAGCGGTTCCAAAGCCGATGACGAGCCTCTGGCCAACCCCACGGTGTCATTCAAGCAGGGGCCGCTGACCATCAAGCTGCACCCCTATGACATCCGTGAAGTGATAGGCCACCGCGCCCCTCAGGGGTGAGCCTGATACTCTGACAGGGCCCTGACCATACGGTCCAGGGCCTCATTCAGCGTCTTTTCCGGACAGGCAAAATTCAGCCTGACAAAGCCCGGCGCACCAAACTCACTGCCACAGGACAATCCTACCCCGTACTGGGTGAACACCTTGGAGGGCTCCTCCTCCCACCCGAGACCCCGGCAATCTATCCAGGCCAGGTAGGTGGCATCGGGCTGCATCAAAGTGACCCCCTCAATGCCACCGAGACGAGATTCGATGCGCGCCCAGTTCTCTCCCAGATAGGTGGTCAGTTCCTCCAACCAGGGGGCACAGCGGTCAAACGCCGCTTCCATGGCCACCGCCGCCAACACGTTGTGGGTGGCGCAGCGGCCCGCCAGGGTGCCCTTGAGACGACGACGCAGTTCTCCCTGTTTGACCAGGGCGAAGGCGATGGGCAGTCCCGCCAGGTTAAAGCTCTTGCCGGCGGAGACGAGGGTGATCACCGCGTCCTCCTCAGAGGCCAATTCCGACAGGGAGTGGTGGCGGTGGCCGGGCAGAATCAGGTCACCGTGGATCTCATCACTCACCAGCAGCAACCGATAACGTCGGGCCAGCTCCAGCAGCGCTTTAAGTTCAGACTGACGCCAGATGGTGCCTCCCGGATTATGAGGATTACACAGGAGCAGAGCCTGCATCCCCTCTTTGGCCGCTCGCTCTATCTGTTCCAGAGGCATCTGATAACGCCCCGATTCCACCACCATCTCGAAGGCCCGCCCCTTAATTCCCAGGTTCTGGGCAACCTGACGGATGGGAGGATAGATGGGAGAGAAGAAGCCGATGTCGGTGCATTCCATCGCTTCGATGGCAAAGTTGAGGCCAGGCACCACCGCAGGCAGGGTCACCAACTGTGACGGGGTCGCCTGCACCTGCCAGCGCTGCTCCAGCCAGCGGCACAGGGTCTGCTTGGTGCTTTGGGACAGCACCCCATAGCCGAAGATGTCGTGCTCCAGCCTCTGCTTCATTGCCTGGGTCACCTCGGCTGGAATGGCGAAGTCCATGTCCGCCACCCAAAGGGGCAACACGTCTGCGTCCTGATACTTTTGCCACTTGAGGCTGTCGCTTCGACGCCTGTCGATCAATCTTTCGAAACTCATGGGCCTGTTTGAACTCCCGATACACGACTTTTCCACATACTCGACCTATAATGCCGTCAAACTCAAACAGATACAGCGTAGTTAATGAGATTGGACTTCAAAACCTTCCTGAAAGGGATGGCCATGGGCGCCGCCGATGTGGTGCCTGGCGTCTCCGGCGGCACCATCGCCTTTATCACCGGCATCTATGATCTGCTGCTGGAGAGCATTCGCCGCATCAACCCCAGACTGATCGGCATGATCCGCCGTGACGGCTTCAAGGCGGCCTGGACCCACGTCAATGCCACCTTCCTGGTTACCCTGATTGCGGGTATTGGCCTCTCCATCGTCAGTCTGGCCAAGGTGATCTCCTATCTGCTCACCGACCACCCCATCGCCATCTGGAGTTTCTTCTTTGGACTGATTCTGGTGTCCATTCTTCATATCGGCAAGCAGATTGGCCGCTGGGGGCCCACACAGCTGATCTCCCTGGCGGTGGGCATAGGCCTGGCCTGGTTTATCTCTGTGGCCAGCCCCCTGGCCCTGGATCCCACGCCTCTGAACATCCTGCTGGGCGGCATGATTGCCATCTGCGCCATGATCCTGCCCGGCATCTCCGGCAGTTTCATCCTGCTGCTACTGGGGCTCTACGGCCCGGTACTGGGCGCGGTGAATGAGCGCGACCTGGTGATCATCGCCATCTTCCTGAGTGGCACCGTGCTGGGGATCCTGAGCTTCTCCCACGTGCTCTCCTTCCTGCTGCGCAGGTTCCATACCCAGACACTGGCATTCCTGACTGGCCTGCTGATCGGGACCCTGGGCAAAATCTGGCCCTGGAAGCAGACCCTCACCTGGCGCACCAACTCCAAGGGTGACCAGGTGCCCCTGCTGCAGGAGAATCTGCTGCCCAGCCAGTTTGAGCAGATCACCGGTGAATCCAACCAGCTGATGCTGGCCCTGGCCTGCGCTGCGGTAGGGTTTGTCCTGGTACTGGTGCTGGAGAAGGTGGGCGAGCACAAAGGCTGACACAACTGGAATCAGACAAAAAAGCCCGGGTCACTCCCGGGCTTTTTTCACTCTAAGCTGTTGCGAAGATCAGCCTTGCAACTGCTCGGCGTCGAGAAACTCCTCATCCACTTCGAGTCCTTTGCAGGGACGAAGCACGGCGGTGGTCCAGGGGTTCAGATGAGCTTCAGCCAGATCCTTAAGCTCTATCCACTCCTGACGGCCCTTGTGTAGGGCAGTGATGCCCGCCTCATACAGGCACACCGGATGATCCGACGGATACCAGCGCCTAAGCTTGTCCACCAGCCTCTGACGCTCCTCTTTCTGGCTGCGCTGAATGGTGGTGAAGGTGGTGTCACCGGCAATGGAGACCTGCCACAGCACCAGATGGCACTGCAACATAGGCTCGAGTTTGTAGAACAGAAACTGGCTGGCTTCCACATGGCAGATCCCCGGCTCGGCCGGGTCCAGATTCAGGTCGGCATAGATGCAGGCATCGGCGCCAATGCCCGGATGCATGGTGACCGGCAGGGCCAGCTCCTGCAGTTGCTCTATGCAGAACTTGGGGACCACGGCAAAGACCCTGGGGTGGCCATAGAGGGCCATCACCACCCTCTCACCGGCAGCCACGGCGCTGACCACCTCATCGGCCATGGCATGATACGCCCTTGGCCTGTCCTCCTGCTCGGTGTAATGGCGGTGCAGTGAGTGGTTGTTGGGGTTGAGCTGATCCATGTACTCCTGTGCCACCGGGTGAGTGACATGATGGAATACCCTGTCGGCATTACGGATCAGACTCTCTGTGAACATGGTGGTATGACGGGGAATGTTGATGCCCAACCCCACAATGTCTAAACGTCCCTGTTTCATCTTTTAGCTTCCCTCAAATACAAACACTTGGTTGCCGCCTCCTTGGCGACCCTCATCCAAGGCCTTGTCGGCCTTGAGAACCAGCTCGTTCAAATCGCGCTGGCGACTGTAGCCGCACACCCCCAAGGTGGCGGTAATGCCCCGTTTAAGATCCATCTCGTCGGTCGGCAATGATTCAATGAGTGAGCGAATCTGCTCTGCCAGCGCCGCCGCCGCAGGACGCGACAAATCGGGCAGCAGCAGGGCAATCTGATTGCCTCCGGTCCGCCCCAGTATGGCGGACTCAGGCTTTATCGCCTTGAGCTCGGCAGACACCCGCTGCAACACGCCATCCCCTACGCTGTAGCCATGCTCCAGGTTAAGGGCTCTGAGCTCATCGATTCTCAGCAGGATAACCGACGCCGGGGTGGCCGGGTCGAGGCTGGCACAACGACGCTCGGCGCTTTGCAGCCAGAACCAGCGGCTGAACAGACCGGTAAGGCCATCGAAATGGGCAAGGTCCTTGTATAACTTACGGCTGCGGCCCATACGGCGATTCACCAGGGCCATGCCGACGATGCCAAAGGCGACCGCGGCGCTGACCGCGATATAGCTCTTACTGCGAGCCTTCTCCTTGGCAAGCTCGGCTTCATGGGCCTTCTGCAGCGCCTGAGCCTCTTTCACCTGGGCCTGATGCTGCAATGAGTCCATCTGAATCTTCTGAACCGCCAGGGTAATGTTGTTGTTTTTCTCGGCCGCTTCCTGCTGTGCCTTCAACGCCTTACGATAATGCTTGGCCGCCTGCTCATAACGCCCCAGAGCCAGGTCCACCTCCGCCTGCAGAGACTCGAAATTCTCCTCCATTGCCGGAGTCTGAGTACCACTGAAACGTCCAAAGAACTCCTCAATCACCTGTTGCGCCTCCTGGTAGCGCTCCAGGGTGACCAGCACCTTGGCCTTGTTGTAAAACAGGGCGCCCAGGTTGAGCTCGATGTTGCCCTTGAGCTGCATCTCCCATGCACGGTTCAACAGTGTCAAGGCCCGTTCATTGTTGCCGATCTCCAGGTCCGCCTGCGCCTGTTGAATCAGCGCGGCAATCACCATGTAGATGTTATCGAGATTCAGGCAAACCTCGTCGGCCAAACCGTGGGCCCGCTCAATCTCTTCACGGTTGCCCTGAATTTGATGAATGTTGAGCACCACCATGGTGTTCAGGCAATCGAATGAGGGATCCCCCTGATAGGTGGCCTTGGCCCGCTCCGCGTAGAACAGGGCCTGCTCCGGATCGCCAATGCTGATGTAGACATTGGCCACGGACATAAGGATGTCGGCTTTGCGCTGGTCATTATCAACCTTATCAAGGTATTTCAGCGCTTTTAGGTAAAGCCCAAAGGCCTCGACCTCCTCCATCAGGTGATGGGAGGCGATGGCTTGCAACTTAAGGTTGTACACCAGCTCGCCATAGAGCCCCAGTTCCTCGGCACACTCCGCCGCACGCTTGGCCCGGCGCAGCCCGTTATGGTTCTCCCCTAGCCCAAGATGGCTTAAAGCAGCCAGCTGCAGGGTTTTACATAACTGCTGTGGTTTCAGATAGTTGAAGCGTTCGAGCAGCTTCTCCGCCTGTTTGAGCGCCAGGGTGGGCTGCTGGCGGGACATCTGTTCCAGCTCGACAATTTTCGCCTCGGTAGAGCCGGGGGCGGGGGTTGCTACTGTCTCTTCAGCAATGGCCAGGGTCGACAGGAGAAGGGTCAGAAGAAGAGAAATAAGCTGCAATGGCATGGTCCACTCACTGGAACAGAGTATTGGGGGAGCAGCTCCCCCAATAAAAACGCTCAGGTCAGCCCTGTTTACCGGCACCCATGGAGGGCAGAGTAATCCAGGTTACCCAGGTGGTGGAGAAAGGAATGGTCTTGTCGTCATCCCCGTCTTCACTCAGCTGAAGAATCTGATCGCGGCTCTCCTGGTCGAGCTTCAGCTCATCGCACACCAGCTCGGGAGAAACCGAAAAACGCTCTGCCAGATCAGCATCCAGGCCCAGCTTAATCAGTAGTTTCTGTGCTTCATTAGTCATCACACTCTCCTTGTGTAATCAGGATAAGGATAGGTTTATCGGAGCCACTTCATCGAATTTGTTGAAATAAATCAATCCGATTTACCATTGAACCCAGAGAGATTCACTGGCTACCCCGAATCTTGGATGCTAGCAGGAGAGGACAGATGCCACAACCGCTAAGTTGTAACATCTGTCGAAAAAATCAGTGTTTTTCAGCCATTTCTGGAACCAGTAACTGAGGGTCCAGCCGCTGACCAAACCAGTTGATGCGCCAGTCCAGATGGGGGCCTGTGACCCGGCCCGTGGCGCCCACCTCGGCGACCTCCTGCCCCTGGCGTACCTCATCGCCGGGTTTCACCAACAGGCGGGACAGGTGCAAAAAGGAGGAGGAGACCCCATAGCCATGGTCGATGATCAGGGTGCCACCAGAGTAGAACATGTCGGGCACCGCCAGGGTGATCACTCCGTCCGCCGGGGCCACCACCCGGGTGCCGGTGGGCGCCGCCACGTCCACGCCAAAGTGAGGACGTTTGGGCACTCCGTTATACACCCGCTGACTGCCGTAGACGCCGGTGATGGGGCCGGTCAGAGGCCAGATAAAGGCCTGTTGCCAGTCAATTCGGTCCGAGTCCACCGCCCTGGCCCTCTTCACCTGGGCACTGTCCTGGCGAGCCCGGGCGATGTCTTCCGGTTTGGGCTCCATGATGCGCTTGGCTATCCCCTCGATACGCTGCACCCGATAGGTGCGCTTGGTCAGGGTCAGGGGAAACTCGGTGGCCTCGCCATTGGCAGAAGTCACCACCACCTTATGCTCAAGCTCGGCATCCCGGCCAAAACCAAACACCAGGTTCCCCTCGGCATCGGCTCGAACCGGCTGGCCGTTCAAGGTGACCTGGCTGCCTGGCTCCACCTTGGCCCGCACCAGAGATCCCTGAGTCAGGGGGTCTTTCAGTTCCAGGGCCAACGCATTAGAAATAGTAAAAAGAGAAAAGAAAACAAGGCTCAGACTGCGGAACATGTCACATCCTTATAGGCGAAGGTAGATCCAATCCGCTATTATAGGCGGCGTCTGTACCCAAACAAGAGCATAAGAGCGGCCCATGAGTATCACACTGATTAAACGCGCCACCCTGCTGAACGAAGGGATCCGTCAACAGGGCGATCTGCTGATCGCCGACGGTCGCATCCAAAAGATTGCCCCGGAGATCGACGCCCCGGAAAACGCGCAGATCATCGACGCGGAAGGCAAACTGCTTATCCCAGGCATGATTGACGACCAGGTTCACTTCCGCGAGCCCGGCCTGACCCACAAGGGCAACATCCTCTCTGAGTCCCGGGCGGCGGTGGCCGGCGGCATCACCAGCTTCATGGAGATGCCCAACGTCAACCCCCAGACCACCAACGCCGACGCCCTGGAAGCCAAATACGCCCGCGCCGCCGAGGTGTCCGTGGCCAACTACGCCTTCTATCTGGGCGCCACCAACGACAACCTGGAAGACATTCGCAACCTGGATCCCCAGGCGGCATGCGGCATCAAGATCTTCATGGGAGCCTCCACCGGCAACATGCTGGTGGACAACCGCGATACCCTGGAGGCGATCTTCGCCAGTGCCAAGGTACCCGTGGTGACTCACTGCGAAGACACCCCGATGATCGATGCCAATGAGGAAGCCGCCAGGGCCAAGTATGGGGAAGCCGTGCCCATGAAGCTTCACGGTGAGATCCGCTCCCGGGAAGCCTGCATCAAATCCACCAAGATGGCCATAGAGCTGGCCAAGGCCCACGGCACTCGCCTGCACGTACTGCACATCACCACCGCAGACGAATTGGCCCTGTTCGAAGCCAACAAGAGCCTGGACAGCTTGGCCACGGCCAACATCACCGCCGAGGCCTGTGTCCATCACCTGTTCTTCAGCGACAAGGACTACGACACCCTGGGGGCCCAGATTAAGTGCAACCCCTCGGTGAAAACCGAGCGCGACCGTCAGGCGCTGCTGGACGCGGTCAAGCGCGACGTCATCGATGTCATCGCCACCGACCACGCCCCTCACACCTGGGAAGAGAAGCAGAACACCTACTTCAAGGCGCCATCCGGCGTGCCTCTGGTGCAACATGCCCTGCTCTCTCTGCTGGAGCATGTCCACGATGGTGTGCTGAGCCTGGAGTCTGTGGTTCAAAAGACCAGTCATGCGGTCGCCGAGCGCTTCAACCTGAAGGAGCGCGGCTATCTGCGCGAGGGCTACCACGCAGATCTGGTGCTGATTGATCTGGAGAAACCCTATCCGGTCAGTAAGGACAACCTGCTCTACAAGTGCCAGTGGAGCCCGTTCGAAGGCTACACCTTCCGCTCCACCATTGCCGCCACCTGGGTCGGCGGTGTGATGGCCTATGACGGCCAGGCGGTGATCTCCGAGCCGGTAGGTCAGAGGCTGAGTTTCAACAGATAAGGCCAATTGCGGTTGGTATAAGTACAAAAACGCCGGGCAATGCCCGGCGTTTCTTTTGGTTCGATGAGCTCAGAGCTTGAGGCCGGCTTCCATTCCCTTCTTCTCGGCCACGGCCTTTGGCGCATCTTCGTGATGCCACATACCGTTCTCCGGATAGGGCTTGAGCTCGGCACGACCTGCGGTGCGCCTCAGTTGCTGTTGCAACTCGGTCCACACCTGTTGGGAGTGCGGAGTCAGTCGGAAATGGTACTCATACTCCGGATGACGGAACATCAAAATGCCTTTCAGGGCGGGCAGGTAGCTCTTTGAAGCGTACTCCATAGACAGCACCACCTGTTGCTCCTCACCCAGCTCATCGGTATAGGTCACGGTAGAGACCACAGGGCCCGCCAGATGTTGGCCTACAGGCACCTTGAAGCAGAGCTCGAACTCATCGGCACTCACCCCTTCCACAACCCGGTGGGCATCCAGCGTCTGTGGAGTGTAAGGCGCCGACGCACAACCGGTCAGGGCCAGCACAAAGGCTAAAACAAAAATTCTCATGGCTCCCCTCCCTTAATCGACCAAATAGTATTCAACTGTGGACACCACTCTAACTTTTTTACGGTGTGGTGTTGTTGAATCCCGGTCACGAATTGAGAAAATGCCCTGCTGAGCGCGACGAATTTTACCCAATTTGCTTTGCGAGTCCTCTGCAAAACGCTGAGCAACCTCGCGGGCGTTGCGGGTGGCCTGCTCAATCATGACGGGTTTGAGCTCGTTAAGACCGGTGAACAGGAACTCGGTGCGGGCGTTGTAGTCCTCTGAGGACAGGTTCACCCCCTGTTTGGCCAGGGTAAACAGCTGCTGGCGAGCGCCCAGAACCAGGTCCACCTTGTCGGTGTAGATGGTCAGGGTCATGCTGCCACTGTATCTCAGTGGCGAGCTCTCAGGGCCATAGCTCTGTGCCAGTTTGTCGGTGACGCTTGGGGTACTCAGGGTGATCTCGCCATCGCTGAACCCCTGCAACAGCAGAAAGGCTCTGACCTGTTCGGCCTGACGCTCCAGTGCGTCGTAGACCTCAGTCAGGTCATTATCGGCAGATGAGAATTTCACTGGCCAGATGGCGATGTTGGCCGGCACCTCCTGCTCCGCCAGCCCCTTCACCACCACGGTGCGATCCAATAACTTAAACTGTTGTATCCCTTGACTTAAAATGACCGCTGCTAGGGCCATAGCTACCGCAAGAGAGATGCCTAGGATCAATGAGGACCGATTGGACATCCCTACCCTCCAAAGTAAGTAGTATTAATAATTGTAATAAGTTTTGGTTTAATACGCTGGCTTTCGCCTGACAGCGGACGAAAAAGGTCAGCTAAACCGGCACGCATTATTTTGTGGTTTGTGTCATTCAACCTGCGCGTCCGTTACACACCTTACCAAAGCGACCCTGAGGTGCAAAAACAAAAAAAGCCGGTGTTTCCACCGGCTTTTTCAAAATGACTCTGTCTTAAAACACCAGATGGGCCATGCCTGCAATCACCGGCAGAGAGACCAGGGTGCGCAGCAGGAAGACCACAAACAGCTCGAATACATTGATTGGAATGCGGCTGCCCAGCAGCAGAGCGCCGACCTCAGACATGTAGATAAGCTGAGTCACCGACATCGCTGCAATCACGAAGCGGGTCATCTCGTTGTCGATGCCGGCTGCGATGATGGAGGGGATAAACATATCCGCGAAGCCGACCACCATGGTCTCAGACGCCTCCTGAGCGAAGGGGATCTGCAGCATCTCCAGCAGAGGGACAAAGGGCGCTCCCATCCAGGCAAACAGGGGGGTGTACTCCGCGATCACCAGGCCCAGAGTGCCGACAGCCATCACCACCGGCAGGATACCAAACACCATATCCACGGCGTTCTTGATCCCCTCTTTCACCACGTCCAGAGGGTTTTCGATGCGATCGGCGGTCTTCAGGGCATTCAGGTAGCCATAGGAGAGAACGTTGTGACCCTGAGGAATCATCTCGGCGTCGGCGGCACGAACGCTGCCGTCAATCAGCAGATCTTTCTTGCGGCTCAGAGGCGGCAGACGAGGCACAATGATGGCCACGACGACACCCGCCAAACAGATGGTGGCGTAGAAAGGCACGAACAGGTGCTCCAGCTTCACCTGGGCAATCACCACCAGAGAGAAGCTGATGGACACCGCGGAGAAGGTGGTACCAATCACCGCCGCTTCACGCTGGGTGTAGAACTTGTCTTCATACTGCTTGCTGGACATCAGGATGCCTACTGAGCCGTCCCCGAGCCAGGAGGCCAGACAGTCGATGGCAGAGCGGCCAGGCAGGTTGAATACCGGGCGCATGATCTTGGTCAACAGGGTACCGATAAGTTCCAACAGACCAAAGTGAGTCAGCAGGGGCAGCAGCAGGCCGGCGAAAATGAATACTGCAAACAAGGTAGGCAGCAGGTCGCCAAAGACAAAGGTGCCGGTATCGCCGCTGATGATCATCTCAGGGCCGGTCTTGGTTACCACCATGGCCACGAAGATGGCACCGGCCAGGCGAGTGACAAACCAAAGAGGGCTGACGTTCAGCAGGCTGTTGAGGAAGCCACTGCCGGTAACGAATTTGGGTTTGAACAGCTTCACCACGGTGGTGGCGATGCCCATGAGGATCACCACGGCTGCGACCACATTGGGCAGAGCATCACCAATCACTGCTTTCAGGCCGTTGGCCAGAATGGCGATGGGAATGGTCAGCCCCTCTTCGTAGATCACCGGGGTCATAAAGAGCAGTACCCCCAACAGGGAGGGCAGCAAGAACAGCATCAGGTTTCTGCTGGTTTTCACCTGATTGTCGTCGGTTGCGTGCTTATGCATGTGTGTTGCCTTGTAATTTTTATCTGATGAACACCGGCTGTGCTTACCAACCGGCTCACCTGGAATTTAGGTTCGCCTATGCGATTGGTGCGCAGGTTAGCCGATGCCACCCACATTGTAAAATATAAATTCTGGCTTTATGCATAAATATGAGCACAAAAAGCCAATTAAGGGACGAATTGAATATAAATTCGCTTTTTGGGCAAACGGTTACCGATCTGGTTTTTTACATCCCAGAAACAAAAAGGGCCCCGTCTTAACGACGAGGCCCTTTTTATGCGATCAGGCTCACGCTTTCAAGCGTCTTTGCAACTGATCCAGCAAATTTGGCGGAACACCTTTGATGGTGATGGTGTCATTGACCTGGTCCCAGACCACCCTTTCACCCAGGTGATGGGCATCGAAGGAGACGGAGACACCGCCACCGGTTCCGGAGAACTTCTTCAACTGACGCAGGGTGCTCTGATCCCCAGGGAAGGTCTCCTCCAGATCATACTCACCGGCCGAGGTAAACTGATAGAACTCCTCGGCCCCGCGATCGGAAAACTCATCAGCGATGTCCTTGAGCTGCACTTCACCGCCGGAGCTTATCTGGGTCTTACAGTAATCGAACACCGCATCACGACACTGCTGGCGCTCATCGGCGTCCAGATCGGTGGTGGCCACGTAGTCTTCCAGTGCCTGCACCAGCTCCTTGTTCTGGTTCTTGGCATTCACCCCTTCAACGCATCCCATAAAGTCGAGGAAGAAGTCGGCAACCTTGCGCCCTGCCCGTCCCTTGATAAAGGAGATGTACTTCTTGGAGGAGGGGTCGGCCCGCCACTCGCTGAGATCGATGCGCGCCGCCAGTTGCAGGTTGGACAGGTCCAGGTGCTCACTGCCGTGAACCTCCATCTCCTGAGACACAGACACACTTGGCTTGGGGGACATCAGCGCCACGAACAGGTAGTCACAGGCGATGTGATTGTAGGATGCCAGCAGCAGGTAGCCGCCCTGAGCAAAATCGTATTTCCCCAGCTCCGCCTCCAGCAGCTTGCCTGCCTGGCCACTGAACTCCACAAAGCCCAGGTTGCCGGTATGCCACTGGGTCAGGGCGTCAGAAAACGCTTCATTGGCCTCGCCATCTCCCTCTGGCACACCAAAGTAGCCATATCCTTTGCCCGCCTTGGCGGTATAGAGACGGTGCAACTCGCCGAGCAGCTCGTCCAGGGCGTCGGACTGCTCCAGAGGCTGTGGACGCAACTTACAACGCAGCTGGCCTTCGCCGTCCCTCTGCACCGCATGCAGAATCGCCTGATCAATCTTAATCATCTTGTTCCTGGTGTTAGTGGTTCACGCACAGATCGGCTATTATACTGCGCCTTTGAATCAACATAACAGGAAAAGCCATGGCTATTCTGTCCAAATACAGCAACGACCAGGTGGAAAAGTTGCTGAACGAGCTGCTTGTCGTTCTGGAGAAAAACCAGACCCCTACCGATCTGGCCCTGATGGTGCTGGGCAACTGCGCCACCGACATCATCAACCGTGATGTGGCTCCCGGCGCCCGCAAGCGTCTGGCCGAACAGTTTGGTCAGGCCCTGCTCGCCTCCGTCGACAGCCGTCACGACGCCTGATGCCCGAGAGGTGACCCTATCCTGGGTCACCTCCCTCCCTTTAGGTGTCTATCCTCCAAAACAGGCAGGATTTACACCAGTTTACTGGTATAGCGTCTTGTTTCCGCTTAGGATATGAGCTCCTAATAAGGAATACTGCCACATCCATGCACGCAACCGATCTGCAAAGGGACAAAGTCTCCCGCCTGGTAACCTGGGGTCACTGGTTTGCCTTTATTAATGGCCTGCTGGCCGCCATCATCGCAGTTCGCTATGTGAAGCTGCTGGGCTGGCCGGATACCCTGCTTGCCCAATTCTATTCAGTGATCACCCTGGTGGGTCACTTCTCGTTTATCAGCTTTCTGCTCTATCTGCTGCTGCTGTTCCCCATCAGCCTGATTCTGCCCTACTCCAAGATATTGCGGGGCTACGCGGCGATCATGGCCACCCTGGCCCATATGGTGCTGGTGTATGACATTCTGGTGTTCGACCACTATCGGCTGCACCTCAACCCCTTTGTGTTCGATATCTCCTTCGCCGATCTGCCCAAGCTAATCAGCAACCCCTGGCTGCTGGTGGCGCCGGCAGCCATGCTGGCGCTGCAGCTGCTACTGGCCAACGGCTTATGGAAACGAATCGAGCGACTGGCACGGCGCTCCTGGGGCGGCAAGATTGCCACTGTGATGATCAGCCTGTTCCTGGGCAGCCACCTGCTGCACATCTGGGCCGATGCCAATGTCTATCAGCCAATTGTTCAGCAGGATGAGATGTTACCGCTTCACTACCCCGCCACCGCTCGCAGCTTTATGGCCAGCCGCGGCATTGTGGATGAGGAGACTCTGGCGGAGCGGGAAACCTCGGCCCAGCCCACCAAGCAGCTGACCTACCCCACTCAGCCGATGCAATGTGTCGCTGCTCCAACTCAGTCAGTGCTGCTGGTGACTGTCGACGCCCTTCGCCGGGATATGATCACGCCCGAGACCATGCCCTTCCTCAGCGAGTGGGCACAGGGCACCCACGACTTTAGGAACCACTATAGTGGCTCCAATGAAGCTGGCCAGGGGCTCAGGAGTCTGCTCTATGGGTTGCTGCCCGCCTATGAGGCCTCGCTGCTGGCCGACCAAAAGTCTCCTGTCCTGACCACGGAGCTGGCCGCCCAAGGCTACAACCTGGTGGCCGTGGGTGTGGCTGGTTCCCAGCTGGAACCCTCTACCCAATTGGCACTTCAGAACTTTACCCTGAAGCAGGAGCAACCGTTTGACTCGGCGGCACAGCGCGATATTCAGACGACGGATCAGGCCCTGGAGCTGCTGAAGTCCGGCAACAACAAGCTGGCGATGCTGGTTCAGTACCATGCACCATCGGTGTACAGCACCCCTGTGGGCTTCGTGGGCCTGCCCACGGTGAAGCCGGAACTGGATATCAACGAGGCTCAGGCGGTGCTGTTCAATCAATACCGCAGCTCGCTGAAATTCCTCGACAGCCAGTTGGCACGACTGCTGACCAAGGTGGACAGCAGCACCCTGGTGATGGTAACCGGCAATAATGGCCAGGAGTTTTCCAGCCTGCACAACACCCTGAGCCGCAACTTCTCCGACGCCACCACAAAGGTTCCACTGATGATCCGCGGGTCCGGGGATGTGGGTAAGCAGATCAACTACCCCACCAGCCACTATGCGCTGGCGCCGACTCTGCTGACCAATCTGCTGGGCTGCGGAAATAATCCTGCGGAGTACAGCCTGGGGGACTCTCTGTACGCCCCCTCCACTCTTGACTTCCTGGTGGCAGGCAACCGCCGCTATGTGGCTATCAAGACCAAGGATTCCACCACAGTGATTGACAAGCATGGCGACTACCGGGTGTATGACAATGGCCACCACCGCATCCGAGATGCCAAGTTGGATGCCCCCATACTGCTGAGGGTGATGGAGGAGAATCGCCGGCTGTTTGCCAACTGATTCCCTGTCGACAGAAAGCCCCGCAAAGCGGGGCTTTTTTATGTCCGGTCGCAGGAAACCCGCCGAGTCTAAACCAAAGAATAACCGAATGCTCACCAGTGAAATGCTCGGCTATTATAGCGGTGCGATTTGACGCAGATACTAAGGCTTGTGGAACAGGAATGAGCGCGCCATTGCGTGTTCCATGCCCCCTACTCCCCGATTGGGGTTTGTTGTTGTTCCGGGAGTCATTATGTCCAAGAGAGATAACCAGTCCTTTGTAGACTGGGCCGCCGTGGCCTTTGCCGCCATCGCCCCTGCCGCCGTGTTAAGCCTGCTGGCCGCGGTAAACTGAATATCCCCCGGCCATGGAAGGCCAACAGCGAAGCGGTCCACAGACCGCTTCGCTGTTTCTTTTACACCACCAGGGCGTCACTGCTCTCCAGCAGATTGAGAAAATCATCGGTGTCCTTCACCGACAGCTCAATGTTGAAGGCCTGTGCCAACGCCTCCACCGACGGGTTCACATCCTCATCGGCATCAATCTGCCCCCTCATCTGCTCACTGATGGCCATGAAGGCCAGCTTGTCCTGAGCCAGCTTGGTCACTGCGGTGGCCTCAAAGGCGTCGGTGTTGAGCTTGATTTGCGCCACCCTGTGCTCAAAGATCTCCGCCACCCGCTTGGAGCGCAGCTCAACCTTGGTGGAGAAGATGTCGGCCTGGTCCAGCAGATACACCACCACCACAGATGCCACTCCACTTAAGGTGCTCAGGGCAATGTCCTTAATAAAGCCCTTGGGCAGCGCCGACAGGATGCTGGCCTCAAAATAGTAAACGACAAAACCCGCCGCCGTGGCTGCAAACAGCTTGACGATGGCATCGGCCTTCTGGGCCCGGCTCATGGCCGAGTCGGGCTGCATCAGGATCTTGCCGGCTCCCACCAGAGCGGAGAAGCCCTCGGAGATCACCTTCATCACCGTCTTGAACATGCCGGTGACCAGGCCCAACACCCCTTCAATCAGGATCTTGAACAGGTTGCTGAGAAAATCTTTCGCCCCCTGCACCAGGGTGGGCAATACTTCCCGCTTCAGATAGCGCATCAGCCTGGCCATACGCGCCTTCAGCCCCTCCAGGGCGGTGGCAGCCCCTACCCCTTCGGCAAAGCCGTGTCGCACCGCATCCATAAGTTCATGGAGCAGCGGCTTGATCATGGCGATGATGCCGTGACCTATGACCTGGTAAGCGCTTTGCTCCCCCGCCTGCTTGGCGGCTTTTTGGGACACGGCCCACTTGTTGTCTTTCAGGTTCTCCATCGCCTTGTGCTGGGCCTTTTTATGGATCGCCTTCTCCGCCTGGCGCTGCTTTTTGACCGACGCGTCATAGGTCTCATCGCTGTTAAGGGACAGCTTTTCCAGTCGGTCTCTCTCGTCTGAGGTCAAACGCTTGCCCGACGCCTGTTTGGCTTCCAGGGCGCGCTTCTGAGATTGCAGCTCCGAAAAACTGCGCGCACCTTTGGCACGATTGAAGCGGTTGGAGATCTCCACCAGGTTAAAGTCACCATCAGTGATGGCCACCAGGTCCTTCTCGGTCAAAAAGGCGTTGTTGGCGTAGCGGTCATTGATCTGCTTCACCGGCACCACATGATCGGTATCCACCGCCCGCCAGTAGCTGCCCTTCTCCTTGGCAGTATCCTGTTTGCGATAGACCCGCACCTTGCTGCCATCGTCATTCACTTCCAGGTCGCTGTAACCCTGAGCAGCCCCACCAAAATGATTTTCCTTGTGCTGTTCCCGGTTTTTCTCCTTGGTCATGGAGGCGCGCACCTTCTCGTCATAGTGTCGCGCCTGACGCATGGCATCCAGCTGTTGACGGGACTGCTGGGCGTCGTTGCTCAGGGTCGCCCCCTCGCCATAATCAAACTGCTGCACCTCATTCCATACCCGGGTGGCGGAGAGGCCGGTACGATTGAGCTTGAGATCTTTGTGGCTGATGATGCCGTCGAGCACACTCAGCGCCATGGGTTTGATCAGCTCATCCATCACTGAGGATCTGGATTCAAACTCCTGATACACAGACTCAAGGACCTCAAGAGAATCCCGCTGCTCATAGAGCTCAAGATCGATGAGAACGCTGCTCGCCTGCAGGGGCGACACGCCGTTAAGCTGAGCCAACACCGCCTCACTGGTCAGTGTTGGCTGGGCATGCTGTTCCATTGTTGAGGCTCCCATCAGGCGACTTTGAGCACGGCGGCACGCTCAAACAGGGAAGCGGCTTCTGTGGCTTCCCCATCGATGACCGCCCCTTCCCGGCTCAGGTAACTCATCTGGGCCATGCGCTTGAGCACCACAGAGAGATTAAACAGGGCCTGAAACTCCTGGATGTGGGCCACAGGCAACAGGCGAAAATCCAGCTTGGCGGCAAACATCTCCGGGTTCATCCCGACCTGCAAAATACGCTGGGAGTTGATGCCATACTCGAACCTGTCCAGCAGGGCGCCATAGTTGGCGATCAACTGGTCGAAGTAAAGTTCCACCTGACCGATGGACTGCTCCACCACCTCTATCTTGGTGAGTTGAGCCTCCATCTTGGCGATCTCCTCCTCCACACGAACCGCCTCATCCTTGACCTGCTGCAGCGACTCCTTGGCCTTCTTGCGGGAGTAGATCCCCAGGGTCAGCACCGACAACGCCACCTCTCGAAAGCCCAGGTTGTCGAAATCGATCTCAAACAGCTCAGCCTTGGAGCGAACCCCGGAGGCGGAAGCGACTTCCATCAGCTTGTTGTCGAAGAACTCTTCGAAATGACTGCCGGCCACCCGCACGTTATGAAGCCGGTTGGCCAGGGAGATGAACCGGGGAAACTGGCTGTCGAATATCTGCTGTTTAAAGCCGTTGATCGCCTTCAGCCGCCCCTCAATGGCCTGGCTCCGAGCCTCAACCTGCTCCTGGTACAGCTTCTGCTGTCGCATATAGCGTTCCATCAATTCTTCGTGCAGCTTCTTCGCTTCCAGAAACTTGTCTTTGCCGGTCACCGCATTCCAGGCCTTAGAGCAGGCGCTCTTGACCTTACTGACCGCTCTGGACGCACAGCTGCGAACCGAGCTCCATACCCGCCCCAGCATGCTCAGGCCTCCACCATCTGATAGCCTTCGGCCACCAGATCGTTCATGGCCGCAACCCAGCGCTCAATGCGGCGCACCTCGAAGTCCTCCAACTCAAAAGCTTCGGACAGCCTGTGAATAAAGGCCCGCTCATGGTCACAGATGGCACTGTCAGCCAGCATGATGCCGCACAGTTCAATCATCACCGCCTTGCGGTGACCTGGGCTGCCGGAGGCAAGGGCCTCGATAGATTCAGCCACCTGCTTGTTGCCGGATTTTGCCTGATAGCCGTGCAGGTCACACTCATGCACAAAGGAGTTGTAGATCTCCAACTCTTCGGATTTGAATTCACCGTTAAGCCCCATGGCGTATCGAGCCAGATTGAGGAAGTGCTGACGCTCTTTTTTAGGAAGAAGGTTTAAAAACATCGGATAAGCCCTTTAAATTTTGTGGATGCTGATTACTGCACTGTGGCCGTATGGTCCTGACGACTGCTGACTTCGCCAGCGAGGTCGTAACGGTATTCAAAGGCCACCTCACCATCGGAGCTGTACTCCTCTCCCTTGACTGCCCTGCCCTGTTCATCGAACTGAATCTGGTATTTGAGCTGCCCATCCTCGAAGGTGCGACTGGCGACCTTGCGCCCCTCTTCGTAGAGAATCTCGGTCACCTGACCACTGAGTTTGTCCTCCATGGCGGTGACTTTGCATTCGCCCAGGTGCTTTACAAACTCTTCGGTCTCCACCTTCAGGTCGCGCCCCTCCATCAGGGCGTTGGTGAGATCCACCGCATTGCTGATCTTCAGGCTTTGCACCCGCTCGCTGAGTTGCTCCACCAAGGCCAATCTCTCCTGATGAGCCGCCAGTCGCTGCTGCCTGGCCACCTGCTCCAGCTTGCTGGTCAAGGCTTGTCCTTGGCTCAAAAGCTTGTCCAGGCCAGTGTCTACTTTGGCCCCCAGGTTCTGCAGGCTCTCCTGCTGCAGGTCGCTGACCTTGAGCAGGCCCGCTTCTATCGACTCCCGCTCAGCCTGCATCAGAGGCTGGAGATCAGATGGCAGCGCCGCCACTTGGTCACTCAGCTTCTCCATCTCCGTTTTGGTATTTATCCGCGCTTGCTGTACCGCGCTCAACAAATGCTCCAGCAAAGATTCGTTGTGTCCCCGGTGCTCACCTGCCACCGAAATCAATGTCTGCGTCAGCTTGCTATGGTTCTCCTCTGCCGCTTTGGCATGATTGTTCAAACTGGTCCGCAACTCCTCCCAGGCGGTAAAGTTACGCTCCTGAACCTGAGTGGCGCACTTGGTGATCAGAGACGCGACCTCCGTGGCAGACTCACCGATTCGAGTTTCCGTCTCCTGGGTAAGCTGTTGTTGCATCACCTTCATGGCGGACTGGCGAACCAGCAGATAGAGGATCAAGGCACTGTTGAAGGCCGTGAGGGCAAACAGGGCCAGGCCCAGATCATTGAGGGAGAGTTCCATAGCGTTCTCTTTTTAACCAACTAGAGTATTGCGAAGTTCAGTGGACTATAGTGATGGCAATATATTTCTAAAACAGTGATTTAAGTTAGAAACATAATCAACTGAACGAATATGCGGCAACCACCATATGGGGGCGCTGCTCGGAACCCATATTAATGTAGCTTGAAACTACATGTCATTACTGGCTACATTAACATGTCGCCTTTTCAAGCAGATGGAAACTCTATGCGTGTTGACCAGAGATTGAGGTATCGCCTCATCGAGATCATTGCCCTGTGGGAGGGGCGCCTGACCACCAATCATCTGTGTCAGGCCTTCGATATCGGTCGTCAGCAAGCCTCCAAGGACATCAACACCTACATAAGGGATTGCTCCGGTGCCAGCCTGGAGTATGACCGCAGCCTGAAAGGCTACAAGCCAGCAAACGGGTTCTTGCCCAGGTTCTGCAAAGGCCATGTTGATGAGTACCTGCAGCTGCTGGACCGCCATGATGACCTGGGGGACATGTTGTCACTGACCAGCCTGCAACCGGATGCCACCCATTATATGGACGCCCCCTCCAGGTATGTCTCCCCCCAGGTGGTGCGAACCCTGATCCAGGCTGCCCGTCAGGGGCTGACTGTTGAGGGACACTATGAGTCCCTGTCCGCCGCGCCTCCGCAAGATGACCCTGGCCGACTGCTGGCTCCGCATACCCTGGTATACAACGGCTTTCGCTGGCACGTGCGCGCCTGGTGTGAGAAGAATCGCCAGTTCCGGGACTTTGTGATCAGTCGTTTTCGGGGTGAACTGAGCCTCGAACAGAGACTGGCAGGATGTAGAAAGGAGGAGGATGCGGTCTGGAACCGACAGCTTGAAGTCAAACTGATCCCCAACCCAAGGCTGGAGGAGAGACAAAGGCGCATCATCGCCCGAGACTATGGCATGGATCCCGACACCCTCTGTCGCAGTGAGCGCGTCAGAGAGGCCCTGTTGCCCTACTACCTGAAGCGCTGGGATGTCTCCGAGCCCTACAACGACGCCATGCCCGCGGAACACCAACACCTGGTATTGAGCAGCCTCTCGGAATCCCCTTAACTCCTTGAAGAGACCCGCAGCAGCAATAATTTGAACCGCAGAAACGAAAAAAGCTCCATCCTTTCGGTAAGAGCTTTTTTCTTTAAAGTGGTCGGCCAGAAAGGATTTAATCCGGCCGGCGTCCCGGTCCGACCCAAAGCGCGCAGCGCTTTTCAGGGGCGGAGAAACGAAAAAAGCTCCAACCTTTCGGTTAGAGCTTTTTTCTTTAAAGTGGTCGGCCAGAGAGGATTTGACCCGGCCGGCGTCCCGGTCCGACCCAAAGTGCGAAGCACTTTCTGGGGAGGAGGCACAAAAAAACCGACTCACTTTCGTGAATCGGTTCATTTGAAAAGTGGTCGGCCAGAGAGGATTTGACTGCGCCCGGCTAGGGTCCGACCTAAAGTGCGCAGCACTTTCCGGGGAGGAAGCAAGAAAAAAGGCTCTAACTTGACGTTAGAGCCTTCTCTCAAATAGTGGTCGGCCAGAGAGGATTTGAACCTCCGACCCCCGACACCCCATGACGGTGCGCTACCAGGCTGCGCTACTGGCCGACAACGAGGAGGGATAATACCCTCTCCCCGGCGAATTGCAACCTTTGCCACGCCGAGTGCTCTTTCTTTATGCAATTCCCAACCTGTATGCCCGGTATTAAGACAATTTGAGTCTTTCCCGGCAGTTGCACAGCGATCAACACAATGTCCAACCCGTTTGTCAGTCCCTATGGACATACAGCACAAAGGCCCCCTGATGGGGACCCAAACTCCTTGCCAGCACAGACACTGGATACCGGCGTTCGCGATGTATGGACTCCTCCCTCCCCTAAGGGGCTAGAGTTAAGTCACCACAACCGCTCTAACAGCGAAAGGAGCCCATACATGCTTAACCTTAATATCATCGGCATCGACCTGGCAAAATCTTCTTTCCAAGTGGCAACGCTCAGTCCGGAACATCAAGTGTTGAATAACCGCAGTATGTCACGCGCACGACTTGAGCAATGGCTGGCCAAGCAGAAACCCTCCATTGTTGCCGTGGAGGCCTGTGGCTCCGCCCACTACTGGGGCCGCTTCGCTGAATCTTTTGGCCACTCCGTCATGATCATCGCCCCCAAAACAGTCACCCCATATCGGCAGGGCCATAAAACCGATAGCAACGATGCACTGGCCATCGCGATAGCAGCCCGTCAGCCAAGCACTCGCTCTGCAGCAGTCAAATCGGTTGAACAACAAGCTTTGCAAAGCATTGAGCGGATGCGTCAGCACTGGCTGGATCATAACCGCTCAACCAGCAACATGATGCGTAGCTTGCTCTATGAGTTTGGTATCACCATCGCCAAAGGGAATACAGCACTTATACGGATCATGCCAGAGCTTCTAGACGGCTCGTCTGAGCTTCTTCCTCAGGCCTTCAAAGCTCAGCTTTCAAAGGTGTACCAGCAATGGCAACGGGGGAGAGATGAGCTCAAACAAATAGAGAATCAGCTATCAGAATTGATAAAGCAGCAGTCGCCCTGCAAGAGGCTCATGAAGCTTGAAGGCGTTGGCGAGGTTAATGCCTTGGCCTTGTATCTCATCTTAGGTGAGCGTGGTGAAGGGTTTAAGAATGGCCGGGAAGCCGCGGCCTGCATTGGAGTGACGCCTAAACAATTCAGTACCGGGGGCGTCACTTCTTTAGGTGGTATTGGCAAGCGGATTGGCCATAAGCGGCTGCGCGCCAACCTGATTCAGGGGGCATTAGCTGTGGCCATGCAATTAGGCCGTAGGCCACCTAAGACACTCAAAGAAAAATGGCTGTTGGCAATTATCGAGCGACGCGGGCTTCGACGTGCGGCAGTGGCGCTAGTTAACAAAACCATTCGCACTGCCTGGGCCATGTTGCACCGAGATCAGGATTATCAACAACCTCAAGCTATCTAACCATCGATTCAAGAGTTAAGAGTGACAACCAAGAGCGCATAACAAACAGGTGAGACCGACCACCAAGAGCCTGATCTTGCCGGCGAGAATTCAATTCCGCGTTCGCGTAGAGGCATGGTGGTGCGAAAACATCAGTGGCCAGGGATCGCAACCCATCAAGAGCCCGAATATACGCCTGCATCTTACTTTGTCTGTCTGCGCTGGAGGTTGAAACTCGGGAGGAGTCCATATACCGGCATGACCGTGCCAGGGGAATACGCAGTGGATTGAATAGACTCGGTACGAACCAGCAGGCTTCCTAAGCCACTGCCATTAAGTGGCCGCAGAAACGAAAAAAGCTCCTACCTAACGGTAAGAGCTTTTCTCAGAATTGTGGTCAGCCAGAGGGATTTATCCTGGGCGGCATCCCGACGCCCGGCCAGGGTTCGACCCAAAGCGCGCAGTGCCTTCCAGGGGGGAGGCACAAAAAAACCGACTCACTTTCGTGAATCGGTTCATTTGAAAAGTGGTCGGCCAGAGAGGATTTGAACCTCCGACCCCCGACACCCCATGACGGTGCGCTACCAGGCTGCGCTACTGGCCGACAAAACAGATTTTAACCAAGGAGCTCGCAGTTGCTTCCAAGATTTTCACTACCGGAATCGCATTCCCATAGTTTAGAAAAAGTGGTCGCCAGAGGGATTTAACCCGGCCGGCGTCCCGGTCCGACCCGAAGTGCGAAGCACTTTCCTGGGTCGACAGTCACAGAAGGGATAATCCATTCTATAACTTTAAGAAAAAGTGGTCGACAGAGGGATTTAACCCGGCCGGCGCCCCGGTCCGACCCAAAGTGCGAAGCACTTTCCAGGGTCGACAGCTACAGAAAGAAAAATCCGTTCTATAACTTTAAGAAAAAGTGGTCGGCCAGAGAGGATTTGAACCTCCGACCCCCGACACCCCATGACGGTGCGCTACCAGGCTGCGCTACTGGCCGACAACGAGGACGCATGATACTCCCTCCCGGCAGATTTGCAAGGGCCTCAGAAGCAAATGGTCTATCTTTGCCCAGCCCTGTGCATCTCCGCTGCATTTCGCGCCAAATCCTGTTCACTATGTGACTAAATGTCTAAAAATTAACGATTTGAAAACTATCCCAGCGCAAACTTCTACAGTAAGAAGGTGTTGCTCAGCACCTTAAACAACTCAGTCCCCTGACGAACACTGGCCGACGCAAAGTGAAGCACAGGTATCACGGTTTCAGGCAGCGTCAGATCTCTGCTCTCCCGCTTTCCCGTCATCAATGCATCGAAGTGCCAAATACGGGCCAACGGCTGCCCCGGATCAACCGGTTGCCCCAGGCTGGCCAGATATTCAATCTGACCACCACAGGGACTGTACACCGCCCGATAATCCGCCAATTGGCAGGCATGCTGAGTTATCTTGGGCAGAGACAGTTCGAACTTAGGCAATACCCGCCGATGCTGCAGATAACGGGCTATCCCCAGGGCATCCCAGTATGCATCTTCGACATTAAGGTACTCCTGAGACCCCAGTTCCAGGGTAAAAGCATCCACCAGGACCGGCAGCTCCCTGCCCCTTTGAGCCATCGCCTCGGACAACTGCCACCAGGGACTGAAGCTGGCCTCATCCATGGCCCCGGCGAAGTCACTGGGAATCAGAATATTGAGTGGAATATTAAACAGATGCGCCCGCTCCCGAGCGTACTCGGGCACATATAGGTGGCGTGCTGAGATAGGACCAGTATGCAGATCCAGAACGATATCTGCCTCCAGAGCCATTTTTTGCAGCCTCAATGCCAGGTGCTGGCCACTTTTCACCCCGAAAGGCGACGCCAGCTTGGTGTCAAGCTGAGCCTGAATCCCCTCTCGCATCGCCTGAGCAAGCTCCAGCTCACTGGCCTGGGTCATGGTCTGCGCCAGATGCTGCACCAGGCTGGGGTCAAAGTGATACTGACGGTTCCAGTTCTCTCCGCTTACCGGGTCAAAGCGGCCAAGGGTAAACTCGCCACTCTTCTGATTGATTCCCAGAGGATTGGCCATGGGCACCAGCACCACATCCCCCAGGGGGGGATGCTTTTTGAAGACCTGAACGAGGTGGTGAATGACTGCATTTCCCTGAACCTCTGCTCCATGGACATTGGCCTGTATATAGGTACTGGGACCTGTCCCCTGCCCTGAAAACCGAATCACTGGCACCGTGATGTCTGTACCTGTCGCCTGTTGGCCAACAACCAGTGAGTGGGTGGTGACTGTCATCGCCTGCTACCGTCTATGGGAAAAACCACCACACTAGGGCAGAGGCTGGTGAAAATCCAGAGCCAAAGGGGCCATTTGGGTTTGGCTGCCAAGCTGATACACTTGGTCACTGCGGTATTTATTGATTAAGGACGGAGCGACCATGTCGTTAGCGGACCAACTTTTAAAAGCAGGCCTGGCCGATAAGAAGTCGGTGCAGAAGGCCAAAAAAGAGAAGCATAAACAGCGTAAAGCCAAGCAAGTTGTGACCGACGAGTCCAAGCAACTGGCAGAGCAACGCAAGCGTGAGCAGCAGGAACGCGACCGCGAGCTGAACCGTCAGAAACAGGAAGAGGCGCAGGCCAAAGCGATTCTGGCGCAGATCAAACAGCTGATCGACACCAGTAAGCAGGATCGCAGCAAGGGCGACATCGCTTACAACTTCAGCCACGATGGCAAGATCACCAAGGTTTACGTGACCAAGGCTCAGCAGCAACAGTTGATTGCCGGCCAACTGGGCATTGTCATCCAGGAGGAGAGCTATGAGCTGGTGCCCTCCAAGGTGGTCGAGAAGATTGAGCAGCGTGACCCCGCCATGGTGATTCCTCTGGCCAAGAGCGAAGAGAGCGCTCCTGCCGAGGACGATCCTTACGCCGATTACCAGATCCCGGACGATCTGATGTGGTAATCAGCACCACAGTGCATCACCGAAAGGCCGACCCAGACGTCGGCCTTTTCTTTGCCTGAATCAAGGGCACCTTTCATTTCCCTAAAAGACTTTCTAACTCATATTCAATGTGTTAGGTAAGAGCAACTCGCGACCAAACCCCGCATTTTCTTTGACATAGATCACACAACATATCTTTGACGGTGCAACGGAAAATTGACGGTGATAGATTGCGCCAAATAATATTCGCCAATGGATTTGGGTGGGTGAACAGGAAGCGGGGCCAGAGTCTTGTAGCTCTTATCGTCCTTATACTCCTGCCGTTTTTGGTTCAGGCCAGATCGGTGGAGATGCAAGTCTTCTATTTCGAGGACAGCGGCAGCGACCTCGCGGTTTACGACATCGCCCGAATGAACCCCGCTCAATGGCAGCTCCTGCCGGATGACACCGCTCGCTTCGGCATCTCCAACTCCACCTACTGGTTGAAGGTGGTGGTCACCAATCAATCGGAACACACCCGTGGCAGGCTGCTTGAGTTCAGTTCCACCACTCAGGACTACATCGAAGTCTACTCCGAGCTCGCAGGCCACCACAGGATGGGGGATCGAATCCCTTTCGATGAGCGCCCGCTGCAGAGCATCACGCCGACTATTGAGCTGACCCTGCCGCCACTGTCACGCACCGATGTCTGGGTCAAGCTGAGCACAGAAGGCGGCTTCTTCGAACTGCTTCCGGTCAAGCTGCACACCAAAGAGGAATGGGCCCAACACCAGCTGGAACGTAACTTCCTGTTTGGGATGTTCTTCGGCTCACTGGCAATCATGCTGGTGTATGGACTGACCCTGTCCCTGGTGCTGAAAAACACCAACTTCATCGCCTATAGCGCCTATCTGTTTACGGCGTTGCTGTGCACCTTCTTCTATTACGGCTTCGGTTTCCGCTGGTTGTGGCCGGAGTGGCCCACACTCAACTTCTGGGCCCTGCAGATAAGCTATGCAGCGCTGATTCTGGCTTCGTCGCTGTTTGCCGAGCGCTTCCTCAATATTCGCCAGCATTTCCCGGTACTGAGACGGGTTTTGCAGCTGCTGATCGGCCTGATGCTGGTCTCTCTGGCTCTGACGCTGGCTGGCGTGCACCTGGCCACCATGGCGATGCTGATTCCGCTGTCGATGATGATTCTGGCCCTACTGAGCGGCTGCGCCGTGGTCACCGCCTGGCGACTGCCGGGTTGGACCAACCTGCTGTTCCTGTTGGCCTGGCCCTGCCTGCTGATCTGCATCGGCCTGAGCTTTGCTAACGCTCTTGGCTGGGTACCCATCTCCCTGGACACCAAATACCTGCTCAGCGGCCTGTTTACCGTAGAGATGCAACTTTTGGGGATTCTGATCTCAAAACAGTTCTACCAGCTCAGAAATGATCTGGTCAGCGCCCGCAGCGACTCCTCCAGACAGATGAATCTGGAGGTGATGGCCAGAAACAAAGAGCTGGAAGTGCTGAATCAGAAGCTCAAGGAGCAGGCCTACTGCGACGCCATGACCGGGCTGAAGAACCGCCGCAGCTTCCGCTATGCCCTGGATAAACTTGAGATTGAGGTCAGCGGCCAGACGCGCGCCCTGGTGCTGATCGATCTGGACCACTTTAAATCGATCAACGACAGATTTGGTCATCAGGTGGGTGACCGTGCCCTGAAACACGCCGCCAAGATCATCGACCAATCGGTGTCCCTGGTCCACGGCCAGTGCTTCCGGGTGGGCGGAGAGGAGTTTGCTGCCATGCTGACGGCGCCGGACCAGCCAGGTCTGGTGGCCCAGTGCGAGATGATTCGCCACAAGCTGGCCCAGACGCCGATGCCGCTGGAATCAGGCAGCCTGCACATCACCGCCTCCATCGGCATCAAGACTGTCGACCCGGGACAATTTGAGTCCTCCAGGCAGATCTACCAACAGGCTGATGCCGCCCTTTACCAGGCCAAGAGACAGGGCAGAAACCGGGTCTGCGAAGCTGGCCTGAGCAACAACTTCGCCGAGTCCCCGGTTCCCGCCTAAACCCAGAACCAAACAGGGCCCCTTTCGGGACCCTGACAATTCTACTCCGGCACTATCCAGCGCAAACGGAAGTTGGCCATCTCATCCTGAGCCAGTTTATCCCTGAGCCAGGGCAGCGCCTTTTGCATCTGCTGTTCCAGGGTCCAGGGCGGGTTGATGACGATCATCCCGGAGCCGGTCATTCCATGCTCGCGGGTGTCTTCGGTGACATTCAGCTCAATCTGCAAGATCTTACGAATGCCGGTGGACTCCAGGGCACGCTCCAGGCGATTGATCTCCTGTCGGCTCACCACGGGGTACCAGATGGCATAGGTGCCGGTGGCCCAGCGCTGAACCCCCTCTTTGACTCCCTTAACCAGATCCTTGTACTCCCCTCTAAGCTCATATGGGGGATCGATCAACACCACACCACGGCGCTCTTTCGGGGGCAAAGAGGCTTTCAGGCGAGCGTAGCCATCCTCCTGGTACACCTTCACCTGACGGTCGCGGGCAAACTCCTGCTTCAGGCGAGGGAAGTCTGTCGGATGCAACTCGGTCAGAACCATACGGTCCTGTTCACGAATCAATGCCCGAGTCAGCAGCGGGCTGCCAGGATAGTAGCGCAGGTTGCCACTGGGGTTGAGTGCCTTTACTGCCTTCAGATAGGGGTGGAGCTCTTCCGGGCAGTCCTCTCCCCAGAGCCGGGCGACGCCATCCACGTACTCGCCGGTTTTCTCGGCGTGTTCAGAGGTCAGATCGTAACGCCCGGCACCGGAATGGGTATCGTGGGCAACAAAGGGCTTATCCTTGCGTTTCAGCGACTCAAGAATCAGCGCCTGAACCGCGTGTTTCAGCACGTCAGCATGATTGCCGGCGTGAAAGCTATGGCGATAGCTCAGCATGGTGTAAAAGGCTCATATAATTTGCAATCGGCGCAGTATATCAACTTGCCCGGCACTCAGGGACACAAATGTGCACCAACTTAGACCAGATTGTCGCAGGCTGATTATACTTTACTCCACGGCTTTTCATTGCCCGTCTGAAAAGACGCCTGCGCAACCGGGAGAGGATCATGACCAGACATCTGTACCTCGCCAACAGCCTGTGGGAACTGGGTCAGATAGAGACCCAACTTGAACGACAGGGCCTGAGCCCCGCCCAGATCCATGTGGTCAGCGACAAGGGCTCTCTGGCAACACGCTTTCATCTGCAAAATGGCAGTTCACTGCTGTTCCTGGAACTGGCCCACTCCACCCTGCAAGGCGCCAAAATCGGTGCCCAACTTGCCCTGATCTGCCTAGCACTGGCCAGCCTGTTCGACGTGGGCAACAGTGCCTATGGCTGGAGCCCCTTTCTGCTTTTTGCCGGGATCCTGCTGGGATTCTGTATCTGGGAGGGCGGCCTGATTGGCATCAGTACCCCCCATGAGATAAGGCAGCGATACCACAGCTCCATCGAACGAGGTCAACACCTGATGCTGGTGGACGTTGATACCACCCAGGAAGCCGATCTCTCTCAGGTCCTGTCCAAACACCCGATGGTGCTGGATGTGGGGCACGAGCAGGGAGTCGAGTCCGGTGCGGTGCGAATTCAGCATTGGTGGCTGAAACACCCACTCTGGTAAACGTAATCTGTTGACGCACGAGGATTCCGCCAGGCTCTCCTGGCACTTAGATAGGGGCAGGAGTAGACTCCCGGAACCCTGCCCCTGTTTTCGAGATCACCATGAACAACTATTTCGACTCGCCCTTTTCTGGCTCGCCCATTAGTGACCAGATCACCAATCCCAATATTATCGCCGGCAAGCACAGCTACTACTCCGGTTACTACCACAATCACAGCTTCGATGACTGCGCCCGCTACCTGGCGCCGGATCGCACCGATGTGGATAAACTGATCATCGGCAGCTACTGCTCCATCGGCTCAGGGGCGGTCTTTATGATGGCGGGCAATCAGGGACACCGCAGTGACTGGGCAGCGACCTTCCCTTTTTTCTACCAGGATAATCCCGCCTTTGGAGGCGCCGCCGACGGTTTCGCTACCTCCGGCGATACGGTGCTTGGCCACGATGTCTGGGTGGGGAGCGAGGCGATGATCATGCCCGGGGTCCAGATAGGCAACGGTGCTATCATTGCCAGCCGTGCCCTGGTGACCAAGGATGTGGCGCCCTATGCGGTCGTCGGCGGCAATCCGGCCAGGGTGCTGAAGATGCGCTTCGATGAGCAGCAGATCGCCTGGCTGCAGCAGATGTGCTGGTGGCAGTGGGATGAGGCCGTATTGGCCGAAGCGATGCCGCTGCTATGCAGCAGCAACATCGAAGGCCTCTATCGGTTCTGGCAGGCGAGGATTCGCTAACTCTTGAGTTTGGCTATTCCCCGGTGACAAAGTGGGTCAGGCGCAGAAGCTGGGTATAGTCTGACTCCATGACCATTAGCGCCACCAACACCAGCAGAGCCAGGGGCGGTAACAAAATGGCGTAGATCAGTGCCAACCGCTCCCAGATCATGTGCATGAACACCGCCACAATCAGCCCCGCCTTGAGCAACATGAACAGGATGATCAGCGTCCAGCGCACCATCCCTTCCAGCCCGGCGTAGTCCACCATGTAGCTCAGGGCACTCAGTACAAACAACAACCCCCAGATCTTGAAGTAGAGCCCTATGGGGTGCTGTTGTCCTCCGTCACTCGTGTGCATACTCCCTCCTACCACAGATAGAAGAAGGCGAAGATGAAGACCCAAACCAGGTCCACGAAGTGCCAATAGAGACCCGTGGTCTCCACAATGCCGTAATCACCGCTGGCCTCGTAATCGCCTCTGCGCACCTTGTTGGCCACCACCAACAGCAGGATGACGCCAATGGAGACGTGCAGACCATGAAAGCCGGTGATCATGAAAAACGCCGCCCCAAACTGAGAGGCCCCCATGGGGTTGCCCCAGGGACGGACACCGTCCTCAATCAACTTGCTCCACTCAAATGCCTGCATCCCCACGAAGCTGGCTCCCAGCACCGCCGTCGCCAGCATCAGGGCCGCCGCCACCTTGCGGTTTTTGCGATAACCAAAGTTCACCGCCATGGCCATGGTGCCGCTGGAGGTGATCAGGATGAAGGTCATGATGGCGATGAGCAGCAGGGGCACGGTCACGCCGCCTACGGTCAGGGCAAACACCTCGGAAGGGATGGGCCAGGGCACAGTGGTGGACATCCGCGCCACCATGTAGCCCACCAGGAATGACCCGAAGACGAAGGTGTCGCTGAGCAGGAAGATCCACATCATCGCCTTGCCCCAGGAGATCTGGAAGGTGCGCCGGTCTCCGGACCAGTCACTGACAAACTGTTGCAGAGCGTTCATCTTAGCCTCCAGTATCAATGCCGCATAATGCTGCCAACAACTTGTAGGTTGCCGGCGGCCGGCTGATGAGGGCAAACAGCACACACCAGAGCAGGAACAGATAGTGCCAGTAGCGGGTCAGCAGCCGCAGGCGCGCCAAGCCAGTGTCCCGCCACAGCTCAGGTAGGATAAAACTCACCACCAGCAGTGCAGCCACCAGGTGCACGGCGTGAAGGCCGGTCAACAGGAAATAGAACCCCGCCGCCGGACCGCTCTGCAGACCAAAGCCACGCTCGGCGAAGGCCTGCCATACCGACCACTGCCCCACCAGAAACACCAGGGCCAGGGAGAGGGCTGCGGCCATGGCCAGCATGCCGCCGCCTTCGCGCCGCTGCAGGCAGGCCAGTTGCATCACCAGGGAGGAACACAGCAGCACCAGGGTGTTTATCCATAAAGGCGTCAGGTCGAACAGGGGCTGCCAGGGCTGCTCGGTCAGAGGCTGCCAGTCTGGAGACTGGGAGCGCATGATGGCGGAGAGCATAAAGAGCACAAACAGCGAGGTGATCACCGCCAGGCCCACCCACAGGCCGACGGAACCGGCATCCCTGCCCGTGCCAGCTTCAGGCAGGTAACCGGAGTCCTGCCAGGGCTTTTGCATTAGGGTATCGAGCAGTTTCATCGGCTCACCTCCGGCTGGACTTCTCCATGCAGGGCGTCGCCACCCCGCCAGGGATCGGTCTGCACCACCATGTCATCAGGATGGCCGGGCACACTGTAGTCATAGGCCCAGCGATAGACCACGGGCAGTTCGGGCCCCCAGTTACCATGACCCGGCGGCAGAGTTGGGGTTTGCCACTCCAATGACGCCGATTGCCACGGATTGGCCTTGGCTTTGGGGCCTCTGACGTAACTCCAGGCCAGGTTGAACAGGAACAGCAGTTGGGCCACACCAACGATAAGGGCCGCCACGGTGATAAAGGCGTTGATGCTGTGGGCTTCCGGAGGAATAAAAGCATAGTCGTCATAGGCGTAGTAGCGCCTCGGCAGGCCCAAAACCCCGAGGTAGTGCATGGGGAAGTAGATGGCCCAGGTGCCGAGGAAGGTGATCCAGAAGTGCAGCTTGCCCAGGCCGTCATGGAGCATGCGGCCAGTAACACTGGGGTACCAGTGGTAGATGCCGCCGAAGATCACCAGAATTGGCGCCACCCCCATCACCATATGGAAGTGCGCCACCACGAAGTAGGTGTCGGACAGGGGCAGGTCCACCACCACATTGCCCAGGAACAGCCCGGTCATGCCGCCGAAAACGAAAGTCAGCACAAAGGCCACCGAGTAGAGCATGGGCACCGTCATCCGCACATTGCCCCGCCACATGGTCAGTACCCAGTTATACACCTTGATGGCGGTGGGTACGGCGATGATCAGGGTGGAAACTGCGAAGAAGAACCCAAAGTAGGGGTTCATGCCCGAGACATACATGTGGTGCGCCCAGACCACGAAACTGAGCACCCCGATAATGACGATGGCCCACACCATCATGCGGTAGCCGAAGATGGTCTTGCGGGCATTGACGCTGATGAGATCGGAGACGATGCCAAAAGCGGGCAGCGCCACGATGTACACCTCGGGATGACCGAAAAACCAGAACAGGTGCTGGAACAGTATGGGACTGCCGCCGCCATAGTCTGTGGCCTGTCCCAGGGAGATAAGCTCGGGCATAAAGAAGCTGGTGCCCAGCAGCTTGTCGAACAACATCATCACCGCACTGACAAACAGCGCCGGAAAGGCCAGCAACGCCATGATGGTGGCCATAAAGATCCCCCAGACCGTCAGGGGCATGCGCATCAGGGTCATTCCCCGGGTGCGCGCCTGCAGCACTGTGGTGACGTAGTTAAGGCCGCCCATGGTGGCCGCCACGATGAACACAGCCAGGGAGACCAACATCAACACGATGCCGCCGTCGACTCCGGGTGTTCCCTGAAGGATTGCCTGGGGCGGATACAGGGTCCAGCCCGCCCCGGTGGGGCCTCCGGTGACAAAAAAACTGGCCATCAAGATCAGCACTGCCACCAGATAGGCCCAGTAACTGAGCATATTCAGGAAGGGGAACACCATGTCCCGGGCACCGACCATCAAGGGGATCAGGTAGTTTCCAAACCCTCCCAGGAACAGGGCGGTTAACAGGTAGACCACCATGATCATCCCGTGCATGGTGATCATCTGGTAATAGGAAGCAGGATCGATGAAATCAAACTGGTCCGGGAATCCCAGTTGCAGGCGCATAAACAGAGACAGCACCAAAGCCACCAGCCCGACGGCCACGGCGGTCAGGGTGTACTGAATGGCAATCACCTTATGGTCCTGGCTGAATACGTATTTTTGCCAGAACCCAGTGGGCGCCGGATGATCAAACTCCTGGCTCATATTCGCCTCCTGTCAGGGGCTGTCCGCCAGCTCCTGGATATACAGAATCAGTGCCTGGGTCTCTTCCTCGGTCAACGGCATCGGGGGCATCAGGGGCTGATACCCTTCCACCAGCTCTGCCGCTGGTTCTATGATGGCCCGGCGCAGGTATGGTTCATCGGCCACCAGGGTACGTCCGTCAGTCAGTGTCCGCTCACTGCCCGCCAGCCCCAGCCAACTGGGCCCCACGCCCGGTTTGCCGTCAATACTGTGGCAGGCGATGCACCCCTTGCTGCGCGCCAGCTGTTCTCCGGATAGGGGCTCGGCGGCACCCTCTGCAGGCAGGGTCACCGGCACAGGCGGCTCGGCTGCGCCTGCCTCTTCAGGCGACACGTCACCAACCACCCCTCCCCGCTCACGGATATAAGCGATGATGGCCTCAAGCTGCAGATCCGTGAGCGCCGGATAGGGAGGCATCACGTTGGTGTACCCCTCGACCAGGCTAACTCCCGGTTCGCGGATCGCTTCAATCAGATAGGCGTCATCCACCAGAACGGTGCTGCCGTCAGACAAGGTTTCCTGTTTGCCATAGAGTCCCAACCAGCTGGGTGCCAGCGGGCTGGACTCAAAGCCATGGCAAGCCAGACACCCCTGGGACGTGGCCAAGGTCTCTCCCTCCCGGGCCTGAGGGCTCAAGCCGCTGGACACAGAAGCGGTCATGCTGGAGGCGAAGGTCGGCAACCCTGCCACCCAGGCCTGAAAAGAGTCTGGCGACTCCACCAGCAAACTGCCTCTCATGTTGAAGTGCCCCACCCCACACAGCTCGGCACAAAGGATCTCAAACTCCCCTTCACGGGTGGGAGTGAACCACATGGAGGAAACGATGCCAGGCACAGCATCTATCTTGTTACGCATCTGAGGGACATAAAAATCGTGGAGCACATCTTTGGAGCGCAGCAGTATTTGAACCGGCTTGTCCAAGGGCAGATGAAGCCGATTGGTGGTCACCAGACGGTCATCCTGGCCGGCGGAGTCGGCCGGGTCTATGCCAAAGGGGTTGTCCGGCGCAATGCGCTTGATGTCGGTGCGGCCCAATAGGCCATCCTCACCAGGCAGGCGGAACTTCCAGCTCCACTGTTCGGCCAGCACCTCAACCTGGTGAGCATCGTCAGGCACACTGACCACATCGGAGTAGACATAGAGACCGGGCACCAACATGGCGGTGATCCCCACCGCCGTCAGCCCGGTCAACCACCACTCCAACCGGGAATTTTCCGGCTGATACTCCGCCTGCTGGTCCTTACGATAACGGTAGCGGTACACCGCCCAAGCCATAAACACCACCACAGCGATGAACACCAAACCGGTGATCACCAAGGTGATGGCAATGGTCAGGTCAATGTCACCCCAGTTGGAGGCCAGTTCGGGCAATTGCCATCCTCCAGCAAAATGAAACCAGAGAGAGGCAAGCAACAGGGCGATCAGGACGATGGCTATGGTCATAGGCGACATCCCACTTACCGCATTGAGAACGGCGCCGGGCAGAAGCCTGAGCTATAAAAGGTTTCCACCTCAGCGATAACCACTAAGACTAGAAGCGAATCTGGCACAACGCCAAGGAATCCTGTGCAAGCAGGTCACAGGAGAAAACCATTGGTTCATTTTTCAGAACAAAGTGTTCGGTCTAAATTGGTGATTTTTCAAGCGTCCGCCGTGGAGCAGCCAATATTATCTGGTATGATTCCCGCCACTGAATGCGACGGCTAACGCCAAGCCAACAGAGATAAAAACAGCAGGCACGCATCAGAATTTGCCAGTTACATAAGTGACTTGGAGTGCAAGCCCCAGAAAAATGAACCCTATCTCTACCGCAGAAATAGGGGAAGGCTCAGCCTAAAACAGCAAAAACAACAGGCTGCTCGCCCTTATCATTGTGCGGAATGTAGAACACTGAGTTTTCACCCATTAACTACAACAGGAAAACTCATAAATTTTCCGGGTCCTTACCCCGGATTCGCACCCTGAACACGGCGCTCCCACTGCCTCTGGCACAACCCTACAACCTCATAGAAACAGGACAGTTGTCATGAGTCTCGCCGATAAAGTTTTGGCCGTTAACAACGATCTTCCTATCCGTACCGATCAGCCGGTTCACAGTGGCAAAGTACGCAGCGTCTACTGGCTCACTGCCGAAGACAGCGCTCGTCTGATCAAGGAAAAAGGCTATGACGTCGCCGCCGATGCCCCGCTGGCCATCATGGTGATCAGTGACCGCATCAGTGCCTTTGACTGCATCTGGCATGGCGAGAATGGCCTGTCCGGCGTGCCTGGAAAAGGCGCTGCCCTGAACGCCATCTCCAACCACTGGTTCAAGCTGTTCCGCGAACAGGGCCTGGCGGACAGCCACATCCTGGACATTCCCCACCCCTTCGTCTGGATCGTCCAAAAAGCACGCCCGGTCATGATTGAAGCCATCTGTCGCCAATACATCACCGGCTCCATGTGGCGCAGCTACACCAAGGGTGAGCGCGAGTTCTGCGGCATCCAGATCCCCGAAGGACTGGAGAAAGACCAGAAACTGCCAGAGCTGCTGATCACTCCGTCCACCAAGGGGATCCTCAAGGGTATCCCTGGGGTGCCTGAAGCGGACGATGTGAACATCACCCGCCAGAACATCGTCGATAACTACCCGGCCTTCAATTTCCGCACCCAGGATGACATCGGCTTGTATGAAAAGCTGCTTAAAGAGGGCTTCGACGTCATCAGCGACGCCCTGGGCAAACTGGACCAGGTGTTTGTCGACACCAAGTTCGAGTTTGGTTACGTCACCGACAGTCAGGGTCAGGAAAAACTGATCTACATGGACGAGGTGGGGACCCCCGACTCTTCCCGCATCTGGGACGGCCCCAGCTACCGGGACGGCATAGTGGTGGAAAACTCCAAAGAGGGCTTCCGTCAAATGCTGCTGAGCCACTTCCCCGACCCGGATATCCTGCTCAACAAGGACCGCATGGATGAGCGTCAGGCCCTGGCCCGAGACAACGATCTGCCTGAAGCGGTTCTGATGGAGGTCTCCCGCACCTATGTGGATATTGCCGAGAAGATCACCGGCCAGAAGCTGGTGCTGTCCGACAATCCCAAGGCGGAGATCATCCAGATCTTGAAGGAAGAGTACGGTCTGGTTGACTAAGGCCTGTGTTCGGCAAGCCGCAACGGCGGCTTGCCCTCTTGCCCTTCAGAAACCAACTTCGTGATCGATACATAAATTTATACTTATTTAGAAATATCTAATATACAAAATTGACCCCCGCCCCTATCCTTGCCTCACATCCACCCGGCGCAAGGAAACACCATGCCCTTCTTTAAAAAACTTCTTATCATCGGACTGTCCCTTTTGGCCTGCCTTAATCTGGCGCCGGCTCAAGCGATAGAGCGCCCCCTCGATGCCCAAGCACTACAAGGGGTAACCCAGGGCAAAGCGCTGTTTGATATAAATCTGTCCGAACTCGACAAGCTCCCTCTTTATCTTCAGGTCATTGAGATGACCCATGATGGACTGGCAGCGCAAGGGGTTGCGCCTGACTTCGTCATCGCGTTTCGGGGTGCATCGGTGCAATTTATTGCCGGTCCGATTAACCAGAATCCCGCCAGCCAGAAGATAGCCGAACAGGTTAAGAGACTTCACGCCAAAGGGGTTCGCATTGAGGCCTGCTCCATTGCGACTGAGCTTTTTGGGGTAGACAACAGCCAGCTTCTGCCTGGCATAGAACTGGTGGGTAACACCTTTATCTCCCTTGTCGGATACCAGGCTCAGGGCTACAGCAGCGTCGTTATCATGTAAAAAGGGGCCCGAACGGGCCCCTCGTGCTGTCTGTATCCGGATCACTATACCTTGAACTGAGTGACGATCTCGCGTTGCTCCACCGACAGCTGCTGCAGCTCTTCACTCAACCCTGCAGAGGCCTCCGCCTCGGTGGCGATGGAGCGACTGGCTTCACGAATGTTGCTGACGTTCAGGCTGATCTCATTGGAGACACTGCTCTGCTCCGAGGCCAAATTGGCTATCATGGCGCCGTTGTCGGTGATATGGCGAATGTGCTCCACGATCACCTTAAGAGCGTCATCCATCGCCTGCACCTGGCTGACTGCGGCCAGGGCCTTGTCGTTGCCGCTGCTAATAGCCTGAACCACGTTGCGCGTGCCGCCCTGCAACAGCTCTATCAACCGGCGGATCTCCCCCACCGATTGCTGGGTACGCTCCGCCAGGGCGCGAACCTCGGATGCCACCACCGCAAAGCCACGCCCCTGCTCCCCTGCCCTGGCCGCTTCGATGGCGGCATTGAGTGCCAGCAGGTTAGTCTGCTCGGCGATCTCCTGAATCACCTTGAGGATGGACTCGATGTTTTGACTCTCCTGCTCCAGCTGACGGGCCATGGGCATCGCCTCGGACACATCCTGCACCAGTGACTGCACCGCCACACTGGTGTCGCCGGCCACCTGCTGGCCTTCAGAGGCTGCCTCGCCAGCGTCCCCCGCCGCATCCGCCGCCTGAGCCGCGTTTTCAGAAACGCTGTTAGCGGTCGCAGTCATCTGCTCCAGGGCTGTGGCCACCTGCTCCATCTCCAGCAGTTGCTGCTGACTACTGTCACTGGTGCGCGCAGCAATCTCAGACGCTCGCTGTGAGGTGGCCTGCCCCTGATTAACCGACTCATCAATCAGTTGCACCGTGGTTTGCAGCTTTTCCAGAAACTGATTAAACCAATGCACCAAGGTGCCCACTTCGTCCCGATGCTCGATGGTCAGACGCTGAGTCAGGTCCCATTCGCCTGAGGCGATGGTTTGCAGCCTGTGGGTCATGTTCCAGATGGGACGCACCAGGTACAGGGAGCTTATCCAGATGACCCCCAGTGATGCCAAGGTAATCACCACGGCCACCAACAGGGCCTGCCAGGTGGCGGTGTCATTGTGGTCTGCAATGGCTTTATCCAGGGCAATCGCGCTGGCCAGCACCTGCTCGGCAGGGGCACTGAAGGCCAGGGTCCAGCTGTTGCCGGTACCACTGAACACGATACTTTCCACAGCATACAGGGTGGCCAGGTCGTCGCTCCATTCACAGCTTCCCGGCTGCTGTTCCAGTGCAGCCTGAATCGCAGCAGGCAGGGTGCTTTTCGACTCACCAAGCAGGGTGACGTCGGTGTCATTGGCCACCACAAAGCCATCCTGGCTGACCAGTGCCACCTGCCCCTCCCCGGACACTAATTGACTGTCCACCTGCTCAATCAGCGGCTGCATGGCCGCAACGGACAAATCGATGCCCACCACCCCGATAATCCGGCCTTGGGAAATAAGAGGCACAGTCACCGAGGTGATCAGCTCCTGATCGCTGCCCACCTCATCGACATAGGGGTTCAGCACACAGGCTCGGCCGCGCTCCAGTGGACAACTGAACCACTGGTTCTGAGGCATACCTTGCTTGGTTGGGTTGCTGTTGCTGACATCATGCTCGCTGACCACCTGCAACACCGGCTTACCACTGGCATCGCGATACCAATAGGGCGCAAACCGTCCTTGCTCATTGGAGGCCAGGGTGAAGTTGTCGTGGAACAGGTAATCCTGGTCGTCCAAAGCGTCAGGGCGCATCACCAGAAAGATGCCTTTGATGTCGCCGTGGGCTTCCACCAGGTGGTGAACATACTCTTTCAGATGCCGACGCAAATTGGCCATGTCGCCGTTTTGCTCGAGTGCATCGGCGCGCATGCTCAATACAGACTCGGCAATCACCTCGACACGGAACAGGTGGCGCTCGATGACACTGCGAACCTGTGATGCCTGATCGGAGGCCAGGGCACCCACATAGTCTCGTGCCGACTGGCGGAGATTGTCCGAGGTTTGCTGGCGAATCAGCACCTGGGACTGGCTGGAGTCGTACAGGAAAAAACTGACCATGGTCCCAAGGGCCAGGATCAGACAGATGGCAGCCAGAATGGCTATCTTGTTACGAATAGAGATGTTATGCATTTATCGGATCCGATTCATTCCCCCTCTGTTGCCCGACGCAATCATTGCTCTCTCACCTGCAATAAGGGGCCCACTCTACCCCAGAGATATCCATAGATAAATCGCTAATTATCAGATAGATGACCAAAACATCTGTGACCGCACAAAACCGAACACCGCCCCCAATATCTCTTAGGTTCTACAACGCTTTGGTCGCACAGCGCCGCCTGCGGCCACAACCAGGTTACCAAAAGTATACTGATTGACTATGGTTACCATCCGGTACCAGAATAGCCATAAATCATTGTCTACCCGGAGCCAGAAGGCATGAACCTACTCATCATCAACACTCATCAGCCCTACCCTTTTTCCGAGGGTAAGCTGAGCTCGGCCATGGTTGGTCTCGCGCAAGAGGTCGCCCAGGGAAAAGGGCACAACGTTCAGACCACCACCATGACCGAGCCCTATGACGTACAAGAAGAGATCGACAAACACCTATGGGCCGATCTGGTCATCGTCCAGATCCCGGTCAATTGGATGGGGGTCCCCTGGAGCTTTAAGAAATACATGGATGAGGTCTACACCACCGGAATGATGGGGGCCCTGTGTGATGGCGATGGCCGAAGCCGGGACGACAGCAGTCGCCAATATGGCAGCGGTGGCAAACTCAGCAGCCGTTACCTGCTGTCCCTGACATTCAACGCGCCAGCCGACGCGTTTGACGACCCCAATCAACAGTTGTTTCAGGGCAAGAGTGTGGACGACCTGATGTTCCCCATGCACATGAACTTCAAGTTTTTCGGTATGGTTCCGCTGCCCACGTTCGCCGCATTTGATGTGATGAAAAACCCCCAAACCGAGCAGGATCTCGTACGCTTTCAGCAGCACCTAAATCAAGTCCTTTAAGGAGAGAGAACATGAGCACCGCCCACAGCCCCAAATTGGCCGCAGGCCAGCCCTTCCCTGAGCTCTCGGTAACCACCTCCGACGGCCAACAGGTGCGCCTGGGACAGCCGCGCCCAGAGACAGGCGCCAACTGGCAGATGGTGCTGGTCTACCGGGGGCGCCACTGCCCGCTTTGCACCAAGTATCTGAACCAGTTGGAAGGGTTTCGCGAAGAGCTTAAGGAGGTTGGCGTGGACATTCTGGCGGTATCCGCTGATTCCGAAGCCCAGCTCAGAGAGCATCGCTCCCGGCTGAATGTGGAGTTCCCAATCGCCTATGGCCTGACCCAGGCGCAGATGGATCAGCTCGGCGTCTACGTCTCCCTGCCGCGATCGGAGCAGGAAACCGACCATAATTTTGCCGAGCCCGGCCTGTTTGTGGTGAACGAAGAGGGCAACCTGCATGTGGTGGACATCTCCAACAACCCCTTCGTCCGCCCGGAACTGCAAGCACTGGTCAACGGATTGCGCTGGATTCGGGACCCGGACAACCACTATCCGATCCGCGGTACTCGCCAGGGCCCTGAGTCAGAGCTGATCTACAGATAAAAAAACGTACTAGCGACAAGTGAGAGGATGGCCTGTGCCATCCTCTGTTATTTCAAGCCATAGCGATGGCGAAACTTAGCCAGCCCCCGGTCGCTAAACCGAAGGATGCGTGAGTCCAGATCCCGAGAGGCCCAGCCTCGCTCCAGCAAGTCATCAAGGACCCATTGTCCCAGGCGGCCAGCCAGGTGGTTACGACGCTCGCTCCAGTCAAGACAGGAACGACACAGGGGACGGCGACTTGGTCCCGGCTCCAGACTGACGCCCAGCCCATCAAAAAACTCGGCACCCGATGCGGTCAACACCGTCTCCTCGCCCCTGTCTTCGATATACCCCTTATTGACCAGGGCATCATAGAAGGCAACCCCCAACTCCCCCGCCAGATGGTCATAACAGACTCGGGCACGGCACAGATCCGGATTGGTTGGGCCCGTATTTACCGGCAACGAGCGCCCGGCAGACAGATGCATCATCCGCTCCATCAACTGAGCCACCTCCTGGCCTCTCAGCTGAAAATACTTATGCCGCCCCTGTTTACGCACCCTTATCAACTGGCCTTGTTCCAGCTTTGTCAGGTGACTGCTGGCTGTTGGCGGCGTCACATCCGCCAGGGCAGCCAGTTCAGTGGCGGTCAACGCCTTACCCGCCATCAGGGCGGTCAGCATCTTGGCTCGGGTTGGGTCGCCAAACAGCCCGGCCAATTGAGCCACCCCCAAGTGAAGATCATCGGATTCCATAGTTAGACCAGCAACGAAGTGTGCGCCTTTGAATTGAACTAGCCTGAATTACATCACAGACACCTAAGGCCATACAGCCAAAGCGACTAAGGAAGAAACATGTACGCCGTAATTTTTGAAGTGACGCCGCTGGCGGCGGGTCGAGGCCAATATTTGGATATCGCCGCTGGACTTAAGGAAAAGCTCAGTGGGCTTGAGGGTTTCATCTCCATCGAACGATTTCAGAGCCTGACCCAGGACAACAAATTGCTCAGCCTCTCCTTCTGGGAGAGCGAAGAGGCCATCACCCAATGGCGCAATCAGATGGACCATATGCTGGCGCAACAACTCGGGAGGAACGAGCTGTTCGACTCCTACCGCATCCGCGTAGCCAATGTGGTCAGAGACTACTCTCAGGCGGAACGGGCACAAGCCCCCGCCTAGGAGTCACTGATAACCGGATAATAAGGATCCCCCCAATGGGACTGCGCCGCGTCCATCATTATGCTGATGATGCTGGGCACCAGCTCCTGCATCAGGTGTGTGCAGTCCCTGACCTGATTGCGATTGACGGCGCTGTTCCAGGTCGCGCCCCCATGAACCAACTGATTTCGTAGCGTATAGACCCGTGCCAATACGATGGAGAGCAGCTTGGGCGTGTCATTGTTGCTCAGCGCCTTCGAGGCCGCCCCTTTAGCACGGACAAAGCTGGCCTTCCACGCCTCTTCGCTGAGCTTACCATTCAAATGGTCCCAGTAGGGCTGAAACACAAACTGATTATCCAGCAAAACTCGGATGGGCCCGGTAAAGCTCTGCCACACCAACTGTGACAGACGCTCCTGTTTATCGTGAGCGTTAAGGCGGCTGATGAAGTCGCCGAAGACGTGCTGCTCACCGGGCCGGTACTCTATGGGGATGTCGCACGCATAGGCCGCGTTAAAGGCGATCCACAAAAAAATCAGCCTGCTGTCGTCGTCCTCACAGCTCTCCGCACGCTTTAGCCAACTGAGCGCCCGATGGACTCTCAGATTCAACCCTTCCGGGTAGTTCTCACGCTCACTGCGGTGCCTTCGTTTTAACTCGTCGAAAGATAGGGAAGTCATTAAGTCCTGCGATCTCCTGAGCCGCCGGATTTTGCCAGTTCCCCTAAGGTGCCACAGCCCCCAAATGGCTTTATTGATCTAAATTACCCATTTACTTCAGGTATTTATTTTTTGGTGTATCCGAACCTGCAAGAGCACACCGATGATAAATTCAGGCAGTAGCCATAACCGGCCCCCCTGCAATCTCTTCCTAGCTGAGGTGCAAACCAAGCCACCGGAACTGTGGCCTCGATAAGCGCACCGCTAGCACATTGTTTCATTAGAAAGTCATTCAAAAGAAAAGTGCAGACAGAAACTGCCTGTCCCCTCTCTATTTCTGTCAGTGACTATGCAGTAAGCCCTACGATGCTGTTTTTCTGTTCTAAAATACTAAGTCTCACAAATCAGAACTGCATGACAACGCAGACAAAGCTAATCCATTAGTTACTAGCAGGTGCAGCCATGACTAACAGCTTTACCTACAGATTGCGGGACGCGGTAGCCTATCGAAAACAGACGAACCTTCCCAACGTCAATCTTCTTATTGCCTTTGTCACTGTCTCGACACTCGCCTATATCGTCCTGGCAATATTTGCCATCCCTTCGGGGGAGCTTGCTGACTATCACTTTGTGAATGAAGATGGCGCCATTACCGCACTGTCGGCCATCTATCTGGCCATGGCTAGCGCCTTCTCCATGGGCTCGCTTGCAGTCACCGTTCGCGCGAAGGATCCCAATGTCTGGCCCTGGGTGATCATGACTCTGGGATTTGGCATTCTCGCGCTAGATGAGTTACTTCAGTTTCATGAACGCTTCGGGACAGTGCTGGCTCAATACGTAGACTCGGGCATATTCAGAAACTGGAACGATGTCATTGTCATTCTCTATGGCGTTGTGGCCCTACTTATCATGGCCTCAATTCTTCCGAGCATAGTCCGGTGTAAAATGCTGCTTGAGCTTTTTATTATAGGTTTCGCCTTCTATGTGGCTCATACCTTTATTGACGCAACCCATGAACCCAGGACCGTTGTTTCTGCCATTTTTGAAGAGTCCGCCAAACTCTTTTGTGTGCTGTTTTTAGCCTTGGGTTCCTTTATCGGGTTTCTCGGCGCTTTATGGAATTTCAAGCCGTCCAACAATTGATCAGCAGATATTCCATAGCGCGGTACCTCTTTTAACTCATAAAAAAGCCGGTGCAGGTGCACCGGCAAACCACTACAGTCAAAGGTTACTAGGGAAACTATGAAGGCGAGGGTCGGCGATCCTCGATGACAATGCCGTCTCTGGGCAGGCTGCCAGGCTCCACCCAGTTCACCTCGGCGCCCAGCTTGAGCAGGGCCCGGGCCAGGGTGGCCACTTCTGACTCTGGCAAGGGCGGCTCCGCCTGGGGCTCACACAGCAGAGTGAGCTGATCATTGTGGGCCTGACGCTCCACCAGGGCGCGGATGCGGCTCATACCCGCCACCCGGCTGCGCAGGCGCTCCAGCTGCACCGGATGGACAAACATCCCCTTTACTTTGGTGGTCTGATCCGCCCGGCCCATCCAACCCTTGATGCGACCATTGCTGCGCCCACAGGCACTGGGGCCATCCATCATGGCGGAAAGGTCTCCGGTGGCAAACCGAATCAACGGATAGTCACGGTTGAAGCTGGTCACCACCACCTCACCCACCTCGCCGTCGGCGACGGGTTCGCCGCTGCCGGGGCGGACGATTTCCACCACTATGTCTTCCGCCAGCACCAGCCCTTGGTCCGGCTCACTCTCGTAGGCAATCAGACCGATGTCTGCGGTGGCATAGGCCTGGCGCACTTCGATGCCGGCGTCCTGGAACACTTGGCGCAACGCTCCGGGCAGGGCCTCGCCGGTTACCAGAGCATGGGTAAAGGAGAGGGTCTGGCCCTTCTCCGCCGCCCTGTCCAATAGAATCTTCAAAAACGACGGCGTACCGCAGTAGCCCTGAGGCTTCAGACTGGCGTTGATCTCCAGCTGCAACTCGGTCTGACCCGGGCCGGCGGGAATCACGGTACAGCCGCAGGCACGGGCGCCGGAATCCAGGATGAAGCCGCCGGGGCTCAGGTGGTAGGAGAGGCAGTTTTGCACCAGCTGACCGGGACGAAAACCGGCGGCATAGAATGCCCGGCCCATGCGCCACCAGTCGTTGCCGGTGTTTTCCGGTTCGTTGATGGGGCCGGGAGACTGGAACAACCGTTCCACCCTGCCCCCTTCCGGGTTGAGGCCACCGAAAGGCCCACGCTCCTCCTGCAGCTCAATCAGCTGGGATTTACGGGTCACCGGCAGGCTGGCCAGCGCCTCCCGGCTGGCCACCGGGCCACTCAGCTCAGCCAGCAGCGCCCCGAAATAGGGGCTGCTGCCCCGGGCAAAGTCGATAAAACCATCCAGTTGCGCCAACAGGCCCGCTTCCCGCTCCTGCGGGTCCAGGCACTCCTTGTCGTCGAAAAACTCGCACATACCAGCCTCCTTAGAGCCAGCGTTTCCGCCGCTTGTAGGACTTGAGGTTCTTAAAGCTCTTACGCTCTTCGTTGCCCCCGCCCAGGTAGAACTCCTTCACATCCTCGTTGTTCAGCAGTTGCTCCCTGGTACCGTCGAGCACGATCTTGCCCGACTCCATGATGTAGCCGTAATGGGCCGCCTTGAGGGCGTAGTTGGCATTCTGTTCCACCAGCAGCATGGTGATCCCCTGCTCCCGGTTGATCTTCTCGATGATGCCGAACACCTCTTTCACCAGCAGGGGTGACAGCCCCATGGAGGGCTCATCCAGCAAAATCATTTTGGGGCGGGCCATCAGGGCCCGGCCGATGGCCAGCATCTGCTGTTCGCCACCGGAGAGGTAACCGGCCAGACCGGTGCGCTCCTTGAGGCGGGGGAAGTACTCGAACACCATCTCGATGTCGGCGGCCACCTCGTTGTCGCTGCGGGTATAGGCCCCCAGCTTGAGATTCTCAATCACCGTCATGTCTTCGACGATGCGGCGCCCCTCCATCACCTGGAAGATGCCGGCGCGGACAATCTCCTCCGCATGGGCAGTATCGATACGCTTGCCCATAAAGTGGATGTCCCCCCGGGTCACCTCGCCATCCTCGGTCTTCAGCAGGCCGGAGATCGCCTTAAGGGTGGTGGACTTACCGGCCCCGTTGGGGCCCAGCAGGGTGACAATCTTGCCCTTGGGCACCTCGATGCTGACGCCGCGAAGCACCTGAATCACTTCGTCGTACACCACCTCGATGTTGTTCACCGCCAGCACCGGCTCCTCGGTTTGAATCTGAACTGCAGCTTCTGTCATGGGGACTCCTTTATTCCTTGACCGGGGGCACCGGGGTGCCCCCCTTTCCTCTATTGCTTGACTCGGATCAGAAACCCAGCCAGTCGTCACGGCGCTCCAGGGTCATCTGGCTGACACGCTCAATCTGAACGTTGCCGTCGTTGTAGTTGCCCTTGTAGATGTTCACCTGGTTGATGCCGCGGTGATCCTCAGCGCTCCAGTTGGCGGCCAGGCACACCCCTTCCAGGCCAGCCGGTACCCAATTTTCACGGGCGTACATCCCCTTCTTGATGTTCTCGCCGGTGATGCCGCCGTTGTCCTTGGCCCACTCCATCGCTTCCTTCATGTAGTAGGCGGAGCACACCCCACGGATGTAGTGGTGCAGGCGCTCCTCCTTGCCTGAAGGGTCAGACACCTTGGAGATCTCACGCACCAGTTTCATTCCGGGTACATCGTCGGTCCAGAAGGGGGTCATGGTGGGGAAGATGTAATCCCGAATACCCTCACCGGCGGCCTCAAACACCTTCTTGTCGCCGCCCCAGATGTTGGACATAAACTGGATGTCGGTGCCAACGGTGTTGCAGGATTTCACCAAAGACAGAACCGACCCGCCCAGGTTGCCGATGTAACCATAGTTGGTGCCGGAGCTCTTCAGGCTCAGGCACTGGGCCTTGAAGTCACCAGGCTTCATGGAGATCACCACGGGAGGCATCACCTCAAAACCCAACTCCTTGGCGTAGATGGCGCAGGCTTCTTTAGGTGCGTTGGGGTAAGGGTGGTTGGCGCCGATGTGGGTGAACTTAGGCTTGCCGCTGTTACCCTTGGCCTTCCAATCCTCGGCGGCCCACTGCACCAGACCACGGCAGGCGTCTGAGTAGGACGCGCCGTAGAAGAAGTTATAGGGGGCCGGCTTGGAGGTCTTGGGGTTTTTGCCCATGGGGTCGGTCAGATGACCGGAATAGGACGCGGAGTACACCGGAATCTCGTCCTTGGCCACGAAGGAGATCAGCGCTTCGGTGTCGGCGGTGCCCCACCCCTGCATTGCTACCATGCCTTTGCGGGACTTCCACTTCTTGTAGGAAGCGATCGCCTGGGGCACCTTGTAGGCGTAGTCGATGGTCTCAAACTCCAGCTTAGTGCCGCTGATGCCGCCGTTGGCATTGATGTAGGTCATGGCATCACGCACACCGTCGGCGTACACCTTGCCCACGAAGGCAGTGGGTCCGGACATGTCCGCCAGGTGGCCAACGAATACCGAATCCTCAGCCTGAGCAGGCGCGCCCATCATCATGGCCGCAGTGGCGGCGAAGATCGCAGATTTCTTGTACATAGTTTTCATCCCTTGTTTGCGGGCGCCACAGGCCCGTTTTCCGTTGTTGGGGAGGCCCGACCGCCCGGCATCCCCGCGCTCCCCCCGGCATACCGGGGGGAAGGATTGCACTCCCCTTAATAGGCGAAGGGGTAGAATTTCCAGTAGTTCTTCACCTGCTGCCAGCGGTGGGCCAGTCCCTGAGGTTCAAAAATCAGGAACAGGATGATCACCAGGCCGATGGCCATCTCCTTGATGTAGGCCAAGCCGTCCACCACCATGGGGATGTTGCCCCAGTCGGTCATCTTCAGCAGGCCAACGCCCCCTTCCAGGGCTTCGGGCAACAGCACCATGAAGATGCAGCCCAGCAGAGTGCCCTTTACCGAACCCAGGCCGCCGATGATCACCATGGCCAGGAACTGCACCGACATGAAAATGGTGAAACCCTCTGCGGACACATAGCCCAGGTAGTGGGCGTACAGGGCACCGCCAATGCCGGCGTAAAAGGAGGAGATGCCGAAGGAGAGCAGGCGGTACTTGTTCAGCTTGACCCCCATGATCTCCGCAGACAGGTAGTGATCCCGCACCGCCACGAAGGCGCGACCATCACGGCTACGCATCAGGTTGCAGCCCCACAGGTACATGAACACCAGGGCGAACAAGGCGATGTAGAAGAAGGTCTCATCGGTGTCGAACACGAAACCAAACAGGTTCACCGGCTCTGCCATGGATCCGGCGCTGCCGCCGGAGAACCACTCGGCGCGGCCGAAGAAATCCTCGATGATGAACTGGGCCGCCAGGGTGGCGATGGCCAGATACAGTCCCTTGATTCGCGCCGCCGGCATGCCGAACAACATGCCCACGCCCATGGTCAGGTAACCCGCCAGGGGAATGCAGAGGAACACCGGAATGCCAAAGCTGGTGTTGAGCCAGGCGGAGGCGAAGGCGCCGAAGCCGAAGAAGGCACCGTGGCCCAGGGAGATCTGCCCGGTGTAGCCCACCAGGATGTTCAGCCCCAGAGCCGCGATCCCCAGATAGGAGATCTGAATGAACAGGGTCAGGTAGTAGGCGTCCAGCACAAAGGGCGCCAGACAAGCCAGGGCGATCCCCGCCACCATCAACCAGTGGATGGTGCGGGTCTCGAAGATGGTGTTGTCCTGCTTATAGCTGGTGCGAAAATCGCCGCATGGACGCATGGCCGGGCTAGACATGGCGCACTCCTTTCACAATAAAACTCATGGTTACTTCCTTTTAAATCCGCTCAATGTCTTTGGTGCCGAACAGGCCGTAGGGCTTGAACCACAGAATCACCAAGAGCACATAGAAGGGCGCAATGTCGTACATGTTGCCGATGTGCAGGTACTGGCTGTCGACAAACTCCGCCAAGTTCTCCAGCACACCGATGGTGATGCCGCCGACGATGGCACCGACGATGGAATCCAGGCCGCCGAGGATCACCGCCGGGAACACCTTGATCCCCATCACCGACAGGGAGTCGGAGACGCCGTTCACCATACCGATCACCACACCGGCGGTAGCCGATACCGTGGCAGCGATGCCCCAGCTCATGGCGAACACCTGCTTGACCGAGATCCCCAGTGACTGGGCCACCTGCTGGTCGAAGGCGGTGGCGCGCATCGCCAGGCCATGCTTGGAATGGGTAAAGAACAGGTAGAAACCCACCATGATGAGGATGGCGATGCCGGTGCTCATCAGGTACGCCAGCTCGATGTTCAGGCCAAACAGGTTGATGCTCTGGGTGTCGAACACCTTGGGATAGCTCTCAGGGGCCACACCGAAGATCCACTTGGTCAGGGACTGGAAGAAGATGGACAGGCCGATGGTCACCATGATCACCGAGATGATGGGTTCGCCAATCATGGGCCTCAACACAATCATCTGCAGCGCCACCCCGAACACCGCCATAAAGGCCAGGCTCAGCAGGAAACCGACGAAAAACGGCAGCTGCAGATAGACCAGCAGGGCCCAGCAGGTCCAGGCGCCCACCAGCAGGAATTCACCCTGGGCGAAGTTCACAATCTGGGTCGACTTGTACACCAGTACGAAGCACATCCCCACCACCCCGTACAACAGGCCAACGATCAGTCCGTTGACCACCAGTTGCAGTAACAGCTCGAAATTCATGATGCTCTCCTTTGCTCATCGCCCGGTTCATGACCCTTGGGTTGCTCAATGAGGGTGGCCACTTCCAGCTGGGTCTGAACCCGGGTCTTGGAGCCGTCCTGGAAGGTGATCACCGTGTCGATGTCCACCTGAGGCTCGTCGTTGTAAATCGCTTCGATGATGTCGCCATACTTCTCGGCAACCACGCCCCGGCGCACCTTACGGGTTCGGGTCAGTTCACCGTCATCGGCGTCCAGCTCCTTGTAGAGCAGCACAAACTTGGCGATCTTCTGCGCCGGAGGCAGGGTGGCGTTGACCTTCTCCACCTCTTGAGCCAGCTTGGCGTAAACCTCAGGCAGGCTGGCCAGGTTGATGTAGTTGGTGAATGCCAGGCCCTGCTGCTCAGCCCACTTGGCCACGATGGAGAAGCGGATACAGAGGATGGAGGACAGGTAGGGGCGGTTCTTACCCAGGATCACCGCCTCACCGATGAAGCTGGAGAACTTCAGCTTGTTCTCGATGTACTGGGGGGAGTACTGGATGCCGGTGCTGGTGTGGGCCAGGTCCTTGATGCGGTCGATCACCACCAGATGACCGGACTTCTTGAAGTAGCCGGCGTCACCTGTGTGCATCCAGCCATCGCGGACGTCCTCATCATAGGCCGCTTGGTTGCCCAGGTAACCGCAGAACATCCCCTCGGTCTTGGCCACCACTTCGCCCAACCCTTCGGCGTCGGCGTTGATCACCTTCACCTCGGCGTTGTCGAAGGCCACTCCCACACTGTCGTAGTCCACGTCATCGGCGTGGTGGATGGTGTAGGCACCGCACATCTCGGTCTGACCGTAGAGCTGACGCAGAGGCACACCGATGGACTGGAAGAAACGGAAGGTGTCCGGCCCCATGGCGGCGCCACCGGTGGCGGCGGACTTGAGGAAGGAGAAACCCAGACGGTCACGCAGCGCCTTCATCAGCAACCAGTCCGCCAGGGTGGATTTCTTGCCCTGCTCCAGGGCCTTCTCTGCCCGGGTCATGGCAAAGTCATACAGCTTCTGTTTGAGCGGTGTCGAGTCCATCATCCGCGCCTGAACGTCCGCCAGGATCTGCTCCCACACCCGTGGGGCCAGCAGTACAAAGCTGGGGCCAATCTCCCGCAGGTCGGCCATCATGGTCTCCTGCTCTTCGACGAAGTTGACAATCTGGCGGGCGATGAGCGCCTGGCCCACGGCGTACACCTGCTCCATGATCCAGGGCAAAGGCAGTACCGACACATAGTTATCACCGGCGCTGCGCGGGTCGGCGCGCAGATAGGCGCTGCAGTGCTTGATGAAGTTGCCCCCTTTCAGCAGGGCAATCTTGGGCTTGGAGGTGGTGCCCGAGGTGGTGCAGTAGATGGCCACCTCATCCGGGTCGGTGGCGTCCACCATCTGGTCAAAGCGCTTGGAGTCAGTATTCTCCTGCTCACGGCCGATGCGGTAGAGATCCTCCACATCCACCAGGCGCTCGTCGTCATATTTGCGCATCCCCCTGGGATCGCAGTAGACGATGTATTTCACGCCGGGGATCTGGTCCTCCAGCTCCAGCAGCTTGTCGCACTGCTCCTCATCCTCGGCGATCACCACTGAGGTGCCGGAGAGGTTGATGAGATAGGCCACCTCTTCGTGCAGGGAGTCCTGGTAGATCCCCACCGAGTAACAGCCCAGGGTGTGCGCCGCCAACTCGCCCCACACCCACTCGGGGCGGTTGTCCCCCAGCAGAGCAATAGTGTCCTTGGATTGGATTCCCAGCTTGTCCAAAGCCAGCGCCATCCACTTTACCCGGTCCAGATAGTCGGCCCAGGTGAATTCGTTCCAGATGCCGAACTCCTTCTCCCGCATGGCCACATCATTGGGCCAGTACTGGCCGTTGTGGCGCAAAATCTTGGGGAAGGTATTGAGTTCGCCCATCTCAAAGCCGTGATCGGCCGCGTTAAATGCCTGACTCATCAGCCTGCCTCCTGCATCTCGTCACCGTCTTCCAGGCCCAGGTAGGCGCGTTTGACGTGCTCATCCGCCATCACCTGCTCAGGAAGGCCGCTGATCAGCTTCTTACCGAAGTCCAGCACCATCACTTCGTGGGAGATGTCCATCACCACACCCATGTCGTGCTCGATCATCACCACGGTGATGCCAAACTCCTCGTTAAGGTCGAGGATGTAGCGGGCCATATCCTCCTTTTCTTCCAGGTTCATCCCCGCCATGGGTTCATCCAGAAGAATCAGTTTGGGTTTGAGGGCCATGGCCCGGGCCAGCTCCACCCGCTTGCGCAAACCGTAGGAGAGGGTGCCCGCCACCGATTTACGCACATGGGTGATGTCGAGAAAGTCGATGATCTGTTCCACTTCGCGGCGGTGGGCCAGCTCCTCCTTCTCTGCCGGAGAGAACCAGTAGAGAGGGCCGGTCACCCAGTTGTTCTTCATCAGGTGGTGACGACCCACCATGATGTTCTCCAGCACCGTCATATGACCAAACAGGGCCAGATTCTGGAAGGTACGGCCTATGCCCAGATCGGCACGATCGTTGGGTCGCAAGTTGGTTACCTCACGACCGTCAAAATGGATGGCGCCCTTCTGGGGACGGTAACGACCGGAGATGCAGTTCAGCATGGAGGTCTTGCCCGCACCGTTGGGGCCGATGATGGAAAACACCGATCCCCGGGGCACTTCAAAACTGACGTCGGTCAGCGCCTTGACTCCGCCGAAGGCGAGAGAGACGTGCTCGACTTTGAGGATGGAATCTGTCATTCCCAAACTCCTGATTCTTGGGTAGGGGCATCCACTGCCCGATTGGGGTAATGCAGTAGTGCGGCGGCGGGAGACCCCGCCGCCGGAGGGCGTTACAGGGCGTAACGCATGGAGAACTGGCCATAGAAGGAGTCTTTGTCGACCTCCTCCATCTTGAACTGGCCCACCTCGAAACCGATGGCCAGCTCCTTGGTGAGGTTCTGGAACAGGTTGACGCCCCACTGGCTGCGCTCAACCTCGGTAATGTCTGTCTCTACCCAACCATAAAGCGCGGTAGAGCGCAGGGTGTCGGTCCAGTAGTGGCGATAGGCCGCCAGCCAGGCGGTGGTGTCTTCCACCTCTTCACCCACCACGTCCATGGCGGCGCCGCCGGAGATGTAGCGGCCCAGCTCACCCTGGTGATACTGGAAGCGGAAGTCGTCTTTACCGAAGGTGTTGATCTTACCGGCGATAGACGCACCAAAAGCGGTTTCGCTGCTGCCACCTATGGTATTCAGTTCGCGGCCCAATACGGAGACATTGACGTTACCCCAGTCACCCTTGAAGGTGTACTTACCGATCACGTCCGGCATGGAGTCGTTGGAGGTGTCGCCACCGAAGGTCTCGGGGTTTTCCACCGCCACCTGCAAGCCGCCCATGGAGTAACGAATCATCCCCTGACGCACAAAGGAGAGACCCACCAGGGCACCGGCGAAGTCTGCAGACTCAGGAATGGCGCTGGTGTTCATGAAGGTGGTCCAGGTCTGACCGGCCAGGATACCTTTGTAGCTCACGAAAGCGTGACGGATACGGGGGCTGGTGGAGTTGGAGATAACCTGGTTGCCGCCGGTACCGAAGAAATCCATCTCGATGAAACCGGTGACGTCCCCGTGGATGTACTTGGTGTTGAAGCGGGTTTCATTGGCGAAGATACGGAACTGAGACGCGCTCTCCTCCAGAGGAGTACCACTGCCGGTCCAGAAATCCTTATAGGCCACATCCCCGTCGACATAACGGGCATCCACCTTGATATAACCGCCGAAAATCAGCTTGTCGTTCTCTGACAATTCAATCTCGTAGCCGGACAGAGCACTGCCGGAAAAGGCCAGCAGAGAGCTTGCTACCGCGAGTTTGACTGAGTGTTTCATCATCTTCATCCCTTGTTGTAGTGGTGCCTTAAACATCGTGAAAGGCAGCCATTCTCACAATTGGGAATAGGTATTAGGCCAGAGGTCTTAATACGAAAGTATTAGACTTTGAGCCATTGGGTAGCGTTACACTGATGGTAATCACAGCCCAAGGGAGTAGCGGGCTGACACAAAAATAATAGGGATAGTACATGTTTCCAAACTGGCTCCTGGTGCTGGTCAGCCTGGGTTATATTGGCCTGCTGTTTGCCATCGCCTTCCTCGGCGACCGCTACCGCCACAAACTGGCCGCCCATCAGCACAGCCTGATCTACGCCCTGTCACTCGGGGTCTACTGCACCTCCTGGGGATTTCTGGGCACCGCCGGTCAGGCCTCTCGGGGCGACTTTTCCTATCTGCCGGTGTACATCGCCCCTATCCTGCTGTTCGTCATCGGCTGGCCCTTCATCCAGCGCATCATCCGGGTCTGCCTGAGACTGAACATCACCTCCATCGCCGACCTGCTGGCGGCCCGCTTCGGCAAGTCTCAGAAACTGGCGGTGCTGGTGACCCTGGTTGCCCTGTTCGGCACCCTGCCCTACATCGCCCTGCAGCTCAAAGCGATCGTCAACTCCTACGAAATCCTGCGGGAGACCATGACACTGACCTCCTGGCAGTTGGGGCTGTTGGTCACCCTGGTACTGGCAGGCTTTACCATCATCTTCGGCGTCCGGGCCATCGACGTCACAGAGCGCCATCCCGGGGTGATGGTGGCCATCGCTTTCGAATCGCTGATCAAACTCATCGCCTTTTTGGTGGTGGGCCTGTTTGTCTCCTTTGTGGCCTTCGACTCCCCGGCGGAGATCTGGCAGCGGGCCACCGAGGCGGCGGCCGAGCCCGCGTTTACCGGCAACAGCCTGGTGTCCATGCTGGGACTGACGGTGATCGTAGTGTGTGCCTTCCTCTGCCTGCCCCGGCAGTTTCAGGTCACCATGGTGGAACTGAAAGACCCTGAACAGGCCAAACTCAGCCGCTGGCTGTTTCCCCTCTACGTACTGGTGTTCGCCTTTTTCGCTGCCCCCCTGGGTCAGGCCGGCGCCCTGCTCTACGGCGATTCCATGGCACCGGACGCCTACGTGCTGTTCCTGCCCGCCTACCATGGCCACTACTGGCTGAGCCTGCTCAGTTTCCTCGGCGCCATCTCCGCCGCCAGCGCCATGGTGATCATCTCCACCATGGCCCTGAGCATCATGCTCAGCAACGAAGTGGTGTTCCCCGCCCTGTTCCGCCGCAGTGCCCTGGAAGAGACCGATTTCCTCAGATTCAGGGCCAGGCTGCTGATGGTGCGCAAAGGCCTGGTGCTGGTGGTGATCTCCCTGGCATTCGCCATGTTCCTGGTGGCCCCGCCCCACACCCTCTCCTCTTTGGGAGAGGTCGCCTTTGGTGCCATCGCCCAGATTGGCCCGGCGCTGTTCGCCGCCTTCTGGTGGCGCAAGGTAAGCCTGGCCGGCGTGGTCTCCGGCATTGGCGCCGGGTTTGGCATCTGGCTGCTGTTCAACCTGGCTCCTCAGTTGGGGCTCTATGCTCACCCCATGGAGGGTTCGCCTTTTGGGGCCACCACCATGGCCACCCTGTTGGGGCTGCTGGTGAATATGGGGATGATCTGGCTGATCTCCGCCCTGAGCCGGCAGACGGTCAAGGAGCAGATGCAGATGGAGCTGTTCTTCGCCCGCCCCGACATCCATGAACGTCTGCCCATCAAGGCGGGGCGCATCGACCCCAAGGAGCTGGAGCTGCTGGCGGCCCGCTTCGTCGGCCACGACAAGGCCACTCAAGGCTTCGATCTCTACTATCGCAACCACCCCAGGTTCAGGGAGGGGCGTCAGAATGCGGATCAGGAGCTGGTGCTCTACACGGAGAACCTGCTGGCGACGGTGATGGGCTCGGCTTCGGCCAGGCTGGTGATCTCCTGTGCCCTGCAGGGGCGGGACATCGCCCTGGATGAGGTGGCCCAGCTGATGGACGAAGCCACCAGCCAGCGCACCGCCCTGAGCCGGGAGCTGCTGCAAAGCGCCATCGAAAACGCCTCCGAGGGGATTTCCGTCACCGACAACAATCACAAGCTGGTGGCCTGGAACCGCCGCTACCTCAACCTGTTCAACTACCCGGAAGGCCTGGTCTATCCCGGCTGTCCGGTGGAAGATCTCATCCACTACAACCTAAGCCAGCTGATCGATGACGATGAGGAGGTGGAGCGTCAGGTGGCCCGGCGTCTTCGCTACCTGCGCCAGGGCAGTCGCCACAGTTCGGAGCGTCAGCTGCCCGATGGCACGGTGATTCGTATCGAGGGCAACCCCATGCCCGGCGGCGGCTTTGTGATGCTGTTCTCCGACATCACCGTCTACCGGGAAGCGGAAGCGCTGCTGACTGAGAAAAACCTGGATCTGGAGTCCCTGGTGTCCGAACGCACCAACAAGCTGGCCATGGCCAATGAGCAGTTGGCCCGCTCCAACGCCAAGCTGGACGCTGCCCGAGAGCAGGCGGAATCCGCTCACCGCCAGAAGAGTCAGTATCTCAAAGCCTGCAGCCACGACCTGCTGCAGCCGCTGTCGGCCGCCAGATTGTTCTCCTCAACCCTGATGGAGGAGGGAGACCTCTCCCCCAATCAGAGGGCAGGCCTGGAGCAGATCGACCGCTCCTTGCAGGTGGCCAATGAGCTGCTGCTGGATCTCAACGCCATCACCAAGATCGAAAGTGGCACCATAGTGCCCAAGCTGGAATCCTTCCCCTTACAATCCCTGCTGGACTCTCTGGTGGGAGAGTTCGGCGCCCTGGCCCCCCGTTACCAGGTCACCCTGAGGGCAGTGCCCTGCAGCGCCTGGGTGCACAGCGACAAGCAACTTCTACGGAGAATCCTGCAAAACCTGCTCTCCAATGCGCTCCGGTACGCCAGTGGCGGCAAGGTGGTGCTGGGCTGCCGCCGCGGCGAACAGCTGGAGATCCAGGTATTGGACAACGGCCCCGGCATCCCCGCAGAGAAGCAGCAACTGGTGTTCGAGCAATTTACCCGACTGCAGAGCGGCGGCCCCAATGGCCTGGGGCTGGGCCTGAATATCGCCCAGGGATTGAGCCAGTTGCTGGGCCACACTCTGTCCCTGGACTCCGAGGCCGGCAGAGGCTGCTGCTTCTCCCTGGCCCTGCCTCCCGCCCGGCCTCAGGTTCAGGCCATGCCCACCCAGACCAGCGCCTTTACCCTGCAAGGGGTGCGGGTCCTGTGCATCGACAACGATCCCGCCGTACTCGCCGGCATGGAGCAGTTGCTCGGTAGCTGGCAATGCAGCGTCTTTGTCGCCGACAGCCTGGCCAGCGCCGAGGCGCTGCTTAACAGTCGCCATGGTGAGATGGACATCATGCTGGTGGATTACCAGCTGAACAACGATGAGGACGGCATCTCGGTAATGCAGCGGATGCAGCAGCTCAGTGCCCGGCCCCTGCCGGGCATCCTCATCAGCGCCACCACAGACGAAGGGGTGGTCAACCAGGCCAAAGAGGCGGGCTTCGGGTTCCTGCGCAAGCTGGTGAAGCCCGTTGCCCTGAGGGCACTGATGAGTGCCACCCTGGTGCGTGAACTGCAACAGAACTATGGTCAGGAGCTGGATACTCAAAATGGTTAAGCCCGCGACAAGACGGGGTTCAGCTCGGTTATGTTAGGGTGCTTGGCCATACCGCAGCCTCAGGAGAGAGAATGCCCCTTGAATTGACTCTGGTTATCGTATCCAGCCTGATCCTGTTGGGGATCCTGCTGCACAAACCCTCTGCAACCTTGGGTATCCCCTCGCTGCTGATCTTCATCGGAGTTGGCCTGGCCTTTGGCAACGGTGAGTTCAATTTTGTCTATGACAACCTGACCCTGACCTCGGTCATCGGCACCATGGCATTAAACGTCATCGTGTTTGTGGGGGGGCTGAATACTCCCCTGGGCAACATCCGCATCGCCTGGAGAGAGGGGGGAATGCTCTCCACCCTGGGTGTGGTGTTGACCACGCTGATTCTGGCGGCTCTGCTGCACCTGACCACCGAGTTTTCCCCTCTGATCTGCGTGCTGTTCGCCGCCGTGGTCTCCTCCACCGACGCCGCGGCGGTGTTTTCCATACTGGAGTCCAAAAAACTCAAGCTGAAACAGCACGCCGACACGGTTCTGGAGTTTGAGTCTGCCACCAATGATCCGGTGGCTCTGCTGCTGGTGGTGACCCTCACCAGCCTGGTGATGGCCGGCGGCCCGGCACCAGCGCCTACGGAGATCGCCCTCTCTCTGGGATTGCAGCTCGGCATAGGCCTGTTGATGGGCTTGGGTGCGGCCTGGCTGGCGGTGACTCTGCTCAATGCCATCCACCTGGAGGAGTATGGCCTGATCCCGGTCTACATCCTCGCCTGCTTCCTGATGATCACCTACGGAAGCGACCTGCTTGGAGGGAACATTCTGGTGGCCTCCTACGCTGCAGGCGTGCTGTTTGGCAACTTGGTAAAGCGGGGCAGGCACACCATCAAGCACTTCTTCAACAGCCTCTCCTGGCTGGCTCAGTCACTGATGTTCGTTATCCTTGGGCTGCAGTTTTTCCCCAACTCCCTGATACAAGACGCCAGCAGCGCCATAGTGCCGGCGCTGACACTGATTCTGGTTGCCCGGCCACTGGCGGTGTTTCTCAGTTATCTGCCCTTCAGGGGCGTCTCGGTAAACAAGAAATTATTTATCTCGGCCATCGGTCTGAAAGGTGCCACTCCCATCGTCTTTGCGCTGATCCCCGCCGCCGCCGGGGTCGAGGGTGCCCAGCAGATGGTACACATGGTGTTCTTTATTGTGGTGATCTCTGTGGTGGTGCAGAGCCTGGCCTTGGAACCTCTGGCCAAAGTGCTCAAGCTTAAACAGTAGGGATCAGCCGACGGCGCCCGGTTGCAACTGCTTCATGGCGATCACCGCCTGGGTGCGGGTGCGTACCCCCAGTTTGAGAAAGATGGCACTGGCGTGAGCCTTGATGGTGGCTTCGGAGAGACCCAACTCCTGGGCAATCTGCTTGTTCAGCAAGCCATCGGCAAACATCATCAGAATCTTGTGCTGACGGGGGGATAGGCTGGCGATCTTCTCCTCGACACCATCGCTGGCGCCATCGCTCAAGTCCGTTCCCTCAGGCAACCACTGCTGGCCGGACATGACCGCCTTCACCGCCTCTATCATTCTGGGCACCGGCTGTGATTTTGGGACAAAGGCGGCGGCGCCACAACGCACGCTCTGGGCGATGGTACGATTGTCCTCCTGACCCGAGATGATGATCACGCCAAGTTCAGGGTGTTCGGAACGGATCTGCACCAGGGTATTAAAACCATGGGCATCAGGGATATTGAGGTCCAGCAACAACAGATCCGCATCGCTGTGGGTCTCAAGCAGGGCATTGAGTTGGCAGACCGACTCCCCTTCAAGCACGCTGGCATCGGGAAACTGCTTCTCCAGCACTGACGTCAGTGCCTGTCGAAACAGGGGGTGATCGTCGGCGATGATGATCTTTTCGGGCTGAAACATTTTGGCGTCCTTGTGGGTGCACTGATGCGCCTGCCGACAGGCAGGGGTCGTGCAATGGATACACCAGGCGCCGATGCACCTATCCATGGCTGTCATCAATTATTCAAAGTGTATCGGTTTCACCGACTTAAGCCATTAGACCTTTAGTCAATCTGAGCTTTCGACACAACGGTCACTAACCTACCCGGTTCACAAATTGGGTTCAACCAGAGAACAGAAACAGGCCTTCTCTCCCCCTTCTCAAGTCGATGAGGTCGGTGCCGATATAAACAGTGACGATGTCCTGAGGGCACACTCCTGACATGGCGATTTTTCCATCGATTTGAAAACTTGCTTATGTATATAATAACAATGGCTTATACGTATAACTGGAGGCATTCCAGATGAAACGTCCCATTTTGGCTGTTCTTCTGTCAGCCCTGATCAGCCCGCTTGCCCTGGCACACCCGGTGTTTGCCGACGCCATGAAAAACCAGTTGAGGCTGTATAAAGTGGAGTGCACCGCATGCCACGGAAAAGATGAGCAATACCACCTGAGAAACGGATTGGGCCTGAGGTTTGAAGCCGAGTTGCCTAAAAGCCTGACCTGGCAGTACCACTCGGTGCTGGCCATGGGCGATCCTGACGCCATTCGCTCCCAGGAAAAAGCCATGGCCAAGAGTTTCTCCCTGATTCTGCTCAAGGTGGGCCAGCAACCCCTGGGTGACACCACCTTGATGGACCAGATTAAGGCCGGGGATCTGGAGGGGATCCACCCCAGCAGATGATCAGCTGCGGCTGCCCTGCACCCGCACTTTCTGGCCCTCACGCAGACGCTCGGCGCCGCGCACGGCCACCTGGTCTCCCGGGGCCAGCTCCCCCTCAACCGCGACCCAGTCGCCGTCGCCATGCCCCACCTCCACCAGACGGCGATGGGCGACATTGTCCTGGTCAATCATCATCACGTAGGACCCCTGACGACGCAAAATCAGGGCATCGCGATGCACCGCCAGGGTCTGGCGAGCCTGCTGCACCGGAATCGCCACCTTCACCAGTTCACCGGCCGTCAGGAAGTGGGCGCTGTCCGCCGGCAGGGTCATTCTCAGCTCAATGGTCTGGGAGCGCGGATCCGCCGCCGGGATGATGGCGCGGATGGTCCCCTGAGTCAGCCTGTTGTCACTCAGCACCTGCAGCGGGCGCCCCTTGTCGATGTTGCTCATGTACTTCACCGGCACATGAAGGTGCACCTCCAGATTGCTGGTGTCCATCATCCGCAGCAGCAGATCGGCCCGGTTCACATCGGTGCCCTCCCGCTGAAGCCGCTCGGTGATCACTCCGTCAAAGGGGGCCCGAACATTGGCCCTGGCCAGTTGATCATTAAGCTGTTTCAGCTTGAGCTGAGCGATCTCCAGGTCCGCGTTGGCCAGCTCATAGCGACTGCGATTCTCATCCAGCTGATACTCGGCGGCGTTGTTCTGCGCCTGCAGGGTCACCAGCCGCTCAAGCTCCCGCTTCAGATAGCGCAGGTTGATCTGGGCGCGGCGGATATGAGCCTCCTGCTCCAGCTTGGCCAGCTCCAGAGGCAGGGTGTCCATCTTCACCAACAGCTCACCCTGACTGACCAGGGTGCCGGGCTCCACCACCCAGGTCAGCTGACCGCTGACCCCGGCGGTAATGGCGATGTTGTAACGGCTGTGGACGGTTCCCAGCAATTTGGCGGTGGGAGACAAATCGGTGTGGCGCACCTCGGCCACCTCCACCGGCGTTGCCGGCACCTCATTGGCCACAGCCCCAAAGCTGAGCAAAGCCAGCAACAATAGTTTCAGGTGTTTCATCCTCTCGCCTCCAGAGGCACCGCCACAGGCTGGCCCTCGTCACTTTCTTGTTTAGAGTGTCCCTCCCCCATTCTCAACAGGGCGGGCAACAAAATCAGGGTAAACAGGGCACTGATGGCCATGCCGCCGACGATCACCGTGGCCAGTCCGCGGTAGATCTCCGACCCCACCCCAGGCATCAACATCAGCGGCAGCATGCCAAACAGGCTGGTCAGAGTACTCATGTAGACAGGCCGGGCCCGGATGCGCACCGCCTGGGCCACCGCTTCACGCCGGGCAAGTCCTTCCGCCTCCCCCCGGCGGGTCTGGTCCACCAGCAAAATGGCGTTGTTGACCACCAGCCCCAGCAGGATGATAAAGCCGATCATGGTCAGCAGATCCAGGGACTGGAAGGTCACCAGATTAAGCAGGGCCAGGGCGATCACCCCACCGCCGGTGGCCAGAGGCATCACCAGCAGCACCAACAGACTGTCCTTGGCAGATTTGAACAGTGCGGTCATCAGCAAGAACAGAATCACCAGCGCCAGAGCGAAATTCATCAGCATCTCATTGATCGCTTCCGCCATCTTGTTGGCGTTGCCACTGAGCTTGATGGTGGCGTTGTCCGGCAGCACCTGGCGCATTTCGGGCAGTACGCTGTCGTTGAGCTTGGCCAGGGCCTCCTCCATGGACATATCCTCCGGGGGGGAGATCTCCAGGCTGATGGTCCGCTTGCCATCCACCCTTCTGAGCTGGGTGGGTCCCACGGTACGCCGCACGTCAGCCAGTTCGCCCAGAGTCTGCAAGCCAGCTAAGGGGGTGTGCACCGGCATCGCCGCCAGCTCCTCCGGAGTGCGCCATTCGCTGCCCCGCAGGATGACGTTCATCCTGTCATTGCCGTCGAAATACTCACTGATAAACAGGCCATCGGTGTAGGCGCGTACCGTATTAGCCACATCGGCCCGGCTCAGGCCCGCCTGGGTGATGCGCCTGTCGTTGGGGATAAGCTGCAGCTCTGGCTCAGCGATGGCCAGTCCGGGCACCGGCCGGGCGCTGACCCCGGGCATATGGGCCTGAATCGCTGCCAGACCTGCCTGGGCCGTATCAATCAGCTGCTCCAGCTCAGGTCCCTGAATGTTGACGCTGATGGAGCGGCCGTTACCGCCACCACTGACGTTGATCATCGAGCCGCGGAACAGGAACACCTGGGTATCGGGCAGGCCAGCCAGGATCTCCTCCTGCACCACCGCCATCAGTTCCTCCACATGGGTGGGGTCCGCCGCATAGATGAAGCCGCCGCTGAATCCGGCCCCGAATGAGTAGAAGTTGTAACTCTTGATGGCAGGCTGGCGCTCACCGCTGAGGTGGGGCTGAATCCGCTCCCGCACCAGCTGGGCCATCTCCCGGTCTACATACTCCAGGTTGCCTCCCGGTGGCAGACTGATGTTGAAGAAGAAACCGTCGATGGGTGCTCTGGGCATAAAATCGGTCCTGGGCATCAGCAACAGGGTCACTGCCGCCGAGCCGCCCAGCAGACCGGCAATCCACAGGGTGCGGCGCAGCGGCGTGCGGGTCAGAGTCATCACCAGAGCGGTCAGCCTGTGCCAATAACCCTGGAAAGGGTCGTTGTCACGGATGCCTGCCAGCCAGTACTTGCTGGCGATGGGCAAAACGGTGATGGCGGTGATCAGCGAGGCCAACACCGCTATGGAAAGGGTCAAAGCCAGGTCAGAGAACAGCTGGCCCTCAATCCCCTCCATAAAGAGGATGGGCAGGAAGATGGCCACACTGGTGGCGGTGGAGGCAAACAGGGCACCGGTCACCTGCACCGCCCCTTTGAGCACCGCCTTATGGCTGGCCATCCCCTCGTTGCGCAGGCGGACGATGTTCTCCTGGACGATGATCGCCGCATCCAACACCAATCCCACGGAAAATGCCAGGCCGGCCAGGGAGATCACATTGAGGCTGCGGTCAAACAGCCTCAGGCCCAGGAAGGCCACCATGATGGAGATGGGGATGGTGGTGGCGATGATCAGTGTGGTCCTGATGCCCCTTAAGAACAGCCACAGGATCCCCAGGGCCAGCAACACCCCCAGACCCAGGTTGCTCTTGACCAGGGTCAGGGCGTTACGAATGTGCACCGAGGAGTCGAAACTAAGATCGATGGCCAGTCCTGCCTCGGCCAGGGGGCCGGCATTGAGTTCATCGATGGCCCGGTTCACCTCATCGAGCAGGGTAACGGTATTGGCGTCGTTGGCACGGCTCAGGGTGATGTAGTAGGCGGGCGAGCCGTTTCTCAGGGTAAAGCCAAAGCGGTCCACCAAAGTATCTTCGACGGTGGCGATGTCCTGCAGGTAGATGGGCCTGTCGTTCTGATAGCCGACAATCATCTCGCTGAGGTTCTGAACGTCATACTGGCCGGCAAAACGCACCGTGTACTGGCGGCGTCCCACATCGGCAAAGCCGCCGGATACGTCGGATGCCCGGGCGATGGTCTGGCTGATCTGACCCACCTGAATCCCCATGGCGGCGGCCGCAAAGGGGTCGAAACTGATCCTCAGCTCCCTGGGGCGCTGGGAGTTGAGGTTGACCTGGCTGATCCCCTGGATGCGGGCCAGCCTGGGCTCAACTACGTCTTCTATCAGCTTCTGATAATGGTCAATCTCCTGGACCGGACTATCCGGCAGGATCTTCACCAGCAGGGACGCGGCATTGGGGCCATCGCGACCACCGCCCACCGCTACCCTGGGCTCGAAGGCATCCAGCGGCAGGGGCGGTGCCTGGTTAAGGTTGTTGATCACATCCAGCATCGCCTGCTGCATGTCGGTGCCCACGTCGAAGGTGAGGGTGATGTTGCCGAACCCACTGTTGATGGTGGTGGTCACATCCACCACCCCGCGGGTGTTCTTAACCACATTCTCCTGAGGCTCGATGATCACCGATTCCAACTCCTCCGGGGCGGCACTGCGCCAGCCAGTGGAGATGGTGATCTGCGGCTGCTCAATATCCGGAGTCAGCTGAATCGGCAGTTTCAACATCGCCAGGATGCCAAACAGGAAGATCAGCGCCACGATAACCAGCACGGCAGCAGGATTTTTCAGTGAGGAGCGGGAGAGGTTCATCGCCATGGTCCGAAAATTTTTCGCTCAAGTATACTGGCACTGCCCCAGAGAGTTGTTATAAAAGTGTTTCAGAATTTAAGGTGGCGTGTCTCACCCGGCCTCGGGTCGTTCATCGAACCCATGCAAAAGACGGAATTAATAGCATCTATATTTTTCTTGAAGAAAAATTTTATTGAATCCAGTCACGTTATTTATATCCAAATTTAGTTTTTCCTATTATGAATAATATCAACCAAGCTATATATTGAATTTCAGAGGTTAAATTTTCTTCCCCATGAAAGTTAACCCACCTTAAATCGCACCCTCAAACTGGTGAACTTTCCGCCATCGCAATCTCTAAGCCGTATAAACCCCGGGCTGGCGAGGCAACCTTTCTTTAACACCAGACAGAAACAGATTACATTGCACTATCCGCAAGACACGATTTTCACTATTGGAAAGATGGGAGCGCCTCTGCAATACAATGCTTAAAATATAGCTAATGCTCCCCTCTTAATTCCGTTTCAACTATTTTATTCCCTGCCCAGTTTCTCTTTATTCCGCCTTGCCAAGTTGGCCGGGCATATTAAAGGACCTCTTATGTTAGACAGACGTTCATTACTCAAGATGGCGGCAGGGAGCGCGGCTCTGACCCTGATCCCCAGCACCAGTCTGCTGGCCCAGACCCAGGGTAAGCGCATGGCCATGGTGTTCGACGTTCGCCGTTGTACCGGTTGCCTCTCCTGCAGCGTATCCTGCTCCATCGAAAACCAGGTGCCCGAAGGCCGTGCCCGTACCCGGGTGACCCAATCCTCCGTGGAGACTGCCGATGGCGTAGCCACCCTGGCGGTGCCCAACCAGTGTAACCACTGTGAGAACCCCTCCTGTGTCGAGGTGTGCCCTAAGAACGCCACCTACAAGCGCCCGGAAGATGGCATCGTGGTCATCGACTACGACAAGTGCATCCACTGTCAGCGCTGTGTCAAAGCCTGTCCCTACGGCGCCCGTCGCAAAGATCCCAAGTACAAGACCGCGCCTGAGAAATGTAACTTCTGTGTGCACCGTCTGGAGCAGGGCCTGCTGCCCGCCTGTGTGGAGACCTGTATCGGCGAAGCCCGGGTATTTGGCGATCTGAACGATCCCAACAGCGAAGTGGCCAAGCTGGTTCGCGACAACAAGGTTTACGGCATGCTGCCCGAGTCCGGCAACCTGCCCAGCATCCTCTACATCGGCCTGCCACAGCCCAGCGATGACAAGAAGATTCTGAAACTCAACCACCTGGAATGGCAACGATAGGAGATGACGATGGACAGAAGAAGCTTTATCACCCGCGCCGGCATCGTCACCGCTGCGGCCGCCACCGGCACCGCCTGCAGCTCCACCCCCAAGGGGGGCGAGCCCGCGCCATTGAACGTGGCCAAGAGCAACACCCGTTTTGGTAACCCCCTGCCGACGGAAGCCCAGCTGGGCGCCGACGGCAAGCTGCACAAAACCCCAGGCATCCGCACCATGTACACCCGTTGCTTCACCTGCAACAACATGTGTGGCCTGCGGGTGCGCATCGACGAAGCCAGCGACAAGGTGCTCAAGGTAGGCGGTAACCCCTACTGCGAGATGAACTCCGGCTCTCCCCTGCCCCTGAGCATGCCGGTCCGTGACAGCTATGCCGCCCTGGCCGGCAACACCGGCCTGGAAAACCGCGCCACCACCTGTGGTAAAGGCGCCAGTGGCGTTGGCTGTGTGGACGATCCACGCCGTGTCACCCAGGTGCTCAAGCGTGTGGGCAAGCGTGGCGAAGGCAAGTGGAAGAGCATCAGCTATGAGCAGGCCCTGACCGAGATCCTCGAAGGGGGCGACCTGTTCGGTGAAGGCCACGTGGATGGCATCAAGGCGATTCGTCAGCTGGATAAGCCCGCAGTGCCCGGCTATCCCGAGTTCGGCTCCGCCGCCAACCGCCTGCTGGCCACCTTCGGTGAAGAGGATACCCTGCGCGGCAGCCTCTACGCCCGCTTCATGCGTCAGGCCTACGGCACCGTGAACCTGGTGACCAAGCACGCCTACTGTGGTGCGCCCACCGGCATCGGCTATGGCATTGGCCTGGCTCCCGGCCTGGAGCCCGGACTGGGTGACATCGACTGGGATAACGTCGAATACGCCATGTTCCTGGGTACCGCCCCAAGCGCCTCCGGCGCCAGCCTCAACCTGTTGGGTCGCAACCTGGCAGACGCCCGTGTCGAGCGTAACCTCAAGTACACCAGCGTCGACCCCCTGCTGCGCACCGAGGTGGCCAACGACACCCGTGCCCAGTGGCTGCCCATCCGCCCCGGCCGCGACGCCGCCTTTATGATGGCGCTGATGCAGGTGATGTTCGCCGAGAACTGGTTTAACGCCGAGTTCCTGGCGATTCCCAACGCCGACGCCGCCAAGGCTGCCGGTGAAGTGAACCACAGCAACGCCAGCCACCTGGTGGTCACCGACGCCAAACACAAGGATCATACCCTGTTCGCCAAGGCCTCCGACTTCGGTGTGGGCGGCGACGAAGCCATGGTGGTTGAAAACGGCAAGCTGGTTTCCGCCAACCAGGCGAAGAAGGCCGATCTGTTCGTCGACGACCTGTTCACCGACGTCAACGGCAATCAGGTTCAGCTGACCTCCTCCCTGACCCTGCTCAAGGCCCAGGCCAACCAGGCGCCCCTGGCCTCACTGTCTTCCGACTGCGGTATCCAGCAGTCCCAGATCAAGCAGGCCGCCAAGGACCTGACTCATCATGGTCGCAAGGCCACCGTGGTCACCAACTCCGGTGCCAACAGTGGCGATGCCATCATGGTCGGCTGGCTGGTGTCCACCATGAACACCCTGATCGGCTCCCACGACGCCAAGGGTGGTACCCTGTATGCCAACGGCGCCTACTGGGGCTTCGAAGGCAACTACAACCTGGGTGGTTTCGACGGTGAACTGGACGTCAGCGCAGACATCAACATCTGCCGCTCCGGTGCCTATGAGGACTCCACCGAGTACAAGCAGAAGGTGGCCAAGGGCGAGAACCCCTACCCCGCCAGCGACATGTGGCACAACCTGGTGGCCGGCTACGCCTCCTTCAACGCCGCCGAGGCACTGACCGCCCACACCAACGCCAACCCCTACACCGCCAAGGCCCTGTTCAACTGGCGCAGCAATGCCCTGTACAGCGCCGCCTCCATCAGCAACGATGTGGAGAAGGCGCTGGTGGACACCGACAAACTGCCGCTGTTTGTCGCCATCGACTGCTACATGAACGAAACCAACCGCTACGCCGACTACTTCATTCCGGATCGCGTGATGTACGAAGAGTACGCCGCCGACCGCATGTGGGGCGCGTTCAAACTGGGTGTGGTCGCCGGTGCACCTCTGGTGACCCCGCGTACTCCCAAGAACGCCAAGGGCCAGCATATCTGCATGGAGCAGTTCATGATCGATATGGCCATGGCCATGGACTTGCCCGGCTTCGGTAAGGGTGCCATCCCCGCCGCCGACGGCCGCAAGGTGGACCTGCTGACCTTCGAGGACTGGCACTCCCGCTACCTGGCCAACATCGCCGGCCAGTGCAGCAAGCTGCCTGAGGTATCCGATGAGGACCGCGAGTGGGCGGCCCTGGAGTACTCCATGGCGCCTCTGCGTCCCCGCCTGACCGGCGAGGAAGCGGCCAAGGTGGAAGCCCTGCTCTCCCGCGGTGGCTACTATGAGGAAGCCGAGCGATACGACGGCGACTTCATCAACGGCGGAGGCGGCAAGTTCCTGCAGATCTACAACGCCGACATGGCTCAGCTGCGCCACTGCCACTCCGGCGAGCGTTACCCTGGCGTGCCCTCCTACGAAGCCAAACGCTTCTGGAACGGCGACACCTGGGAGCAGCACTGGCCTGAGAAGGAGTTCCCGCTGCTGTTCTCCAACTACAAGCCGACCCTGCGCTCCAACTACTCCGCCGCCTTTGATCGTTGCGCCGAGGTAACACCGCAGAACTTCGTCTACATGAACATCGATACCGCCGCCGAGATGGGGCTGACCGATGGTGACAAGGTTCGGGTGGTCTCCGGTAACGGCACCCCAGCCGAAGGCGTGTTGCAAGCGGACTCCGGCGTGGCCAAAGGCTCCGTGTGTGTGTCCCACTGCTTCGGCCACAAGAAGGCCTATGGTGCAGACACCCGGGTCATCGACGGCAAGGTCATCGAAGGCATCGCCCGCCGTGGCGGCGGCACTGCGGTGAACCAGATGATCCCCGCCGATCCGACCCGTCCCGGCAAGGTCTCCATGCTCAATGATTACTACGCCGGCACCAACTGCCGTCAAGGCATTCCGGTAAGAGTGGAAAAGGCGTAAGCCTGCCCCGTTTTTGCTAGCGCACGAGCCCTGCTTTTCAGCAGGGCTCTTTTTTTGCCGGCAAAAAAAGCCCCGCACAATGCGGGGCCTGTTTCTCTTGGGAGTTACACCAGAAGTTCGGTCATCTCAAACAACCCCTGACGCCGATAGGGCTCTGCCAGGGCAATGCGGCTGTGGCTGACCAGGCCGGTGTGCAGATAGAGCGCCTTGTCCATGGCCCGCTGTACCTCCCGCCCCTTGGCCTGGTCCGACGCCAGCTGATCAAAGCCGGGATAGAGTGCCTGTCGCTCGGCGGGACTCAGACGCTCGCCAAAGTGACGGCCGGAGAAGGTCATCTGGGCCGCCAGACAATCCATGGCCTTCTCCTTCTGTGGCCACACCTCGGCCAGAGACAGGCTGCAGTTGGGCCTGGAGGGAGACATGTAATAGAGCGTCGCCACCGGATGCGGCGCCAGTTCCGGCATCGCCTCCAGGCCAAAGTCGCGCCCGGCCAGGGCGATCGCCTCCAGGATCAGCAGCATCGCCGGTCGCCGGTCCGGGTCCAGGTCCTCGAAGCTGTGCTCCGGATCTTGAGTAATGATGATGTCCGGCCTGGTTTCCCGGATCACCCGGCACAGGGCCAGCTTGTAGTCGCGACGCAGATCCACCCCACCGCGCTCGAAGCCGTTGAAATAGACCTGCTCCACCCCCAACTCCGCGGCGGCCTGACGCACCTCGCTCTGCATGGTGTCGCTGGCCAGCATGATGGAGGCAAAGGAGAAGCCGCCCTGACGGGCGTTGATGGCCAGGGCACCACCGCACTCCACCATCTCCATGCCGTAGACGCCCAACAACAGAATTCGTTTGCTCATAGTCTCATCCTCAGAAGCGATATTGGTAGCTCAGTTGCAGGTTACGCGGCACCCCAAGGGTCTGCTTGGGGCCGCGCTCAGACTCCGGCACCGACGAACCGGGATTAAACACGCTGGCGGCGTATTCTTCGTCCAGGGCGTTCTCCAGCCGAAGCTGCAGCTTATGGTGCTCACCCCACTGGTAGCTGCCCCCCAGATCCAGCAGCCAGTAATCCCCCGCCTCGGCGCCATAGTCGGTGAACTCGCCGGTGTAGGAGAGGTGCAGGTAGAGGCCGATGTGATCCCAGGGGGTGTGCTCGATGCGAGTGCTGCCCAGCCAGCGTGGCACCTCCTCAATCTGCTCGGAGCTGCCCTTCTCACTGCTGTCGGCGTAGGTGACGTTGGCCTGCCACTGCCACAGGGCACTGGGGGTCCAGCGCATCAGCAATTCGGCCCCCTGGGTCTCCACCTCCTGATCCAGGTTCTGATAGCGATTGCCCTTGACCCCAATCAGATCCTCCACCCGACGCCAGAACAGGGTGGGCTCCACCAGCCATTGGGGGTCACTCCAGGTCAGGCCCAGGTTGAGGTTGAGGCTCTGCTCAGGATCCAGTTCCGGATTGCCAATCAGTCCGCCCTCCCGCTCGACCGAATAGAGCTCGTCCGCATTGGGCAGGCGAAAACCGGTGCCGGCGGACGCACGTACCCGCCACTGGTCGGCCAGCTGATGCTCGCCTCCGGCGCTCCAGTTGAGGCTGTCACCGGCGGAGTCGATGTCGCTGTACCTGATTCCCAGAGCCAGGGAGGTGTCCGGCAGAGCCGCCAGCCTGGGGCGGTACTGGGCAAACAGGGACTGGACGGTTTCGGTGTCACTGACAAAATCCATCACCTCGTCTTCGCCCCGGTAGGATTGCAGCTCGCCGCCCACCAGCCAGCTGCTGCCGCCCTCCATCAGCAGCTTGGCGGAGAGTTTCAGGCCAAAGTCCTCGAACCCCCAATAGCTGTCGTCATCGAGCACGATGCGCTCCCCCGCCTCGTTCTGATCGATGCGGGTGTAGTAGCTGTCCCAGCCGTGGTAGTAACCCTTGGCCAGAAGCTGCAGTCTGTCCGACGGGGTGTATTGATACTCCAGGGTGTAGATCTGCTCCTTGCGCACATTGGCGCTGTCCACGGTGGCGTAGGTGCGCAGCCGCTCCAGATCCCCGTAGTTGTACTGGGCCAGCAGAGTCAGCTGACTGGCGTCCCCCATCAACCAGCGCAGTTTGGTGCCCGCGTTGGCCACCTGGTAGCCGCGTTTCTTGTCGCCGGCGGCGGTCCAGTGATAGTCCTCATCCTTCCACAGCTGAAACCCCTCACTGGCGGTCACCGAGCCGAACAGGGACAGCTCGAGATCCTCGATGGCGGTGGTGTAGAACACCGAGCCGCTGCCGCTGCCGCTGGGCAGGGTATCCCCGCCGACGGTCACCGAGCCTTCGGTCTCCCCCTGGTAGTTTCGGGTGACGATGTTGACCACCCCGGCCACCGCTTCGGTACCGAAGATCACCCCCTGGCCGCCCTTGAGCACCTCGATGCGCTCGATAACATTGGGGTTGAGGCTGTCCAGGTAGATGCCGCCATAAAGACGGTTGTTGATGCGGTTGCCATCGATGAGCCACAAAATGTCCTGCTTACGCGACCCCTGCAGCGAGTGGTAACCGCCGTCGTAGCGGCCCCGGGCCGAGGTGGCGAACAGACCAGGCACAAACTGGCTGAGCAGGGTGTTGATGTCCCCCTCAACAATGCTCTCGAACTGGGCACGTTCCACCACCACCAGCTCGGCTCCCAACCCCGCCTGATCCCAGGCCAGGTTCTCCTCGAGGGAGCGGTGCTCCACAGTGAGTATTTCATCCACCTCAATGGCGGCGCCCATGGGGGCCGCCAACAACAGTGCGGTCAGCATCTTCTCTCCTAGTTTTGTTATCGGGCCGGGCCCAAAATCTGCACCCGGCGCTGGCCGTCGGTGCCAATGTGAATGTCGGTGTTCACCCGAAACGCCTGACGCAGCTTGTCCGGGGTCAGAACCTGCTCGGCACTGCCGTAGCCCAGTACCCGGCCCTCCCCCAGCAGCAGCAGGGCGTCGCACCACTGGGCCGCCAGGTTCATGTCGTGGAAGCTGGCCACCACTGTGGTGCCCCGGGCACGGATGCGTTCCAGGATGTTGTACAGGTGATAGATATCCAGATGGTTGGCGGGCTCATCGAGCAGCAGCAGCGGCGCTTGCTGCAACAGAGACTGGGCGATCATGGTGCGCTGCAACTGGCCTCCGGAGAGCTGCTCAAGGGGGCGGCGACGCAAGTCGTCAAGCTCGCACTCCAGCAATACCTGCTCAAGAGCATCGGGACAGGCCCCCCTCAACGGGCTGGCACCCAGGGCCACGGCCTGCTCCACGGTCAAACCGCCGGTGGGGCCATTGTGCTGGACCAGGATGGCCACCCGCTCGGCGCGGGCCAGGGGACGCATGCTGGTCAGGCAGGCGCCGGCGTAGCTCACCTGCCCCTCTGTCAGAGGCCAGAGCCCGGCGATGGATTTCAGCAGGGTGGTCTTGCCGCAGCCATTGGCCCCGAGCAGCCCCAGCCACTGGCCGGGCTCCAGGGTGGCCGACAGCGCCTTGACCAGGGTGTCGCCATCACGGGCGACCTTCAGTTGGTTAAGCTCAAGCATGGGCCTGCCTGCGGATCAGCAACAGAATCAAAGGCACCGTCATCACCGCCATGGGCACGGACAAAGGCAGTTCTTCCGGTGCCAGCAGCACCCGGCACAGGCCATCCACCAACAGGGTAATCAGGGCACCCAGCAGCGCCGCAATGGGCAACAGAATGCGGTGGGGAGCCCCAACCCACATCCGCGCCAGATGAGGCACCAACAGCCCCACAAAGCTCACTGCGCCAGCCGCTGCCACCGCCAGTGCGGTCAGCAGCAGAATGGCCAACGCCATCCCACGGCGCTCAGTTTGCAGGTTCACCCCGAGGGAGCGGGCCTTGTCCTGCCCCAGCAGCATCAAGTCCAGCACCCCGGCGCGGCGACACAGCCACCACAGCAAAGGCGGCAACACCAGCGCTAGGGGCAGCAGCCTTTGCCAATCCGCCCCGGCCAGGGAACCCATCAACCAACGCAGGATCTGGCCCAGGGCGCGCTCGTCCCCAAGCAGCATCATCAGGGTGGTCAGCGATGAACCCAGGGCACTGATGGCCACGCCGCAGAGAATCAGGGGATAGGGCGACAGCGACAGCCTGGGGTGGCTGGCCACCACCATCACCAAGGCAAAGGCCAGGGCGCCGCCAATGACCGCCAGCAAGGGCACCGGCAGCCACCAGCCCAGGGTCAGTCCGGTCACCGCCGCCAGGGCGGCGCCATTGGCCACCCCCAGCAGGTAGGGATCCGCCAGGGGATTACGAACCAGGGTCTGGGTCAGTACTCCGGCCACCGACAGGGCCGCCCCCACCAGAGCCGCCAGCAGGGCCCTGGGCAGGCGCATCTCCAGCAGTACGATGCGGACCAAAGCCGAGTCGGGGTCGCCGGAAAGGGCCTGCCAGATCTGCTCCAGACTCAGAGGCACCGCCCCGCGGCTCAGGCACCACATCAGCGCCAGGGGCAGCGCCAGCATCAACAGCGGGCCTGGTGCAGCCTTGAATCGAATCACTGTCGCCCTCATCCCTGCCACTCCACTATGGTGTGGTGCAGCCGCTCGATGCCATCGAGCAGGCGAACGCCGCCGACCACCTCCGAAAATGCCAAGGTGGCCAGTTGCTGCTGACGCACCGCCGTCAATCGGGATAACAGGGGGTGAGTGGCCAGGACCTGCCACTTTTTCTCATAGGGAGACCAGTTGGAGTCCACCATCAGAATCAGGTCCGGCTGGGCCGCCGCCACCGCTTCCCAGGAGAGGTGCCCCCAGGGGCGACCTATCTCTGCGGCCACATTGATGCCACCGGCCGCTTCGATGATCAGATTGCCCACACCGCAGCAACCGGCCACATAAGGCAGTTGGTATTCGCGCAGCCACAGCAGCACCCGGGGGCGGCGCCCCTGGCTCTCGGCCAGTGCCGCCAGCCTGGCCTGCTGGCCTTCTATCCAGGCTTTGGCCTCGCTCTCCCGGCCGGTGAGACGCCCAAGATTGAGCATATCCAGGTAGAGCGCCTCGATGCTGACCCCCTCGGGGCGACAGGCGGACTCAAACAGGTAGGTAGGGATCCCCCGCCCATGCCAAATCTCCCGCGAGCCTATGCCCATGGCACGAAAGGCGCTGGCGAAGCCGCCAACCACCAGATCGGTACCGGAGAGCAGCACCTGCTCCGGGCTGGGATACTCACGACTCAGCCGAGGGAGGGCGTCATAGTCGGCTTTGAGGTCGGGGCGTATCTCATCATCCTGATAGGCAGTGCCTATCATCTGGGGCGCCAGCCCCAGGGTCAGCAGGGCCTCGCTGGCGTGCTGATTCATGGCGATGATCCGCTGAGCCGGCATAGCCAGTTCCAAAGTTTCACCGCAGTTTCGCAACCGAACCTCTGCCTGCGCCGTCATAAAGAAGACAGCAAAACCCACTGATATCGCGTGGCAAAACCTCATACAATCCAACCCACCCCAGAAAAGTGTGAAGTATTTTATGATCGTAATACTGGCTCCCCATGATCGAAATCAAAAGTTATGACGATATTTAAAATCGTGTGATTATTTGCTCGCAATCCCAAAAGGCCTGGAATCATTCTGGTGAGATCACTGAAAACACTGGTTACTTTATCGACTGGCGCCGGTGAGGGAGGTTTGCGTAGGATAGAGGGATATTGCCGATATGGAGTTCATGCCTTGCTCAGACTGCTGTTGCCCATTGCCGTCGCCCTGTTGCTGCTGGCCTGCATTCAGACGCCTCGGGGTCAGAGTTACCAAGCCTCTTCCTCCCTGCCCGGTTTCGAGCAAGCCAGCTTCGAGGCCTATCGGGAGGAGACCCGGCAGTGGCTGATGGACAACCGCGCCTTTGTCTCCAGGGACACCCTGGCTGAGATAGAGGCCAACACGCCGTTCGAAATGCTCCCTCAGGGGGACACCAGACGAGGAATATTGCTGGTGCACGGCCTGAGCGACTCGCCCGCTTACTTCGAGGACATCGCTCAGAGTCTGGCGAACCGGGGCTTTTTGGTGCGCACCCTGTTGCTGCCGGGCCACGGAAGTCGTCCGGCGGATCTGCAGCTGGCCAGCCTGGAGAGCTGGAACAAAGCCGTAGCACACCACACCAAACTGCTGAGCGACCAAGTGGATGAGTTGTGGTTGGGGGGCTTCTCCACCGGCGCCAACCTGGTGACCACTGAAGCCATAGACAATCCCAGGGTCGAGGGCCTGCTGCTGTTCTCCCCGGGGTTTGAACCCAGGTTTAAAACCACCGCCCTCTCCCCCTATCTGGACTGGCTGGTGACCTGGGCCAACCTGGATCCGGAAACCAACTACTACCGCTACGAGTCACTGACCATGCACGGCGCCGCCCTCTACTACCAAAGTTCGGTGCAGGTGCGTGACGCCCTGGCCGGTAAGGGGTTCGACCGTCCTGCACTGGTCACCATCAGCGCCGCCGACAGCGTGATTGACGCCCAGGGGGTGCTGTCACTGTTTCAGAACCACTTCGACCACCCCGGCAGCCAGTTGGTGTGGTATGGCGAGCTGGAGGCACCGATGCCCAGAATCACCGCCTTGCCTGGGCGCCTGCCCAAGCAGCGGATCGCCAGCATCGCCCACATGAGTGTTCTGTTTCGGCCCGACAACCACTACTATGGCCGGCAGGGGCAATATCGCATCTGTGACAATGGTCAAAGCGAACAGCTGGAAGCGGCCTGCCCCCAAAACCCGCAGCCTTGGTACGGCGCCTGGGGCACCAAGGAGCCGGGACAGATGGTGGCCAGGCTCAGCTGGAACCCCTACTACCCGGAGCTGGAGACGCAACTGGACTCGGTGATCGCCACAACCAACAGCCAAAACAGAACCGCCAGGCTGAAATAACAAAGGGGAGCCCAATGGCTCCCCTTCTAATTCAGTTCCCTGCTTAGAGACGGTAAGTCAGACTCAGGCTGAAGTTGCGCTCTTCGCCGGGCATACCGCCGAGGAACATCGCCTTCTCGTAGTAGGTTTCGTCAAACAGGTTGTCCAGGTTCGCCTGCAGCTTCCAGTCGCCGGCATCATAGGCGATGGCCGCATCCACCTTGGTGTAGGCGGGCACATGGCCGTCGGGGATACCGAATGCGCTGGAGTGGGTGCTGCGCTCATCCACATAGGCGGCACCCAGGCTCATGCTCAGAGGCTGATTCAGGTTGAACCACAAAGCGTCGTAGGTCACCCAGGCACTGGCGGTCACCTTTGGCACCCCTTTCTGAGCCACATCATAGTTACGAGCAGGATCCTTCTTATCGCGGGCATCCTGATACATGGCGTTGATGTTCAGTTTCCACTGCTCATTCAGGTGGGCGTTCATGTCCAGTTCCACCCCCTTGGTCTCCTCCTCGCCATCATACAGGTACTCGGGAACATCGGCAGTGGGATCCTCACGAAGGATGGGGTTGCCGTATCTCAAATTGGTTCGAGAGCTTTCGAACACCACCAGGGACGCCAGCAGTTGATCGTCGAACCCTTTATAGCGGATGCCGAAGTCGTTGCTGATGGACTCTGAATCCTTATGATCTTTACCATCACCAGCAATGCTGCCCAGGATACTGTAAGCGGTGCGTCCCTTGGAGTGGTTGATGAACAGCGACAGGTTGTCGCTCGGCATATAGGTCACACCCAGGTTGTAGGTGACACCGTTGTCCTTGGTGTCCTGCGCAGGAGTAGCTGCCGCACGGCTGGCACTGTAACGCGGGTCCACACCGAAATGCTCATAGCTCTGCTCAATCTCGTTGAAGGCCACGCCGATGCGGGTAGTCAGGCCCCAGTCCAGGTAAGCCACATGCTGAATGCCCACGCCCCAGGCACTGACGGTCTTGTTGTAGTTATTGGTCATCAGGGGGTCGTAGTCTTCGAAACTGCCATCGCCCCAGTTGGGGTTACGCAAATCGTAGATGTAGGGCAGCTTGCCCTGATAGGTGACCTCCCCATCGGAGTTTTTGATCACCTTGTCGGCGTCGTAGATGGAGTACTGCTTGAAGCGAATATCCCGGTCTTCGTAGTTGGCGTTGACCAGCAGCTCGTTGTCGATGCCGCCCAGGCTGAAGTCATAACGCAGATCGGCGAAATACTGCCAGGAGGACTCATCCGCCTCCACCTTGCGATACTCCTGACGGCGGGCCGCATAGGGGTAGAGCACACCGTCTTCCACCAGAGGCGCGCGGGGCTCGGCATTTATCTTGCCACTTCGATTCCAGTAGACGTAGTTGTAGGCACCGGTCTGGCGGGCAAAGCCACTGTCGTAGTTGCGATACTGCAGCTGCTGGTTAAGGAACAACTCAGGGGTGAAGTGGATGTTGTGGGTCAGCTTAAATCTGAGCTCCTCACCCTCATTGTCCCTGGCCATGGGGGAGATGAGATTGGAATCCCCCAGATCGACAGGTTCCAGGCCATCACCTGAAGCCAGGGAATCCGCCAGTTGCTGACGCTGTTCGTCGGTCAGTTGCAACCCTGCGCCGTTGGGATCGTTGATGAGATCTTCCCAGGTCACCTCGTCCGCCAGCTTGCCGCCGGTGGACTCGGCGTTGTAGATGCGGATCGGGTGGCCGATGGAATCCACCGCGATGGCATCCTTGATGTAGGCCACGGAGAACAGCAGGTCCTGATCGTCGCTCAGCAAGCCTTTGAGTGAGGCATACACTTCATCGCGATCGGTGCCCACACCACGGTAGCCGTCGCTGCGTGCGCTCTTAGCCACCAGGCGATAGGCGGTGTTGTCGCTCAAGGCGGCAGTGCTGTCCAGGGCCAGGGAATAGGTGTCCCACTGGCCGACTTCGCCGGTGAATTCGTGGCTGGATTCGAACTGAGGCTTTTTCTCAATCAGGTTGATCACACCGCCGGCGCTGCCCATACCATAGAGGCCAGTGGCAGGCCCCTTGAGCACCTCGATGGATTCCACGTTGGTCATGGAACGGGTGGGATTGAAGGTATTGCCCAGACCGGCACCGCCGTACATACCATCGTAGGTGTAGTTGGCCCCCAGACCACGGATCACCAGATTGTCACCGATGCCGTAGTTATTGCCCGCCTGGGTCAGGCCGCTGATGTTGCGCACCAGGTCCTGCAGGTTGTCGGCTCCCTGTGCCTGAATCAGATCCTTATCGATCACCACCACCGCCGCCGGGGTTTCCATCAGGGACATATCGGACTTGGTGGCCAGGCCGGAGTTCATCACCACCTGGTTCTGTCGACCGTAGACGGTAATTCGCTCTGGCAGGGCATCCGCATTCTCTTCGGCGGACAAGGCCACCTGGGGCATCATGGCCGCGGTGCACGCCAGGGCCAACAGGGAGTAACGAAACTGCATCTTTGTAAACCTCTGCAAATAATTCGAGGCGAATGATAATCAGTTTCATTTTCACTTCAAGGAAATATTCTGAAAAATGAGGTCATTAAAACAACATTCAATGGTGACAGTGAGATATCCGGCACTTTTTCACCAATTTCTGTTGCTGAGCCCCAACCGTTGTTAATCAGGCGTTAACCGAACGCGGCCCCTGGCCACCGCCTCCACCACCAACTTAAGCCTGGCTACCAACGCACTTAAGATTCACTTTTGTCGGACAGTAGATTCAACTTACTTTTTTTGTGGGTGGCTGTCGGAGTCCGCCATTTCCCTGAGTACATCTAGCCCCGCGAGCAGTGCCTTTCGCTGACGATGCCGCTAACCCCATCCGACCTGACCCATGACACCGCCTTGGCAATCTACCTCAGCAGAATGTGCGAGATCGCCCAGAATAGCAGTGAAAGTCACTAATGAAATGACATTCTCAGTTGATCACACTCATCCCACCTGTTAAAAAATGAACAAGGTTTAACTCTCAAGGACTGAGAAAATGAAATATGGACAATGGATTGTTCTTATCCTGACCCTCTGTTTTGGCCTGCCCAGCACAGCCCAGGAGGACACAGGCACCCGCTACCCCATCATGATGGTTCACGGCATTTTCGGCTTCGATTCCCTGTTGGGTGTCGATTACTTCTACGGCGTGCCTGAAGCCCTCTCCCGGGAGGGCAGCACGGTATTCCTGACGGCGGTGTCCGCCGCCAATGCCACAGAGATACGAGGCGAACAGCTGCTGATGGAGGTCGAGCAGATCCTGGCACTGACCGGCGCCAAGAAGGTCAACCTGATAGGCCACAGCCACGGCGGCCCGACGGTGCGTTATGTGGCCTCGGTTGCCCCCCACCTGGTGGCCTCGGTCACCACAGTAGGCGGGGTCAATTGGGGGTCTCCTGTGGCTGACGCCGTTCTGGGCACCTTGCCCGACGGCAGTGTCTCGCGGGAGGTCGCCATCACCGCCGCCAATGCCCTGGCCAACCTGATTGAGCTGCTGTCCGGCAGCAGTAATAGGCCAACCGACTCACTGGCGGCGGCGGAATCTCTCAGTACCCAAGGCACCCTTGAGTTCAACGCTCTCTACCCCGAAGGGGTTCCAGACCAGTATTGTGGTGAAGGCAAAATGCTTGAGGACAACGGCGTCTACTACTTCTCATGGAGCGGCAGTCGTGCCTATACCAACCCTTTTGACATCACAGATCCCTTCCTGGCCATCACCTCATTAATCATTCCGGAAGCCAATGATGGCCTGGTTTCCTCTTGCAGCTCTCGTCTGGGCCGGGTAATCAATGACAGCTACCGCATGAATCATCTGGATGAGATCAATCACAGCTTTGGCCTGAGCCACTTCTGGGAAACCGATCCCAAACAGATCTATCTGGAGCACGCACGGCGGCTGAAGCAACTGGGCCTGTAGTGATGAGATGGTTCCTGTTGCCGGCGGCAGCCCTCATGGTGCTGCTGCTGATTCCAACCACTGGAGAGGCCCCCCTTTCTCCCGTCGCTTCAGCCTCACTGAGCCAACTTGAAAACCAACTGCATCAGGAGCAGCAGGGTGCGTCACAGAGCACCTCAGCGCTGATGGACAAGTTTCGTCAATACAAACGGGCACTGGCTGAAATAAAGAATTCAACGGATCCCCTCACCTTCGATCCTGAAACCCTGGCCAGCAGGCTTGATGAACAGGAGCGGCTGCAACACAGCATTTTCAGCGAAGAGGAAGTTTTCTCACTGTTCAGTCAACGCAACGAAGCTGACAAAGCCGCGATGGAGCGACTGCGAATCCGTCTGGACACCCAACTCAGTCCACAAGATCGCGCCCGGCTGATTCAGGAGAATCTGACCTCTCTGCCCCCTGACATTGCCCTGGCCTATCAGCCCACCCTGGCTCTGCGAGCAGCCCGGCAGTTAATGGGGTCAAGCAGCGACCAGCAAAGGGCGGAACTGGTTGGCCAATTTGGTGAGGAGGCGGGCTCACGACTTCACACCACCCTACAGCGACAACAACAATGGCAGCAGCAGGCGAGTTCACTGGCCAGCCAATGGCAACAATTGCAAAATGACCCCAGCCTGGGCCCACAGGAGCGTAGGCGACAACAGCAGCAACTTCTGGTTAACCTTTCACCAACCGAGCGAAAACGAATTAGGACCTATCTGTTAAACTCGTCGGCTCCAGCCCCATCTTGGCACCCAAAAGGGAAACATTGAAAAACACATAATTAACATTGGCAACAAGCACTTACCTTCTGCTTCGATGTCTCATTTTTTCATTAGTAATTACGGCTAAGATCCCCTTTTCAGCGAATTGAATCTAAAGATCACACAACCGCACACGGGAGCACCTGAATCGTTGTTTCACGCCTGTAGCAGGCATAGGATGGAACTATATCCTCACAGGCAGTAACGAGGCGCTTATGGACAGGCTTACTACAACTATTAACGGGAGACGCCCATGATCGAGCGATTCTCCCCCTCAAGAGACGGATTCTTACGCGGCCATGGTCTGGTCGTTACCCTGGTCTTCATTTTCGCCACCCTGGTCTCACTCAGCCTCACTGGCCATATGGCAGGCGGTCTCTTTGTCGCAGGTGTCATCAGTATCTTCTTTCAGGTCCGCGACAAGGGCAATCATGTGGTCGAAGTAAACCCGCAGAACCTGTCAGGCATGATGGGTGAGCTGGGTGACAGCCCGGAGCGTGGACGCATCAGTCTCTCTGTGGAGGAGATCGACCTCACCCGCTCCAGGCACCGCACCCTGCTGGATAAGATCTGCTTCAGTTATCGGGTCCACACCCACACAGGACGCAGTGTCGTGGTCAGTGGCACTCTGTTTGGCCTGCTGGAAGCCCCAAAAGTTCATGACAGGGTCCTCTCTTTGGTGGACAAGATGCAATCCTCCGGCGGCAACCGGCCCTCTTTTATGGCTTGATTCCACCTGGAAGATCACACAATTTAGATTGGCTTCTCTTATTCGCGTGCCTTTGATCTGAAAACTGGATTTTCCTCTCAATTCATTGAATTAAGTTCTCATATAGATTTGAAGGCCCAATCACAAAAGAGTAATATCCCGACCAGTTATTTTCGCTGGTCGGAGTAATGGGGAGTTCGGGCACAAAAGGAGTTTGGCCTGCAAATCACCGCTTCGCGAAGCGCTGCTCAATCAAAGGCTCTGCCCTGATATCATAGAAGGATGCTATGACAGCTCTATATCCGCACCACGTCATCTTCAAAGGCCGACATTCTCGGCTCATCTGCTTTTCTGTGTTACCCGGCTCAAACCCTCCCTTTGAGCAGATAACCCTTTATACCACCTGTTGTAAGCCCTAACCTGAAGTACGACTCCAGAAAGAAGAGTCGTAGGAGATAAGAACATGAGACGGATTTTGACATCTGCGTTTCTACTCACCACCCTACCCGTGTTGGCCCAACCCCTTTCCAGCTCCCCTGTGGGGACCTGGTGCCAGTCCACCGATGAAGGTCAGAGCTGTTTTCAGTACATGACCTTCCAGGCCGATGGCACCTTGCTCACCCAAGGACAGTACACCAAGATGGGGATGGGATTCGAAGGTGATGCCACCTGGGTTCAAAAGGGTGATCAGACCTGCATCAGTGAAACCCGCATCGATACCTACAAGCTCGACAGTGGGGTCTGGTTGGGAGAAGCGTACATTCCAGCCCGCTGTGACACCGTGCTGGCCATTGACGCCAATCATTACAACTACCGAAAGCCTAATGGGGAAACGGAGACGCTGATCCGAGTCGACGACTCTCTGGCTCGACATCAGGAGTTTACCGCAGGTCGAAATTAGTGACGTACCTCCAAGGGACGACTTTCAGGATCGCCCCTCCCCGATTCATCTCTGATCGAAATCAAGTTATTATGAACAATAAAAAATTAGTATGTTCCTGTTAAGTGGGGAGATGAGCTATGGGAACTGAACGTATTACCGTATCACTGGACAGCGAGTTGCTGGGCGAGCTGGATCAGCTGGCCGAGGACGGAGGCTATCGCAATCGCAGTGAGCTGTTCCGGGATATGATCAGAGAGAAGCGTAAAGACAAACTGCTGGACACCGATCCCTTCACTCCCTGCATCGCCACCCTGAGCTATGTGTTTGACACCCGCAAACGTACACTGGCCACCCGCCTGATGGAAAACCTGCATCAATACAGTCATATCGTCCGCTCCACCATGTTGGTCTGCCTGGATGAACACTTCCGCATGGAGTCCATCGCCCTGGAGGGCAACGCTCAAAGCCTGCAGGAGTTTGCCAATATTCAGCTCAGTGAAAGCGGCGTGCTCAATGGCTGTTTACATCTGGTTCCCCTGGTCGCCGACGAAACCATCTGATCTCTCAAAAAGGGGGATTACCCCACCCCCTTCACAAACTGCTACCACACTATTGACTGCGAATTGTTATCATTTAAACTCTGTGACTCACCATTGAGGAGTTTCAGATGGACAAGCACACCAAAAAGCAGCTCAAGCGCCAAACCAAGGCCCTCAAGAAATCCCTTAAACGCTCTCTGAAAGAGGCAAAAAAAGCCGCGAAGAAGCAGCGGGGAGAACTGGTGACACTCGACAAGAAACAGCTGAAGGCGATGACGGATCAGTGGGTGGCCGATGCCCTGAAGCTGACTCCGCCCCAGGCTCAGGTGATCAGCCTGAGGCCCATCAAGCAGGAACCCATGGCCTTTGCCCGTCGTCCCTACAAGAAGTCCCCCTGCAAGCGTTGCCCCGCCTTAAGTGGTGGTCTCTGTGCCTGTGCCATCAAGAAGCAGAAGCGAGCCGCCTGACCACCTGCACCGTCCAGTAGGATGTTCAGACCAACTGATACTCGCCTCCCTTTGGGGTCCAAAGTCTAATGGGCCCGACAATGGCACCATCACTACCCAGCCTGACCCTGGCCATGGCTGCGGTCGGAAACTTATGGATACAGCCCCCCAGCCAATCCCGGACCATCAGTTCCAAGGTCGGATTGTGGCCCACCCACACCTGAACTTCTCCCTCACACCAATAGCGCTCTAGCAAGACCTTAAACGCGCCACTGTCCGCCCCATAGAGTTCCGGCAGAGTCTCGAGTCGGGCCTGAGGAAAGGCCTGGGCCACCGCCTCTGCGGTCAGTTGCGCCCGGCAGGCATCACTGGTCAGGATCCGGTCCACCCCAGGCAACCAAGCCTGCAATTGAGCCACAACCTTTGGCAGGGTTTTCACCCCCCTTGGGTTCAAGCCCCGATGCCAGTCACTCTGATAGGGCTCCTCCCAGCTGGATTTGGCATGACGCAGCAGTATCAGTTCCATTTGCAGTCCGGGCCTCCGACAAACAAGGGTGATCCAATCCTGTTTGGTCACCTATCTGTCATCATGGGTGATTTTCACGACAATTTATTAAAACTTATTGCGATTTCAGGAAATTTTTTTATTGTAACCGGATGCAATCGCACAAATTTGTGCCAAACTAGTCTCGGCACATTCGATTCGGTGCCGTGTTGATGAAGGAAAGGAGAGGATATGAAGTCCAAATTTTTGATGGCGGCCGCAGCCGCTTCTGCACTGATGCTGACTGGTTGTGCCAACAACGCCGAACTGGAAGCTCAAGTTAGCGCTCTGTCTAACAAGGTAGAAAGCATGACCAGCGATCAGGCTCGTCAGGATCGTGAAATCAATGCTACCAAGCAGGCCGCAGCCAATGCTCAGCGTGCAGCCGACGACGCCGCCGCCGAAGCGATGCGCGCCAACCAGCGCATTGACAACATCGCCGAGTCATACCGTAAGTAAGACTGGCGGTGGGCTGGCTAAGGCCAGCCCACCACTTTCGGCACCCCACTCTGCTCAGCCAATGCCTGAGTCACCCACTCCGCACTGACGTGATTTTGCTCCACTGCCCTCAACTGCTCCAGCGAGAATTTTAACGGCTGCTTCTGGCCATCTTTCGAGGTCAGGGGCGAATGAACTTCCAGCATCACCTCTCCCTGAGGCCCAGTGGCCACCTTGATGGGCTGATTGATCACCCTCACCTGCTCTCCCCACTTTACCTGGGCAAACAGCTCCTCGATATCCGACGGCCATAAGCGGATGCAGCCGGCGCTCACGCGCAGGCCGATACCAAAATCCTTGTTGGTACCGTGTATCAGATACTGGCCCTTATCGAAGCCGAGGCGCAGGGCAAACTTGCCAAGAGGGTTGTTGGGGCCCGCCGGCACCACCTGAGGCAGTTCGATCCCCCGAGCCAGATACTCTGCACGGGTAGAAGCCGTGGGTGTCCAGGTAGGATCGGGCGTCTTCTGTGTCACCTTGGTGGCCCCCAGAGGAGTATCGTGACCGATGCGACCTATGCCGATGGGGTAGACGTGAACCTGTTCACCCTGAAAGTGATACAGTCTCAGCTCAGCCAGGTTGATCACCACCCCCTTGCGGGGGACATCAGGCAACAGCATGTAGGTGGGCAATTTGAGCTTGGTCCCCGGGGTCGGAAGGAAGGGGTCTACACCAGGGTTGAGCTCCATCAGAGCGATAAGCCCAACCCCATACTTCTCCGCTATGGGGGCCAGGTGCTCGCCTGGGGCGACCGTATGCCCCTGTGGAAAGCCCACCAGGCGCTCCCCTTCTGCGGGCAACGGGTAGCTCACAGTATGGGCCTGAAAAGCCACCAAAGACGCCGACATGATAAAACTCTGAATCCAGCCCTTCACCCCATCTCCTTACTCTGTACCAGATGCAATACTGCCCTTAATCTTACAAAAAAGCCCGCACTCTGCGGGCTTTTATACATCAACCAGGTCGCTTAGGCGACCACTTCTGCCGCTTCCCGCTTCTCCAGGCGTACTGCACACACCTTGAACTCAGGGATCTTAGCATGGGGATCCAGGGCTGGGTTGGTCAGCCTGTTGGCCGGCGCCTCCTCGAAGTGGAAGGCGGTAAATACCACCCCTGGCTGAATCCGCTTGGTGACAAAGGCATTGAGCTCAATCTCACCACGGCGGGTGGTCAGTCGGATGGGATCACCATTGCCGATGCCCAGGCGCTCAGCATCCGGCACCGAGATCATCGCCGTAGGACCGGCCAGATCATTCAAACCCTGGGTCTTACGGGTCATGGTCCCGGTATGGAACTGCTCCAGCAATCGGCCTGTGGTCAGCACCAGAGGGTATTCCTCATCCGGCAGCTCGGCGGCGTACTTGAAGGGGATGGGTTCCATAAAGGCGCGCTCACCGATGGCAAAGGTGTCCACGTGCATCACCGGCATGCCGTCACACCTGTCATCCACACAAGGCCACTGCATGCCAGCTATGCCGACCCGATCCCAGCGGATGCCGGCGTACTGAGGCACCGCCAGATTGATCTCATTGCAGATGGCACGCTCATCCTTGTAGCGCCAGTTGGCGCCCAGGGCCTGAGCCAGCAGCTGCAGGATCTGCCAGTCATTACGCGCCTCTCCCGGTGCCTTCACCGCTGGGTTCAGGCGCTGGACGCGACGCTCGGTGTTGGTGAAGTGGCCGGTCTTCTCCGCAAAGGCGAAGGCGGGCAGGACCACGTCGGCCATGCGGGCGGTCTCGGTCATAAAGATGTCCTGCACCACCAGCAGATCCAGCGCCTCGAGGGCCTTGATCACATGCTTCTGGTCCGGATCAGACAGGACCGGGTTTTCCCCCATCACGTAGAGGCCGTCCACACGATCATCCAGGATGGCGTCCATCACCTCGGTGACGGTCAGGCCACTGGTGCCGGACAGGTCGGTGTGCCACAGCGCTTCGAACTTCTCGCGAATCAGCGGATCTTCCGGGTTCTGGTAACCCGGCAGATAGTTGGGCAGAGCCCCCATGTCACAGGCGCCCTGTACATTGGACTGGCCACGCAGCGGGTTGATGCCCGCCCCTTCCACACCGATGTTGCCGCACAGCAGCTGCAGGTTGGCGATGGCACGAACGTTGTCATGGCCTGTGGTGTGCTGGGTAATGCCCATGGCGTAGTAGACCGCGGTCTTCTCGGCGGTGCCGATAAGGCGAGCCATCTCCCGAACCTGATCGGCAGGCACCCCGGTGACCGCGGCGACGCGCTCCGGTTCGTAGTCCGGCTTCATCACTTCGGCCTTAAAGGCCTCAAAGCCTTCGGTACGACGGGCAACATAGCCGTCATCCTGCCAGCCGTTGACCAGAATCTCTCGGGCGATGCCGTTGAGCAGCATCACGTCGGTGCCTGGGCGATGACAGGCATACAGTTGAGCACTGTCCGCCAGCCCGATGCGTTTGGGATCCGCCACCATGAGTCTGGCACCGTGGTGACGCACCGCCTGCTTGATGTGGGAGGCGATCACCGGGTGGGCCGCAGTGGTGTCGGAACCGATGACAAAGATCAGATCAGACTTCTTGATCGAGGGGATGTCATTGGTCATGGCACCACTGCCCACCGCCGCTCGCAAGCCACTCACCGTGGTGGAGTGACACAGGCGGGCACAGTGGTCGATGTTGTTGGTACCAATAACACTGCGGAACAGCTTCTGGAACAGGAAGTTATCTTCATTGGTGGCCTTGGCAGACGCAAAACCGGCCATGGCATCACCACCCTTGGCCTTGATGATGTTCTCAATCTTGGCCGCAATAAAGCCGATGGCGTTGCTCCAGGTGGTAGGCACCAGCTCACCGTCTTTGCGGATCAGTGGCTGAGTCAGTCGCTCCTGAGAGCCGATGAAGTCGAAGCCGAAGCGGCCCTTCACACAGAGCATCCCCTCGTTCACCGGAGAGCCTTCCACGCCGGTGACCTTAACGATCTTATTCTCCTGCTCGTCCACGTGCAGACGCACGCCACAACCCACACCACAGTAGGTGCAGATGGTGTCGACGGCCTTCAGCTCTTTGGTACGGCCCTGGCTGCGATCTCTGGCGTCAGTCAGCGCGCCTACGGGACAGGCCTGAACACAGGCACCACATTGACTGCAGTTGGAGTTGGCCATCAACTCACCGTTGTCGAAGCAGACACGCTGATGAGGTGCTTCCCTGTCGAAGCCCAGCACACCGTGGACACCGCGCTCGTTACAGGCCACCACACACTGACCACAACTGATGCAGCGGTTGGGGTCGAAATTGATGAAGGGCGCACTGGAGTCGATGCGCTTCTGCTGAGCCTTGGAATAATCCAGATCATCGTCACTGATGCGATATTCGGTGGCGTAATCGCGCAGACCACAGTTGGTGTTGACCTGACAACCACACTCCAGGCAACGGGCGGCCTCGGCAATCGCCTTGTCCACGTCGAAGCCGAGCTCCACCTCGTCGAAGCTGTCACGACGCTCCATGGGCGGAATTTCTGGCATGGCCAGACGGCCCTCTTTCGGCCAGTGGTCCAGGAAGCGGGCTTCCACCTCTTTCAGGCTCTTGGCCTTGCGGGCGTTGAACTGGGCCTTAGGCGGAACCACAAGCCCCTGCTGCAGGAAGGCATCGATGGCCACCGCGGCCTTCTTACCGTCGCCAATCGCTTCGACCGCGGTCGCCGGACCGAGACGGAAATCGCCGATGGCAAACAGGTTGGCCATGCCGGTGTGCATAGTGGTGGGATCCGCATCGGCGGTGGTCCAGCGGGTCAGCGGCAGCGCCTCCCCTTTAAGCTGACTGGCTTCGGACGCCAGCAACTCGGCATCCGGCTTCTGGGACACCGCCGCAATCACGGTGTCAAACTCCATCCAGCGGAACTCACCGGTGGACTCGGGGCGACGACGACCAGAGGCATCCGGCTCACCCAGTTTCAGGGTTTCCACCTTCACCTTGCAGACGCGGCCATTTTCATCGGCCAGGTTCTCTACCGGCAGGGAGAGGAACTCAAAGTTGATCCCTTCCACCTCGGCTTCGTGAATTTCGTAATCTTCCGCAGGCATGTCCGCCTTGGTGCGACGGTAGATGATGCTGACCTCGGCCCCTTGACGCAGGGCGGTACGGGCACAGTCGATGGCAGTGTTACCGCCGCCGATCACCGCGACCTTCTTGCCCACAGACACCTCTTTGCCCAGGGTGAACTCCTTCAGGTAGTCCACACCCAGCATGCAGCCCTTCTGATCGGAGCCGGTGTAATCCATGGCAACCGCTTTCTGGGCGCCGATGGCCAGACAGACCGCATCATACTCCTGGCTCAGCTGATCCAGGGTAAAGTCGCGGCCCATGGCCTGGTTGAGGCGAATCTCCATGCCTGCACGGCACATCAATTCAATCTCTTTATCCAGGGTCGCCTTGGGCAGGCGATATTCAGGAATGCCGTAGCGCAGCCAGCCGCCCGCTTTGGGCATGGCTTCGAAGACCACGGCGTCATAGCCGTTGTGACTGAGGAAGTAACCTGCGGACAGACCTGCCGGGCCACCACCGATGATGGCCACCTTCTTGCCCTTCTTGGGGGCGATGGGCGCCAGATGCTGCTGGTCATTCAGGTCCAGATCGGCGGCATGACGCTTGAGCTGACGGATCGCCAGAGGCTCATCCACCAAGGTGCGACGACAGGCAGTTTCACAAAATGCAGGACAGACCCGGCCGATGGAGAGCGGCATCGGCAGGGTGTCTTTAATGGTGTTGACCGCCTTGGTGTGATCACCCTGGGCGATGTCGTAGAGATAGCCCTGGATGTCCACATCGGCGGGACAGGCCACCTTACAGGGTGCCTCACAGTCGGCGGTATGGTCAGACAGAATCCTTTTGAGGGCAGCCCGGCGGGTCTCGGTAAGCGCCTCGCTCTGGGTCTGAACCTGGATCTCCTTGGTGACCGGATAGCGGCAGCTCAGGGTCACTTCGCCGTCGATTTCGACTGCGCAGAGACCACACGCCTCCTGGCCCTCACCGTTGGGGCCACCGCACAGGGAGGGCACCTCAAAGCCAGCGGCCCGACAGGCCTCCAGCAAATTGGCGGACTCCTCAACTTCAACTTCTTGATTGTTTATGGAGATCTTTATCATTTTTTGCTCTTCTCTGGCCGGCGTCAGCCGCACCGGCCTACTACTTCAGAGGTAATTGTCCGGAAAGGGTCAGCTGAACCCCATTCCTGATCGATCAGGCTATCAACCCCCCAGCCCGGTTTGAAGAAAACCTGAGTACATCCGTGATCTCAGTCATAAAGACTGCAAGAGGTAAGACCAATCTGACCTTCATGACTTGGATTCAGGAATCCCGGGGGCTCAGAGAACAAAGATTTTCGCTAAACCCCCAAAGATTTTAGGGTAATCACCTCTTTGACCGACGAAAAGATGACCATCACAGCTAAGCAGGCAACACAAGGGGTAAAAGTGTTGCCCATCACCAATCCAGACCCGTGAGTAGACAAAGGCTATCCGTCAAACTCACTTTGAAACAGTGGCTTTTGCCTAACTCAGTTTTTGTCAAAAACAGACAATCAGCCGACTCCTCCTAAGTTTAGTCAAGCCAGTCAAGCGAAACAGAAGAGCAACTATTCCGCCCTTAAGCGAGTCAGAGAGGCAGGGTGTGGTAACAGAGCAGCAACGACAGAGTCAGGGTGACCATGGCAGGAACCCCCTCTTTCCAGGTATCAAACCTCAAATGGCAGGCGATAGCTCCCAGGGAGATTGAGGCCAGCAGCAGTGCGCCCAGCCCCGGGGTCAGCCACAAAAGTGCTGCCCCCAGCATCTCCGCCAGGCCCACCAGCGCCATAAACCGACGGCCAAGCCCATAGCTTCGAAAATAATCCAGTTGCACCGAAAACACCGGCCTGAGCCAACCGGTCAGTTTTATGGAACCGGCCAACAGAAAAAACAGAGTAAGAAGACTCTTTACCCACACCATATACGGACTCCCGCAGAAAAGTAGAAGCGGACAGAGTAGTAGGCCATAATCATGAACAAAATAGGACGACAACAATAGTCATCATGCAGGATATTAATAGTATCGATCTCAACCTGCTCAAAGCCCTGAAGGTCCTGCTGCAGGAACGCAGCGTCAGTCGCGCAGCCCAGAGAATGCAACTGAGTCAGTCGGCAATGAGTCACACTCTAGCCAGACTGCGCCAAAGCCTCGACGACCCACTCTTTGTCCGCTCCGGTGCCGGCCTGGAACCCACCCCAAGGGCCCTGGCACTGCAACAGCCGTTGGAGTTGTTGCTGGAGCAGCTCAACACCCTGCTCTCTCCGCCGGAGGGCGACCCGCGAAAACTGATACACCGATATCGTATCGCCACCCACGATTTTATGGTGGAGGGCCCCCTTGCGCAGGGCATCAGAGCGCTCAGGGCTCAACACCCGGCCATCACGTTGGAGCTCTCTCTGCTGGACAGCCACAGCAATCAAGCCCTGGACAACGGAGAGCTGGACCTGATCATTGGTGCCGGCCTTGGCGCCAAGCCCAGGTTCGTGCAGAAGCGACTGCAGAGCGACGCCGTGGTCTGTGTGCTGGACTCAGCACACCCCGCCCTGACCCGCTGGCCCCCTGACGTACTGCTTCAGCATCCCCTGGTGCTCCACCAACAACTGAATCTCAGCCAGCCGGCCGTAACCGAACTACTGCAAGAGTGCCGGGTGGCGGCGACCACAGGCTCGTTGCAGATGCAGCTTCCCCTGCTCCCGGGCAGCGACCTCATTGCCCTGTTACCAGAATCCCTGGCACAAAGAGCATCGGAGGCCCTGGGTCTGGCCACCCGCCCTTGCCCCCTGAAGATGGATGCCATCACCATCACCGCCCACTGGCACCAGCGGGCAAAAGTGGATGCCGGCCACCGCTGGGTTCGGGAGATCCTGTTTGCCCCTTTCCTGCAAGGGCCCAATCGCCAAAGATAAAGAGATTTTGCCCTTCTCTGGTTGCATTTTCCGATTCCACCCCCATCTTCAGTGGATAGAGTATTTCTGGCTGGAAAGGGTTTATGCAGCACGAAGAGATTGATCTCATTAACGAAGAAGAACACAGCACCACAGAGCTGATCGTCCCGGACGAGCAGCGTCCCAAGCAGCTGTTGATTATGCCCATCCAGAATCGCCCCTTCTTTCCGGCCCAGGTAATGCCGGTACTGATCAAGCAGGGCGACTGGAGCGAGACCCTCAAGCAGGTGAGCCAGACCGACCACCAGATGCTGGCGCTGTTCTACAGCGAAGAGTTTGACCGTGACCAGGCCTTCAACCCGGAAGTGTTGCCCAAGACTGGCTGCATGGTGCGCGTGCATCAGGTCAAAGAGAGCGACGACGGCGACATCCAGTTTATTGCCGAAGGGATAGAGCGGGTGCAGATAGAAAGCTGGGTCCGCAAGGAGCACCCCTACCTGGCCAACGTCAGTTACCCGGGTGAGCCCGTGGGTGAAACCAAGGAGATCAAGGCCTATGCCATGGCGCTGATCAGCGCCATCAAAGAGATGCTCCCCATCAACCCCCTGCTCTCCGAGGAGCTCAAAGACTATCTCAACCGTTTCGGCCCCAATGAGCCTTCGCCCCTCACCGACTTCGGTGCCGCCATCACCACTGCGCCGGCCCCCCTGTTGCAGGAGGTGCTCGACAACGTTGAGCTTCTGCCGCGAATGCAGAAGACCCTGGCGCTGCTGAAAAAGGAACTGGACGCCTCCCGCCTGCATTCGGAGATCGCCGAAGAGGTCAACCGCAAGATAAGCAAACATGAGCGCGAATTCTTCCTGAGAGAGCAGCTCAAGATCATTCAGCGTGAACTCGGGGTCGCCAAGGACGACAAGACCGCGGATCTGGAGGAGTTCCAGTCACGCCTCAAGGGCAAAACCCTGCCAGAGGCGGTAGAGAAAAAGCTCAAGGAGGAGATGCAGAAGTTCTCCGTGCTGGAGGCTGGCTCCCCTGAATATGGTGTCACCCGCAACTACCTGGACTGGATCACCCAGATGCCCTGGGGCATCACAGGAACAGACAAACTGGATCTGGCCCAGGCCAGAAAGGTGCTCAACAAGCACCATGACGGACTGGATGACGTCAAGGATCGCATTCTGGAGTTCCTGGCCCTGGGCGCCTTCAAAGGAGAGATCAGCGGCTCCATCATCCTGCTGGTGGGCCCACCAGGCGTAGGCAAAACCTCCATCGGTCGCTCCATTGCCGAATGCCTGAGCCGTCCTTTCTACCGCTTCAGTGTTGGCGGCATGCGCGACGAAGCGGAGATTAAGGGGCACAGACGCACCTACATCGGTGCCATGCCCGGCAAGCTGGTTCAAGCACTGAAGGAAGCGGAGGTGATGAACCCGGTGATCATGCTGGATGAAATTGACAAGATGGGCGCCAGCTACCAGGGCGACCCCGCCTCGGCCCTGCTGGAAACCCTGGATCCGGAGCAGAACGTCAACTTCCTGGATCACTACCTGGATCTGCGCCTGGATCTGTCCAAGGTGCTGTTTATCTGCACCGCCAACACCCTGGACTCCATTCCCTCCCCATTGCTGGACCGGATGGACGTGATTCACCTCTCCGGTTATCTGGCGGAAGAAAAGCTGGCCATCGCCAAGCACCACCTGTGGCCTCGTCAGTTGGAGCGAGCGGGGATCAAGCGCAGCCAATTGAAGATCACCGAACCCGCCCTGAAGAAGGTGATCAACGATTACTGCCGGGAAGCGGGAGTGCGCAGCCTGGATAAATCTCTGGCCAAGCTGGTGCGAAAATCTGTGGTGGAGCTGCTGGACGATCCCACCAAGAACATCTCTCTGGGGCTGAAAGCAATTCCCACCCTGCTGGGCCCGGCCAGATTCCGTGAGGAGCAAACCCTGACAGGGGTGGGCATAGTCACCGGTCTGGCCTGGACCTCCATGGGCGGCGCCACCCTGCCAGTGGAAGCCAACAGCATCCATGAACAGAGTCGCGGCCTTAAGGTAACCGGTCATCTGGGGGATGTGATGAAGGAATCCGCCGAGATCGCCTTCAGCTTCATCAGCAGCCATCTGGGCAACTATGGTGGCGAGGAGAGCTATTTCGACAAGCGCTTCGTGCATCTGCATGTGCCGGAGGGGGCCACCCCCAAAGATGGTCCCAGTGCCGGCATCACCATCTCCACCGCCCTGCTTTCATTGGCCCTGGGTAAAGCACCTAAACCCAAACTGGCCATGACCGGAGAGATCACCTTGAACGGCTACGTGCTGCCGGTTGGCGGCATCCGCGAGAAGCTGATCGCCGCCAAGCGCCAAGGGATCACCGAGGCAATTCTGCCTGAAGAGTGCCGGGGCGACTTCGATGAGTTGCCTGAGCATGTGCGCGACGGACTCACCGTCCACTTCGTCCGCCACTTCGATGAAGTGGCCAAGCTGGCCTTCGACTGACGCCAGGGATCGTAAAGAAAGGGAGCCAATTGGCTCCCTTTTTTACAACACCCCTTGCTGATACGCCTTACTCACCAGGTTGGTGCGGTTGCGCGCCGCCAGAATCTGCCTGGCCCTGTCCAGATGGTAGTTGACGCCCCGCTCGGTCATAAACAGTTGCTGGCCGATCTCCTCGCTGGAAAAACCTTCCGCAACCTGGGCCAGGATCTGGATGCAGGTGGGGGACAATACCCCAAAGTTGGCCAGAGGATTGATGCTGCGAAACGTCAGGGCATTGAAGGTCTCAGAGTAGGCCTGAATCAGCTCCGCCAGCTCCTGTCGACTCGAGGCCAACATCGTCTCCAACTCGTCGGCAGGCTTATCAGAGAACAGCATACACAGTCCGACGATGTCCTCTCGCCCCGGCATCACATGGTAGAACACCAACCGGGTTTCAAAGCCGTGGCGCTGCTTGAGCTTACGAAAACCAGCCAGGCGTCTTGATGGAATGCCATCGTCATGCCAGACACAGGGCAACAGCTCCCATTGAGGCTTAAAACCGCCTTGGCGAAAATTGCCGTCGGTATGGGCGAAGCGTTGCAGATACTCCTCCCGATAGCGGAGGATGTCCTCATCGGAAGCAACGGCGTACCTCATCCGCTTCAAATTAAAAAACCGCTTCCAGTCCAGGGAGCGGTCACAGTCCATCAGAGTTTTCTCTTTCTGAAACAGGTTGGGTAGCAGGGTGTAGTAGAATCTGCCCAGTCCAAACTCCGCCAGGCGACTGGAAAAATCATCTATTAGCTGCTGGTTTACCAATCCGGTTAAGGGTGCGGCCATCATCTTCTCCCCATGCTGGGGGAGCCTGAACTCCCCCATCTGTTGTCATGCCTGATTAGATCACTTCTGCGCATCCACGTGGCAGGTCAGACAGCTCTCCGGCTCCTTAAACTTAGAGTCCTTGCTGTAGTAGTCGGTCTTGTTGGCATACACGTTACCGTGTTTGGCGAGAGTTTGGGAGTGGCAGAAGCCACAGGTATAACGCTCGCCGTGGTTATTGGGCGCCCCATTGTTACCGTGACACTCGGCACACTCATAAGGGGCCATCGCCTCAACCACATGACTGTTGGAGGGATTGTGGCAGGTGGTGCAATCCGGCAGTTTCCAGCCAAAGTGACTCTCATCCAGCGGCGCCCGGGCCTGGGCGATGTCCTTGAGGTTGGCGATGTCGATCTCGGGAGAATCCACGTCACAGCCAGAGGGCACACCATTGTTGGTGTTCAGGGCTCCGAAGGCCACCCCCAGGTAGTTGATGTACTCCGGACCATAGATGATCATGTTGTCACCAGTCAGGTGAGGGTCGTTAGCGCCAAAGGGCAGACCAAAGCTCATGTAGCCGGTGGGACCATCATTCTCATACAGCTCCCCTGCTCCATAGTTGCGGGGACGGAACCCCTTGATGCCCGGCACCGAACTGACGCACGCATCCCGGTTCCAGTCTGATGGCATATCCATACGGCCTTTGCACATCACGAACTCATACAGACCATGTTGACGGCCACCATCAGCGTAGTTTTCCCACTCACCTGTATGGTGCACAAAACCACACTCGCCGTTGTTCTTATAGGTCTGGTTGATGATGTTGCCGAGATCATCCTTACCGTTGAAGCTGATGGAGGTGGCCACATAGCCCTGTACATTGGCGTTGGTGCTCAAGCGCGGCCAGTAACTCCAGTTGATCTTAAGGTCCGGGCGCTGCTCCACCAGGGAGAGCCAGGCATCCAGCTCGGTGATGGTTCCGGGCTGATAGAGATCCAGGCGCAGGTTATGGGGCTTCACTTCAATGTCCTTGAACACTGCCCGCTGACCCGGCTGCACCAATTCGCCGTTCATGTCGTAGTATGGGGGTTTAAAGTCGATGACAATCTCAGGCACGATCACCTTGCCACCGTTGGCCGCCAGCCGGTCCAACTCCTTCTGGTACTTGCGCTTGCGCACCTCCATCTCACCCGGCTGAGCCGGCATCAGTACGATGCTCATCTGGTTCTTCAGGGCCATGTGATCGATGCGGAAGTACATCTCCTCCTCTTTGTAATAGAGGTGATCCCCATTAAAGTCGCCATCGCCCACCTTGGCTTCCCAGGTGCTGGGCCCTACCAAGTACTTCCAGCCCTGGCCTTCGGTGGCACCGAGACGGGATTGATCAACACGCTCTGGCGCACCTTCAATGCCGCCAATGGAGGTGACGAAGTAGGTCTTGAGTGCCTCATCTTTCTCTATCTGAACGTCGATGCCGTACTTGTCACTGACCCACATCAGCAGGTCGAGCACCGAGCCACGCCCCTCAGGGAACAGATCAGGACGCAGGGTATCAATCTTGATTCCGGACATGTTGATGGCGGTCGGCGGTAACAGATACTCAATCTTCATCCCCATGTCCGCCGCTTGTTGAGCCATCTTAGTCTCAACCAAACCATCGACAGGGATCACCTTGGTTGCTTGTGGGCCGGAATCCGCCGCTTTAGCATGAGCAGTCTCCCCCTTAGCATCGCCCTCTACAGGCACCAGAGACTTCACGATGGCAATCTGGATGGTGCCATCAAGCTGCTCGGTCGGACCACCAAAGACATAGTCGGGCTTAATCACCTCGGGCGCGGTGGGCGGCGTTGGGGGTTCGGGCTGGGTTACATCATCGCTGTCGCTGCCGCAGCCAGCCAAAACCAGGCTGAGCGCTATCGCAGACATCATTAAAATTTGTTTTTTCATCATCATCTTATCCTTGCATCGAATATGCAGGGCAAGGATAAAAATCCGAAGTGGGGTCGTTCACTGGGAAAAATCACAGGAGGAAAACAAGCTGTGATTCACGCCCGCAGGCAGGTCAAAAAAGTGGGAAAGTAACAGCCCCCGCACCACGGCGGGGGCCGGAGAGTTTACTCGAAGCGGCGGGGCCGCTTGGTCTTGATGGTGCGGATGTAGCCATGCCAGGTGGCATAACCCAGGACCGGCATGATCACCAGCATGCCGATGCCGGCAGTGGCAAAGCCGACGACAACACAGGCTGAGATGATCAATGCCCACACCGTCATGACGCCGGCGTTGTGATACACGGCACTGATGCTGGTGCTGATCGCCGTCATGATGTCCACTCGGCGCTCCATCATCACAGGTATGGAGAAGGCAGAAATGGCGAACACACTCACGGTAAACAACATGCCGAACAGGGTTCCCAGGCTCAAAAAGGGCAGAAACTGCTCGAAGTGGGCATTCTGGTTGATGGGATAGAGCGCATGGATCATCGCGGCCACCCTCATCCAGAAGATCATCATCACCGCCAGCAAGATGGCAAAGCCCCACTCTGATACGCCGTTGCGCCGTATGGCCCGGGCCGAGTGAAACAGATTGGGCTTTTTCCCCCGCTCCAGCTGCCAACTGACGTCATAGAGGCCGGTCGCCAGGAAGGGACCAATCAGCATAAAGACCACCAGAGCTGGCAGAATCACCAGATGGGTGCCGTGAATGAAGACCGCAGCCCAAATAGCCATGGAGGCGATGGTAAAACAGAAGCCATAAAACAGGCTGACCATAGGGGCGGCAATGAAATCCCTCACTCCCAAATGCATCCAGTGGAAGGGGTCGCGATAGTTGAGGGTGGCATGGGGAATCACCCGAGCAAAGGCTGGGGTGCGGGTGGGGGATTTCTGTCCCTGCTTAGGGACGGGTACTGTCTGAGGCATAACGTCTCCTGTGGGCCTTGAGGCCCGGTCGACCTAACGTAAGTACACCGGTTTCGGTTGTGCTCCAATACAGAGCAGGGCCGTGCGTGGTGTACTCCCTACTGTCAGCATAGTCGCTACAGAAAAGGTTATACGCAGATCTCAGGATTGAGAGAGGTCAGATACTACCGGGTGGCAACGCCCACCCTCAGACATAAAGGGCTGCTGCTAGCCCTCCCGGTGCAGATCGGGACGATCAGAGCGGTACTCCGGCAACTCAGTTTTCAGGGTGAGAAAAACCAGAAACACTATGGCCAGAGGCGGGATAAAAGCGCTGAAAAACCCCAGGACGGAGCATGCCGCCGGTGATGACACCTTCTTTCGTGCCAGCAAGTAGGTCAGCACCAGCATCACCAGTGCAAAACCGAACAGGTCGTTGGCAGTGAGAGTGGAGACCAGACTCATCTTCTTTTTCCTATCAAAAACATGGATGCCCCACGCCCTTTACAACGAGATAACATCATGATTATAAAGAAAAGTTTATAACTTCAATCATGTTGGCATTGTACCAGATGAGGGAATTCATTGGGTCTGGCCACGGCAAAAAAGCAGCAACCTCTGTTTGTGAAGCCGCTCACAGCTCATCCTGTTGGCTTGAGCCCCATCACCCGAGCGCTATGAGCCCGGGCGATACTGCGCAGCGCTGATAAATTGGTCGAAAGACTCGCACCAGACAATGGCGGTGGTGTACTGGTCGAGTTCGACTCCCTCGGGCAGGGTTAACATGAAGTTGCGAAACACGGAGATCCCCCCCACGTCCACCATGGTGTGACGGTTCTTAAGAAAGGCCTCTTCGGTCTCGATAAAGCTGGGGGAGAGATAGAGTCGGTAGGCCGGTCCGGGCGCCAGTTCCCCCTCCAGGGTAATACCCTTGTCGGACAGATACAGGGTACCCTCTCCCCAATGAAGCAGATCGCTGTCCTCCAGGTCCCGGCGAAACTCTCCCTGATACTCCGCCTGAGTACGAAGCCCGGCCAGGGCACTCTCGGGTGCCGGCGCGGGCTGACTCAAAATCGGCAGCAGATAGATGCCCAAGGCAATACCTATCAACAGGGCCATCAGGTGGCTGAAGGTCAGGGTAATGGCGCGTACTGGCATGGTGGCGTCCTTGTCATAACTGAAGGTGTGCTAAGAAAGACCGGAAGAATCAACCCCCACTTTCATCCTGCTCTTTCCTGATTTCCCGTGCAGGAATGCCAGTTGTCCATTGGCCTTCCTTCTGGACCATGATAGCGTGTTCCTATCAAGAAGTTTGCGATAGTTCCCAATAGCTTATGCACTATCCTCAGTTTCACTGGTGGGACATGAGACGCGCCTCGGCCATTCAGCGTCTGTTGGTGTTCCGCACCTTTGCCCTCGCGGCCCTGGCCATACTCCTGCCTGCCGCAGAGTTCTTCATCGATCCCGAGATAGGCTACCCCGCCCTGATCCCCATCATCACCCTGATGATCGTGTTTCACATCTTCAGCCTGATTCGCTATCGCGATAAAACGATGATCAGTACACCGGCCATGTTGGGCCAGGTGATAAGCGACCTGCTGTTTTTGACCCTGATACTCAATAGCACGGGAGGCGCCACCAATGCCTTTGTCTCACTGCTGCTGTTGCCCATCGTCTTTGCCGGGGTCAGCCTGAGCATTCAGCTGCTTGGGGTGGTCACCCTGCTGGCCATGGTGGCATACAGCTACCTGCTGCTCACCATGCCCGAGCACGCCATGCACATGATGGACATGAAGCAGCACTTCATCTTTATGGGCGCCAACTTCTTTATCTCCGCCCTGGTGATCGCCCTGGTGGTGGGCGCCATGGCCAAGATGATCGCCGACAGGGAAAGATTGATGGCTCAGCAGCGCGAAGAGCAGCTGAGGCAGGAACAACTTCTGGCCCTGGGCAGCGCCTCCGCCCAGGTGACCCATCAGTTGGCCACCCCTTTGAGTCACCTGCAACTGCTGTTCGATGAACTCAGGGAGAGCTACCCCAATGAGCCCGTCATCGAGGAGATGGCTCAGCCTCTTGCGCAATCGTCCAAACACCTGGAGTACTTTCGAAGCCTGGCCCAGGCGATTCGGGAGGGACGTTCAGAGAGGATGACGGTCAATGAGCTGCTGTCGGAGCTGACCGATGCGGTACTGCTTCATTTCCCAGAGCAGACCCTGGATTACCGTCATACCGAACACCCAGGCGCCATCGTCTGTGATGCCATGCTGCTTCCGGCGCTGCTCAATCTGGTCCAGAACGCGGTGCAGGCAAACGAACTTCAAGGGGCAAACCGCCTCGAACTGAGCTGCCTGGTGATGGGCAATACCCTGAGCCTGACACTCAGGGACTTCGGCCCCGGAATCGAGGAACACAACCTGGCGCACCTGGGGGATGGGCTGCAAAAGAGCGAGTCCGGCCTGGGCATGGCTCTGATGCTCTCCAATGCCACCTTCGAACGGCTCGGTGGCCACCTGACCCTGTCCAATCACCCTGAAGGTGGTGCCCTGGCCAGGGTGACTCTGAATCTGGAACAAGAGAATGAAACGATTACTGATAGTGGAAGATGATCAGGCTTTTGCGGCCATACTCTCCAGACGAATGACCAAGCAGGGGTTTGACACTCAGGTCTGCCACAACGCCACCGATGCCCTACTCTGCGCCAGGCAATGGCACCCCAGCCATCTGCTGCTGGACATGAAGCTGGCCTCAGAGAGCGGCCTGGAACTTCTCAAACCCCTTAGGCAGACATTGCCTGATGCCAGAATCGTGCTGCTCACCGGCTTTGCCAGTATCGCAACTGCGGTCGAAGCCATGAAGCTGGGGGCCGATCACTACCTGGCTAAGCCCGCCGATACCCACACCCTGCTCAAAGCCCTCAGCGAAGAGTGCCCTTTGGACACCGAACTGGAGGAAGAAGAGGTGATGTCACCGGAGCGGCTGGAGTGGGAGCATATCCAACAGGCACTCAATGCGCACGATGGCAACGTCTCAGCCACCGCACGAGCCCTTGGGATGCACCGCCGAACCCTGCAACGTAAGCTACAAAAAAAGCCGGCCCATCGCTGATGGCCGGCCAACACAGAGAATATCCTTGTTGCAGGAGGGTGATGCTTTACCTGACGTATCACCACCTTGGGTCATTGTTATCCCCTGCCCCCCGCCCCTTCAAGCCAAGAATCACCAAGTGCGACAATCTGCCGCACCTGCTGCGACCGGCAAGAGGGCTAAAGCACATTATTTAAATAAAACAGTTCATTACATTAACAGACCCAAAGGGGTTTGACTTAGCCAACCCGGCTCATTATTTTAACTTTTCCCCAACATCCACCCGTGACTGGACTGCAGACTCTCAAGGAACCTTCAATGATCTTCTCCCTAGCCCGATGCCGAGCACTGTTGCTGGCAGCGGTCCCGCTCGTTGCCGGATTGGGGCAAGCCCAAGCCGACAGCCTGGCCCCCTGCTACCTGGACGGGCTAAATGAACAGGTAGAGTGTGGCAGCCTGACCCTGCCGGAGGATTACAGCCAGCCGAAAGGCCGCACGATTGAGGTGCATTTTGCCCGTATCCCCGCCATCAAGCAGATCCCCGGCATGGCCCCGCTGCTGGCGATCACCGGAGGCCCGGGGCAGTCAGCCCTCAATGACGCCGCACTGTTTGAGAAGGTGTTCAGCCGAATCCGTCAGAAACGCGACCTGATTTTGATAGATCAACGGGGAACCGGACGCTCCAACCTGCTCAACTGCGACGCCCACCTGTTCGGCAGTCCCCTGTCCGCCAATGACGAAACCCTGGACTATGAGCGGCTGCTCAGCCAGTGCCTGAGCACCATGGACGCCGACGTACGCCATTATGACAGCCTCACCGCCCTCGAAGACTTTGAACAGGTACGAGCGCACCTGGGAATAAGTCAGTGGCACCTTTATGGCATCTCCTACGGCACCCGTATGGCTCAGCTCTATATGCGTCATCACCCCCAAGCGGTTGAGACCGTCACCCTGGATGGCGTGGTGCCTATGGACCAGCCTGTGGTCACCATCAGCGATGCGGTGGCCAGAGCCAGCGCTCAGCTGTTCGAAGAGTGCCGCCAGGACCCACACTGCCATCGACAGTTTGGTGACCTCGGGCAAAAACTGGAGACCACCCTGGGCAGACTGGCGGACACTCCGGCTGAACTGCAGGTGATCGATCCCCTCAGCGCTGCGCCCACCACCTTTCTGGTGACCCCGGCCAAGCTGCAGAGTGCCGTTCGCATGGCTCTGTACTCCCCCTCCAGCCGGGCCCTGATTCCCTTTACCATCGATCAGGCGTGGAGAGGCAACTTCCAACCCCTGCTGGGAATGCAGATGACCTCGGAAGAGGATGGGTTTGGCATCGCCCTGGGCATGCATCTGTCGGTGATTTGCGCCGAAGATCACCCCAGGCTCACGCCGGATGAGGCCCAGCGCCTGTCCGACGCCTCCCTGACCGGGAAGAATATGGTCAAGCTGTTCGCCACCGCCTGCTCGCTGTGGCAGATGCCTGCGGCAGCCACAGAGTTCGGTGAGCCCCTGACCAGTGAGATCCCCACCCTGCTGCTCTCAGGTGAAAAAGACCCCGCCACTCCCCCCTCCTGGGGCATCAAGGCACAAGCGGGTCTGAGCAACAGCCTCCACCTCATTGCGCCTTACGCCACCCATGGCGTGGCCTTCCAGAGCTGCGCACCCAGGATCATCCAGGCCTTCATCGACTCTGGCTCGATAGAAAACCTGGAAACAGACTGCCTGAAGATGGACACCCGCAGAGCCTTTTATCTCAATGCCAACGGCGTCGAGCCGGTGACGAGGTTGAAATGATTGAAGTACAAGAATTGAAAAAGCGCATCGGCGATGTTCAGGCGCTGAATGGACTCAGTTTCAAAGCTGAAGATGGCCAGATCACCGGCCTGCTGGGCCCCAATGGCGCAGGTAAAACCACGGCACTGCGCACCCTGTTTGGCCTGCTTAAGGCGGACGAAGGCCGGGCACTGGTCAATGGAATGGATGTGCAAAGTCAGATGCTGGAGACCAAGCGTCAATTGGGGCTGTTTCCCGATCCTTTCGGCCTCTATGAGCGTCTGACTCCCCGGGAATACATCCACTACTTCGCCACCATGAACGGCATGTCCAAACAGGAAGCCATCCAGGCCACCGACGAGGTGCTGGTCAAGATGCACATGCAGGAGATCGCCGACCGTCGCTGCAAAGGCTTCTCCCAGGGACAAAGGATGAAAACCGCCCTGGCCCAGGCCATAGTCCATAGGCCTAACAACATCATCCTGGACGAGCCCTCCCGCGGCCTGGACGTAATGAGTACCCGCATCCTGCGCCAGACTCTCAGCGATCTGCGCGACCAGGGCCACTGCGTGCTCTTCTCCAGCCATGTGATGCAGGAGGTCGCCGCCCTGTGCGACCAGGTGATTGTCATCGCCAAGGGCAAACTGGTGGCTCAGGGCAGTCCAGAGGAGTTGTGTCGGCTTACAGGCCAAAGCTCACTGGAGGAGGCCTTTATCCAGCTGATAGGCACAGATGAGGGGATAGCGGCATGATCTCTCGTATTCTCACCATCCTTATCAAGGAGCTCAAAGACGGCATTCGCGACCGCCGCTCAGTAATGGCGGCCATGTCCTATGCCCTGACCACTCCGCTGGTGTTTGCCGGGATCTTCATGATCACCATCAGTGACATCTCAGAAAAAGAGGAGATCGCCATCAGCATAGAGGGCACCGAGTCCGCCCCTGACCTGGTGAGGTTTCTTGGCGCTGTCGGAATTGTCGGCGACAGTCAGGACCCCCTGGCCATCACCCTGACTATTTCCCCTGACTATGGGTTACAGATGAGTCGGGGCGAGCCGGCCGAAGTGATCCTGACTGCCGATGCCTCTCGGAAGGAGCTGAGCCAGCCCCTGAGTCAAATCAAGCGGGTCATCCACGCCTACTCCGATGAGATGGCGGCCCTCAGATTGGTGGCAAGAGGCATCAATCCCAGGGTGATCGAACCTGTAGATCTGGTGTTTCACGATAGGGCCACCAATGAGTCCAAAGCCAGCCTGATCATGGGGGCGGTGCTGCTCTCTATTATGCTGTCGCTGTTTATCTCCGGCATGAACCTGGCCATCGACACCAGCGCCGGGGAACGAGAGCGTAACTCTCTGGCATTGCTGTTGTGTCAGCCTGTCTCCACTCTGGAGATTGTGCTGGCTAAAGGGCTGGCCGTTACCGGCTTTGCCTTGTTCGGATTGCTGCTGACCATGGTGGTGTCGGTGCTGGTGTTTGCCCAGGTTCCCTGGCACGAGCTGGGCTTCAGCCTGAAATTCACCCCGGCCATCGCTGGCTTGATCATCATCATCTGCCTGCCCATCGCCCTGTTTGCCGCGACAACCCAGCTGTTCTTCTCCTTTTTTGCCAAGTCCTTTAAGGAGGCTCAGTCCTACCTGACGCTGATGCTGTTCATACCCATGGCATTGATCATGTTGCCTACCTTCGAGATCTTTGGGGATGTGCTGAAGTGGCTGCCCATCTCCGGGCAACAGCTGGCGATCACCGAGATGCTCAAGGGTCAAACCCTGCCAGCGACCGAGCTTGCCGTCAGCACCTTGACCACCCTGGCCTTAACCCTGTTGCTGATCTGGGCAAATGCCAGAGCACTGAAGAGTGAGAAAGTGGTGTTCGCGCTCTAAGGAAAGGACAAACTAAAAGAGGGACGCCGTGGCGTCCCTCTTGGGTTTTTACCGGTTTGTTTACCCCTGTTGCGCCATCAACGCCAGAGTCTCCTCTCTGGAGGGAATGGAGCTTTGAGCGCCCAAGCGGGTGACCGACAGGGCCGCTGCCGCCTGACCAAACTGAAGCGCCTCATCCACAGACTGCCCCTCAAGCAGCGCAGTCACAAAGCCGCCGTTGAAGGTATCCCCCGCCGCCGTGGTATCCACAGCATCCACCTTGTATCCGGGCACCAGCTGTTGGCGCCCCTGATGGCTGAGCCACACCCCCCGTTTACCCAGGGTGATGATCACCATCTCGATGCCAAACTTGTCGTGGAGGCAATGGGCCGCCTCGGCCGCAGACTCGTCGCTGACCACCGCAATACCGGTGAGCTGCTCCGCCTCGGTCTCATTGGGTGTGATGATGTCTACATTGGTCAGCAGCGCGTCCGGCAGCGGTTTGGCTGGGGCCGGGTTGAGCACCACCTTGGTCCCTGCGGCCTTGGCAAGACGAGCCGCTTCGACCAGGCTGTCTATAGGAGTCTCCAGTTGAATCAGCAGCAGGTCGGCGCCCTCCACGGCCTTTTGATGAGACCGAACCCGTTCCACGGACAGGGCTCCATTGGCCCCCGGCCAGATGCCGATGTTGTTCTCGCCCTGAGCATTCACATAGATCATCGCCATGCCGGTGGCTTCACCAGACACCCTGTCTATCGATGAGGTGTCCATACCATCTTGAGCAAACCCCAGCTTCATCTGTTCACCGATGGCGTCCTCTCCGATGCACCCCACCATACTCACCTGGGCACCCAGTCGAGCAGCGGCAACCGCCTGGTTGGCCCCCTTACCCCCTGGCACAGTCTGATAGTTGTCTGCCTCTAAGGTCTGACCAGGCCGGGGGAACTCGGTCACCTGCAACAGGTGATCCACATTGATGCTACCCAGAACGGTGAGCTTCGCCATCTAATGCTCCTGAATTAAGGTTGTCCGACAATACGCATGCCGGTTATTGATGCGACCAATAGTAGATCAGCTTAGAGCAACCATAAAGCGGCAAAATATTCTTCTTCATAACCACCAAGTCTCCACCCGACCCGACAGTACAAAAGTCGCACCAATTAAAAAAAACGAAACATTCATCTGTGAATGGGCACCTTTTTGCCACCTTTGTCAGCTCAAAAATCATACAAACACAATATTAGATACGAGAGATATTCGTATCTGAAATTCCGGTACTGTAATTCACTTTTTAAATCTGGGCTAACATCGTTAGCCCCTAATAAATATGGGCATTTTATATCCGTAATTCGACAGATTTTCGGTCAAAATGAAGCTAATTTTTTTCGCTAAAGCATGATTATTTGTGCATAATTCCGCATTATTTGAGATGGAATGTGAATAGATATTTCACCAATGTGATCAAGATCACTTTTGGCGTAATTTAGCAACAAAAACCACACAGGAATACGTTAAAGTTGAGGCGCAATTTAAAATAAAAAATGGGTCTAACTGATGAATTACATTCCAAAGATGAAAGCGATTTCGCTGTCTAATTCTCCCCCCCCTACTTGAACATCATGTAACTCAAGCTCTACTGAAAAACATATTTAACCCTGAGTTCAGCCCTTAAAAAGGGTTGATGAATTACTGATCGGAAGTAAACGCAATGTTAAAGAAATCAACCGTTGCAATCGCCTTGGCCACCCTTCTCGGTGCAGGTTCAGTTCACGCTGTAACCTTGGATCAAAATGGCGATGGGGACTACCTGCGCTTCTACGGCGAGGTAGGCGTTGGGGGTCACATTGACACCAATCCAGACTACAACCACGACGAATTTTACGACACCAAAGGCTACGTCGATGACAGCTTCGCCACCATGGGCGTAACAGGTCAGCGTAAGCAATTCACCTACCGCCTCGAGCTCGACTACCAGCGCCGCAACTGGCTGGGTGGCGACGGTGAATTCGAACTGGCCATCGACAAGATGTACATCGGCTACGCCTTCACCGACCAGCAATGGATCGAAGTGGGTCTGACCGATACCGCGTTCGACGACTACGACCACTTCGGTGACTTCACCTTCAACAAGTCCGTTGAAACCGGTGAAGCGGGCGACCAGGAAAACACCGTTAAGTACCAGGCTGAGTTTGATCACCTGATCTTCGGCGCTTCCTACACCTACGAAGGCGAGCACAAGAGCGGCGCCCTTCAGGGTGACATCGTTAACGGCTACTTCGGCTGGATGTCCGACTTCCTCTCCGTAGTAGTAGGCCTGGAAGCCCGCGGTGGCTCCGATGGCATCTCCAAGTACGGTGAGCAGCAGCAGGTTGGCCTGGGCGTACGCCTGCAGGTCATGCCCAAGCTGGCTCTGGGCTTCAACGGCTTCCTGGAAGACGAAGACCTGGCGACCCGCAAGAGCGGCGACGTATACCTGGGTTATGAGACCTTCCGCAACTACGGCCTGACCCTGACCTCCAAGTACGACCTCGCCGACAGATGGGAAATCATCGCCTCTGCCAACCACGAGGAGTACGAAGGCTGGGATCTGATTGGCCCGAACTTCGACTACAGCGAGCAACCACCCGAGTACGGCAAAGACCGTCGCTGGGGCAGCATCGGCTTCAACTACCGCCCAGCCAAAGACATCGTTCTGTCTCTGGAAGGTCGTTTCGGTGAAGCGCCTGAAGCTGGCTACGCCTACGCGCGCATGTACTTCTAGTCCTAGTTCGAATCCAATATTTTTATAGAGTTTGCTATGAAGAAAAGTATCCTCTCGCTGGCCATTGCCAGCACCATCAGCATGGGCGCACACGCCGCCGTTGAAGATCTGCTGATCACCGAAATGACCCAAAGTGCCGATGGCAGTGTGGGCGCTGTTGAGATCACCAACACCCACGCCACCGACTCTTTTACCTTTACCGATGATGTCGCTGCCTACCAGCGCTCCAGCGGCAAGTATGACAACGAACTGCTGAACGCTGAGGCCAAGCCTCTGCTGACTGGCCAGACTCTGGCCGCTGGTGCCTCTCTGGTAATCGTCAACAGCCGTTCCACCGACGAGTTCCAGAACGCTATTGCTGCCAAAGGCGCCACCGTGGTGGTTTCCACCTACGACAGCAGCAACAAGTACAACAACTTGTACCTGAACAGCGATGATGGCTTCTTCCTGAAAAACGGTGATGACGTTATCGATCGTGTTGGCCTGAAGGACGACAACAGCAAGTGGGCACCTAACACCACTCTGCGCCGTAAGCTGGCCGCCGATGGCAGCGCTCCTGCCCAAGCAGCCACCTATGATGCCTCCCTGTGGCAGAACATCATGCCCATGCGGCTCGACACTCTGGGCCAGCCAAACCTGCCTGCCGCTGATGCCGAAGACATCATGGACATCTTCACCTGTCCGTCTGACAAGAGTGAGCTGACCTCCATCGGCGCCATTCAGGGCACAGGTTTCGTTTCTCCCTATGCTGGCGAAAAGGTTGCTGTAGAGGGTGTTATCACCGCTAAGGTCTCTGTACCTGAAACCGGCTTCTACCTGCGCGACCTCTCCTCCAACAACGATAACGATCCCATGACCTCGGACGGTATCTTCGTTAAGAGCGGCGCAGCGAAAGATCTGCAAGTTGGCCAGACCATCTGTATGGGCAGTGAAGTCACCGAGTTTGATGGCCAGACTCAACTGACTGCCGATACCGCGTTCAGCTGGAACGTAACTGATACCAACATCACCCCAACCAGCGTTACAGACATTGTGGTTCTGCCAGAGGACAACGGTTCCTTCGATAAGACCCTGGAACGCTACGAAGGTATGCTGGTTAAGCTGACCGAAGACCTGGATCCCAACACCGATGGGTACCAGGACATGCGTATTTCGCGCAGCTTCAGCTACAACTACCTGCCCTCTCCTCACGGGCGTAACAACATGGTTGCGGCCTACACCCGTCCTAACGTACAGCCCAATCACCTGTATGTTGCCGGCAGCCCAGAGTCCAAAGCTGCAGCAGCGGAAAACGATGACTTCCGTCTGGTTATCGAAAGTGCCGAGGTGGCCCGCAACAACGAGCTGTCCTACTACGCTGGCTTCAACAGTGACCCTCACGCCAACTACATCCGCATCGATGACAGTGTCATCGGCATGGAGGGTGTGATCAGCCAGTACAAGACCGCTCTGGACAACGCCACCGGCGAGTATGAGCAGGACTACAGCCTGACCGTAACCAACCAGCTGACCAGCGACAACTTCATCCACAATCTGCCCCGTACCAAGAGCCCTGCTCTGGGTCAAGAGGTAGAGAAGGATCACTTCGCTATCCGCGTAGCCAGTCAGAACCTGTTTAACTTCTTCAACTCCCCATTCGGCGGCGACAACAACAACTTCGGTCAGAGCCGCGGTGCCGAGACCTACGATGAGTTTATCCATCAACGTACCAAGCTGGTTGAAGCTATCCGCTCTCTGGATGCCGATGTACTGGCCCTGATGGAGATGGAAAACAACGGCTTTGGCGAAAACAGCGCCATTGCCGAGATGGTCAATCAGGTGAACATCAAGTATGTGGATGAGCGTGCCCGCGACTACAACGGTCCGACCTCCACTGAAAACCGCTACGTGTTCGTAGGCTTTGACCACAACGGCAACCAGATTCTGGACGAACTGGACGCCATCGGTGCCGACGCCATCGCCACCGGTATCATGTACCGCCCCAGCAAGATGAGCATTGAGCGTACCCGCGTACTGCCCATGCCTCAGCAGAAAGCGCCCACCATCGTTAACGACAACGGCGAAGTGATTAAGGACCAGTACGATGAGATTCTGGAAAATGGCCAGAACTACCACCGTGATGCCCTGATCGTCACCTTTGTGGTTAACCAGACCGGTAAGCGCCTGACCCTGGCGGTTAACCACCTCAAGTCCAAGGGCTCTACCTGCTTTGAAGACTGGCAAGGTGTTGAGTTCGGTGACGCCACCGAGTGGAACAACCGTGAAGCACCCGACCTGGATCGTCAGGGCTCCTGCTCCGAATTCCGTGTAGCCGGTGCGGTACACCTGGGTGAAGAGATGGAAGAGGTTCCCGGTGACAAGATCATCCTGGGTGACCTGAACGCCTACGGTAAGGAAGATCCACTGCTGGTTCTGACTGAAAACCCACGCAACAAGACTCTGGTAACTGCCAGCCACACCTTCGTCGGCACCAAGCCTCAGTTCAATGAGAGCGGCGCCCCTGCGACCATCACCAAAACCTATGGTTATGTTGATATTGTTGGCAAGTACTTCGAGAAGAAGGACAAGACTCCCTGGAGCTTCTCCTTTAACGATGAAGTGGGTTCCCTCGACCACATCCTGATCTCCCCCTCTCTGGAAGATCGCGTGATCGATGCGACCGACTGGCACATCAATGCCGCCGAATCCAACCTGTACGACTACAAAAACCAGTACAAGGGAACCATCGACGGTAACGGTGCGCACAAGTTCTACAAAGACGACATCTATCGCTCTTCTGACCACGATCCTGCGCTGATCACTCTGAGCTACATGCCCGGTGAAGCCGACCCAGGTCACGCCCTGGTTCTGCCCAAGCTGAGAAAGCTGGCCAAGGTGCCTTACCAGGTTCCTGTTGCCGCTGACGCTCTGAAAGGCGACGTAGCCACCATCAAGCTGAGCCCTGCCGACGACGAAGCCAACCTGGACCTGCGCCAGCTGGTAGAGCCGAACGTGGTGCTGACTGAAGATGGTCAAGCTCTGGTGACCTTCGAAGTCTTCGGTGCCCCATCCGCTCGCTACAACGCCACCGTAGCTCTGGAGCGCGACGGCAAGGTAGTAGCCGGTTCCAGCAAGACTCTGAAGATCGACATCACCAGCCGTGACTCCCTGGTTGCGGACATCGTTGAAGAGGAAGGCGACGGTTCCGGCGGCAGCACTGGCTTCATCAGCATGCTGTCCCTGTTCGGTCTGGCCGCTCTGCGCCGCCGTCTTCGCAAATAAGAGTTGATCTCCACTTCGAAGCGCCTGTCCCAAGGCAGGCGCTTCAGGTCATGGAATTTAGAGAGATAAGACTATGACGATTAAATTGAACGCAGTTGCTGCGGCCACTGCTTTGGTTCTGGGCACCCTGTCCACAGCCGCAAACGCGAATCTGCTGATCACCGAGTACATCGAAGGCAGCAGCAACAACAAAGCACTGGAAATCTCCAACGTAGGCAGCAGCGCCATCAATCTGAATGACGCGGACTACAAGGTACGTCGCTATAACAATGGCGGTACCGACGCTGGCGCCACTGAAACTCTGACCGGAGTTCTGGCTGCGGGTGAGAGCATTGTTTTCCATAACGGCAGCGCCACTGATGACTTTAAGAAGGGCACCGAGTCCACCATTACCTACTTTAACGGTGATGACACTCTGGTACTGACCAAAGATGACGTGGTAATTGACCGCTTTGGCAAACTGGGGGAAGATCCTGGCTCTGCCTGGACCGACCCTAACAATGCCGAGTTTTCCTCTGCCAACAAGACCCTGCGCCGTAAGGCCAGTGTGACTGTCGGCGACACTGACGCTACTGCCACCTTCCCTAGCCCAGGTGACCAGTGGGCAGTATTTGACACCGACACCTCTGATGGCCTTGGCTGTCCAGGTGAAGGTGCATGTAGCTCTGAAGCCACCCCTGGTGTATTGCTGATCACCGAGTACGTTGAAGGCAGCAGCAGCAACAAAGCCGTTGAGATCTCTAACGTGGGTGGCACCGCCCTCGACCTGGATGCCAACGTCTACAAGCTGACTCTGTTTGGCAACGGCAGCACCGATCCCGGCAACACCGAAACTCTGACCGGCATCCTGGAGCCAGGCAAGAGCATTGTATTCCACAATGCCAGCGCAGCCGATGAGTTCAAAGTAGGTACTGAATCAACTGTAACCTACTTCAACGGTGACGACGCCCTGGTCCTGACCAAAGACGACGTGGTAATCGATCGCTTCGGGAAACGTGGTGAAGACCCAGGTTCCGCCTGGACTGATGCAAATGACTCCAACTTCTCCACCGCTAACAAAACTCTGCGCCGTAAGGCCAGCGTAACTGCGGGCGATACTGTCGCCGAAGCTGATTTCCCCGGCACCGACAACCAGTGGCTGGTCTTCGATCAGGATACTTCCGATGGCCTGGGCTGTGCCGGCGAAACCGCTTGTGGCTCCGAGCCCGTAGATCCAGAGCCAACAGATCCATGCACTGGCTGTGAAACTCTGACTCCGGTTGCCGATCCTAAGACTTTCAACGCCGACGAGTACTACTCCAACGCGCTGAATGGCGAGTTTAAGACTCCTGAAGAGCTTAAAAACGCCCTGTCCACCATCATTGCAACCGGCCATAAGCAGCTGAGCTACAAGCAGGTTTGGACTGCACTGACCTACGCGGATCAGGATCCCAGCAACGACAAGAACGTTATTGAGATCTATACCGGCGCCTCCATCTCCAAGCACGACAACCAGACCAGTGGCAGTGGCACTGGCAAGTGGAATCGCGAACACGTTTGGGCCAAGAGCCACGGCTTCCCCAGCGAGTCTCAGTGGGGTTACACCGATGCTCACCACCTGCGCCCTGCGGATCCTGGCATCAACACCAAGCGCAGCAACAACGACTTCGGTGAGTGCAGCGATTCCGGCACAGAAGTCGACTTCAATGGTCAAGGTACAGGCAACTACCTGGATACCACCATCGACTGCTGGGAACCTCGCGACGAGGTGAAAGGTGATGTGGCCCGAATGATCATGTATATGGATACCCGTTACCAAGGGACCGATACTGCCACTACCGGCATGCCTGACCTTGTGGCTGTAGATCGTCTGACCACATCAGACGAGGACGATCAGCCGCTGATCGGTACACTTTGCACTCTGTACGCATGGAACACTGCCGATCCAGTTGATGCCTACGAGCAGAACCGCAACGACGAGGTCTACAAGTATCAAGGCAACCGTAACCCCTTCATCGACCGTCCTGAGTTGGTGAAAGAGGTATACGGCGCGGCCTGTGGCGACGGCACTCCTGCTCTGGTGGTAGAGGGTGAAATCACCTCTCCTGAGAGCGTGACTGAAGGTTCTGCCTACACCCTGGATGCCTCTGCCATCACTGCAGGTGAAGGCAAGACCCTGACCTTCAAGTGGGAGCAGGTTACCGGCGAAGAGAAGACCGTGGTTGGTAACGAGGCGGTACTGTCTCTGACCGCACCTGAGGTTAAGGCTGACACCACTCTGAAGTTCGTTCTGACCATCAGCGACGGGACTCTGGAAACGTCCGAAGAAGTTAACCTGCCAGTGACCAACGTACCTCTGACTCTGGACATCACCTTCGACGGCAACACCAAGCTGACCGAAGGTGACAGCACCAGCATCACTGCCACTGTAGCCGACGCTCCTGAGGGCCTGACCTACAGCTGGAAGCAGGTGTCCGGTGCCACTGCCGAGTTCACTGCCAACGGCCTGAAGCTTGACGTTACCTCTCCTCAGGTAGACATCAACCAGGCTCTGGTGTTCGAGCTGACTGCCAGCAACGACGATGAAAGCTACAAGACCACTGTTAGCATCGACGTTCAGAACACCGAAGAATCTGGCTGGAGAGAGCCCGATGGCGCCGGTAGCTTCGGCGGTCTGATGACCCTGCTGCTGCCCCTGATGTGGCTGCGTCGTCGCAAGTCCTAATCAGTTGAGCTGATGAAAAGCAGCACCGAGAGCACTCTGGGTGCTGCTTTTTTTAATTGAACAAGCGTTGCTTTCCCTCTCAATCCGGACACCCGACTCCCCTCCTGATGGGAGCTCTGGCCCCAGAGTCAAAGCGACGCTGTACATCAAAGCGAAGGATTATCATGAATCGTTCACTCCGTCCTTCTACCCTGCTTCTCACCGGCTCAGCCATCGCTCTTGCGTTAGCGCTTAGCGGCTGTGGTAAGAAGAAGGTGGAAGAGGCTCCTAAGGTGACCGCATCAGCCGCCTGCATAGCCGCCGGTGATGACTGTAAGCGCTTCACCCTGCTCCATACCAATGACCACCACGGCCGTTTCTGGCACAGCAAACGAGGTGAATACGGTATGGCGGCTCGGAAAACCGTCATCGACGAGATCCGTAAAGAGGTCGCCGATTACGGCGGGCAGGTACTGCTGCTCTCCGGTGGCGACATCAACACTGGTGTACCTGAGTCCGATCTCCAGGATGCTGAGCCCGACTTTATCGGCATGAACCATCTCGGTTATGACGCCATGGCCGTGGGTAACCATGAGTTCGACAACCCGACGACCGTTGTAGACAAACAGCGAGACTGGTCCAAGTTCCCCTGGTTGTCGGCCAACATCTATCGCCAGGTTGACGGTGAGTGGCAGCTCTACTTCGAGCCCTACAAGCTGTTTGAGGTCCAGGGCCTGAAACTGGCAGTTGTGGGCCTGACCACAGAGCAGACCGCCGAAATTGGCAACCCTGAGTATGTACAGGACCTGAAATTCACCTCTCCCCAGGCAGAGATGAAGAAAGTCCTGGCACAGCTCGAAGAGCAGCACCATCCAGATCTGGTGTTCGGCCTCACTCACATGGGTCACTATGAAAATGGCGACCACGGCAGTAACGCGCCGGGTGATGTTGCTCTGGCTCAAAGCCTTGAACCCGGCCAGGTTCAAGCGATCATTGGTGGTCACTCCCAACTGCCTGTGTGCATGGAGGGGGAGACCGGTGAGTACGTTGAAGACTATGGTCGCGATGAAGCGTGCAAACCCGATCGCAAAAATGGCACCTGGATCATGCAGGCCTATGAGTGGGGTAAATACGTAGGCCGAGCCGATTTCGAATACTATGGTGGTGAACTTCACCTGGCAAACTACCAGTTGGTTCCGGTCAACACCGAAACCAAGTTCGGCTCCATGTATCCGTTTCAGATGCTGACCCCCAGAGACCCCGAAACTCTCGAGCTGCTGCGCCCTTATCAAAATAAAGGCCAGTTGAAGCTGAAGGAGAAGATCGGTGTCGCCGAGGAGGACTTCATTGGCAAGCGCAGAGTCGTGCGTTATCAGGCAACCCCTCTGGGGATCATGATAGCCCACGCCCAGACTCAGCTTCCGGTGCCGGCCGACTTTGGCATCATGAACTCTGGCGGCATTCGTACCACCATCGAAAAAGGCCCCATCCGCTATCGCGATGTGCTGAAGGTACAGCCGTTTGCCAACAGCGTGACTGTGACCGAGATGAACGGTACTGAGCTAAAGAAGTATCTGTCCAAGGTAGCTACCAAGACACGAGGCTCCGGCGGCTTCCCCCACTTCAGCGGCATTAAGATGACCGTTGACTGTGTCGCCAAAGAGGTGGATATCAAGTCTATTGGTGGCCGGCCTTTCAACCTGGCTGACACCTACAGGTTTACCCTCCCCAGCTACAACGCGTCGGGCGGTAACAAGTATCCCAAGCTCAAACAAGCCCGCAACACCGGCTTTGTCGATGCTGACATGCTTTATCAGTTCATCAAGGAGCAGGGCAACCTGAACCCGATGGACTACAACAGGGCGAAAGATGTTAAGTACACCAACTCCAGAAGCCCATACGGCTGCGGTGGTTAATCCTTATCATCAGTTAGGATTAGTCCGCAAACGCAGCTGACATGTTAGACCCAAAAAGCAAAGCCCAACCTAGGTTGGGCTTTTTTATTCCTGAAGGAGAGTATTACTCTTTCTCTCCTCTCTCCTGCTGCAGCTCTTTCACCACAATCTGGATGGCCTCGGCCATAGACAGCCCTTCGGCCGTCAGTGCCTGAATTCGCTCCACTGCCTGCTGCTGCTCTTCATGGGTCAACCCCAACAGTTCGGACATACTCACCTCCCGTAAAATAAGAAGCGCATTCTACCCTGCTACAGCACCTTCACAAAGCCCTGAAGCCCTTAAGGCGACTCATCATGGTCATCTGCGTCTAGATGCTCTCTCAATGGCCCTGACAGCCTTATACCCTGGCTAGCTGAACTCTTCTGGGGCTCAACATCATCTCGAGCTTATGCGCCCTCCCCTAACACCGTCATGCCAGCAAAGCCGTTATTCGGTGACTTTGGTTTTGAAGAGACGCAAGAAAGCCACTGGACCCTGGCGTGCACCAGGGAGACGATTGTGCGTATGGTGAGGGGAGTGCTTCGTATCTTCCCTTAAATGCAGCTGCAGATTCGCAGGGAGTCTGATTCCAACCTAATGCGGTTCCCCCTAACACTGTCATGCCGGCGAACGCCGGTATCCAGAGTCTTTGGTTTTAATGGACGAAAGAAAGCCACTGGACCCTGGCATGCGCCAGGGAGACGATTGTGCGTAGGGGGCGGGGAGTGCTTCGTAGCTGCCTTTATTAGCAGCCGCAGGTTCACAGGGAGTCTAACTCCAACCTAATGCGGCTCCCCCCAGCACAGTCATGCCGGCACATGCAGGTATACAGAGTCTTTGGTTTTTAAGGGGCTAAGGAAAGCCACTGGCCCCTGGCGTGCGCCAGGGAGACGATTGTGCGTGTGGCACGGGGAGTGCTTCGTTGCTGTGGCCGGAAAGGTTGGCTAGTAATGTGCTGCCTTGCCTTGGCACCTAGGCCCCTTAGCCATCCCGCTTGAACCGTCAGTACGCTCGGTGCCCTTTCATTACGACACCGCCTCCCCCAGCACGGTCGTGCCGGCGCACGCCGGTATCCAGAGTCTTTGATTTAAGGGACGAAAGAAAGCCGCTGGACCCTGGCGTGCGCCAGGGAGACGATTGTGCGTATGAGGCGGGGAGCGCTCCGTTGCCCTGATCGAGCAGCCTGGAAGTTCTAAACAGCACAAACGAAAAAAGCCTGAGCGTTAGCTCAGGCTTCTTCGAAAATGTTGGCGGGCGAGTGAGGACCGATGCACAGCATCGCAGCCGAGGGAGGTGGAGCCATGGATGGCGACAGGGCAAGGCTTCAGGGATGAATTTTCCGCACTGATTATCAATTTAGGCGCGACAGGGACGCCGAGCCGGGGGATTCACCAGGGACGGGTTCCACCATCAAAGGAACGATTAACTCCCAGCGCCCTAAAAAGCGACTCGGGTAGTCCACTCCGGTCTCGTCACTTTTTCAAACCTCAGAAACGACAAAACCCAGCGCAAGGCTGGGTTTTATCCAAATAGTTGGCGGAGTGATGGGACTCAACGCGTATGGCCAGTGGGGGGCGCCTAGCTCCGCGACCAATCTGCGCAGCAGATTCTGGGAGCGGATAAACGAAAAAAGCCTGAGCGTTAGCTCAGGCTTCTTCGAAAATGTTGGCGGAGTGGACGGGACTCGAACCCGCGACCCCCGGCGTGACAGGCCGGTATTCTAACCAACTGAACTACCACTCCGCCGAATTTTATGCCTGACGCAAGAGACTGATTAGCGCTCTCACATCAAGGAATTGGTGCCTGACGATGACCTACTCTCACATGGGAACTCCCACACTACCATCGGCGCTACTGTGTTTCACTGCTGAGTTCGGCATGGGATCAGGTGGGACCACAGCGCTATGGTCGTCAGACAAAATTTTGTAGGAACAAAGTTTACGCACTTCAGTGCGCCCGAAGGGTCAAGTACATGGACGTACTTGATACAATTCGTTCCTTAATCTGGGCAAGCTGTTTCTCGTTTGCATTCTCGCAAGCGCTTTTCTATCTGGGATTTCAAAACCCATTGGGTGTTGTATGGTTAAGCCTCACGGGTCATTAGTACAGGTTAGCTCAACGCCTCACAACGCTTACACACCCTGCCTATCAACGTCCTAGTCTTGGACGGCCCTTTAGAGACCTTAAAGGTCTAGTGAGAACTCATCTTGAGGCTCGCTTCCCGCTTAGATGCTTTCAGCGGTTATCGATTCCGAACTTAGCTACCCGGCAATGCCACTGGCGTGACAACCGGAACACCAGAGGTTCGTCCACTCCGGTCCTCTCGTACTAGGAGCAGCCCCTCTCAATTCTCAAACGCCCACGGCAGATAGGGACCGAACTGTCTCACGACGTTCTGAACCCAGCTCGCGTACCACTTTAAATGGCGAACAGCCATACCCTTGGGACCGACTTCAGCCCCAGGATGTGATGAGCCGACATCGAGGTGCCAAACACCGCCGTCGATATGAACTCTTGGGCGGTATCAGCCTGTTATCCCCGGAGTACCTTTTATCCGTTGAGCGATGGCCCTTCCATGCAGAACCACCGGATCACTATGACCTACTTTCGTACCTGCTCGACGTGTCTGTCTCGCAGTTAAGCTGGCTTATGCCATTGCACTAACCGTATGATGTCCGACCATACTTAGCCAACCTTCGTGCTCCTCCGTTACTCTTTGGGAGGAGACCGCCCCAGTCAAACTACCCACCAGGCACTGTCCCTAACCCCGATTCAGGGGCCCAGGTTAGAACATCAACACTACAAGGGTGGTATTTCAAGGACGGCTCCACATCATCTAGCGACAATGCTTCAAAGCCTCCCACCTATCCTACACATGTAGGGTCAATGTTCAGTGCCAAGCTGTAGTAAAGGTTCACGGGGTCTTTCCGTCTAGCCGCGGGTATACGGCATCTTCACCGCAAATTCAATTTCACTGAGTCTCGGGTGGAGACAGCGTGGCCATCATTACGCCATTCGTGCAGGTCGGAACTTACCCGACAAGGAATTTCGCTACCTTAGGACCGTTATAGTTACGGCCGCCGTTTACCGGGGCTTCGATCAAGAGCTTCTTCCGAAGAATAACCCCATCAATTAACCTTCCGGCACCGGGCAGGCGTCACACCGTATACGTCCACTTACGTGTTTGCACAGTGCTGTGTTTTTGATAAACAGTTGCAGCCACCTGGTATCTGCGACTGCCGACAGCTTAAGGAGCAAGTCCCATCACCGTCAGCAGCGTACCTTCTCCCGAAGTTACGGTACCATTTTGCCTAGTTCCTTCACCCGAGTTCTCTCAAGCGCCTTGGTATTCTCTACCTGACCACCAGTGTTGGTTTGGGGTACGATTCCTTCTTACCTGAAGCTTAGAAGTTTTTCCTGGAAGCATGGCATCAACCACTTCAGTGCCGTAGCACCTCGTCATCAGCTCTCAGCGTAATGTGTACCCGGATTTGCCTAAGTACACCGCCTACAACCTTAAACGCACATCCGATAGTGCGCTGGCCTAGCCTTCTCCGTCACTCCATCGCAGTAAGAAGAAGTACGGGAATATTAACCCGTTTCCCATCGACTACGCCTTTCGGCCTCGCCTTAGGGGTCGACTCACCCTGCCCCGATTAACGTTGGACAGGAACCCTTGGTCTTCCGGCGAGCGGGTTTTTCACCCGCTTTAACGTTACTCATGTCAGCATTCGCACTTCTGATACGTCCAGCATGCCTCTCGACACACCTTCAACCGCTTACAGAACGCTCCTCTACCATGCACAACAAGTGTGCATCCGCAGCTTCGGTGTCTAGTTTAGCCCCGTTACATCTTCCGCGCAGACCGACTCGACCAGTGAGCTATTACGCTTTCTTTAAATGATGGCTGCTTCTAAGCCAACATCCTGGCTGTCTGAGCCTTTCCACATCGTTTCCCACTTAACTAGAACTTTGGGACCTTAGCTGGCGGTCTGGGTTGTTTCCCTCTCCACGACGGACGTTAGCACCCGCCGTGTGTCTCCCGTAATTGCACTCATTGGTATTCGGAGTTTGCAAAGGGTTGGTAAGTCGGGATGACCCCCTAGCCTTAACAGTGCTCTACCCCCAATGGTGAGATACGAGGCGCTACCTAAATAGCTTTCGAGGAGAACCAGCTATCTCCCGGTTTGATTGGCCTTTCACCCCTACCCACAAGTCATCCGCTAATTTTGCAACATTAGTCGGTTCGGTCCTCCAGTTGGTGTTACCCAACCTTCAACCTGCCCATGGGTAGATCACCGGGTTTCGGGTCTACACCTTGCAACTCATTCGCCCAGTTAAGACTCGGTTTCCCTACGGCTCCCCTATTCGGTTAACCTTGCTACAAAATGTAAGTCGCTGACCCATTATACAAAAGGTACGCAGTCACCCCGAAGGGCTCCCACTGCTTGTACGTACACGGTTTCAGGTTCTATTTCACTCCCCTCACAGGGGTTCTTTTCGCCTTTCCCTCACGGTACTGGTTCACTATCGGTCAGTCAGGAGTATTTAGCCTTGGAGGATGGTCCCCCCATGTTCAGACAAGATATCACGTGTCCCGTCCTACTCGATTTCACACAAAGTTAGTTTTCGTGTACGGGGCTATCACCCTGTATCGCGCTACTTTCCAGAAGCTTCCACTAACACCCTCTGTGCTTAAGGGCTAATCCCCGTTCGCTCGCCGCTACTTAGGGAATCTCAATTGATTTCTTTTCCTCAGGGTACTTAGATGTTTCAGTTCCCCTGGTTCGCTCTGTACACCTATGTATTCAGTGCACAGTGACCGCTTATGCGGCCGGGTTTCCCCATTCGGAAATCGGTGACTCAAATGGCTCTTACTGCCTCATCACCGCTTATCGCAAGTTAGTACGTCCTTCATCGCCTCTGACTGCCTAGGCATCCACCGTGTACGCTTAGTTACTTAACCATACAACCCCAATAGGTCTTTTCTGCTGGGTCTTTGTCGCTTATGCGTCGTTGAAATCCTCACTCACTCGGTTATGTGGATGAACCACACGCCCTCGCTCGTTCGGCTTTCGCCTCACCTAAGCACCAAATTCCTGCGCAGAAACTACTGAAGCTGCTTAATACGATTAAACAACCAATACGTTAATCTATCGCCAGATATTCAAGGCACTTGCAAAAATTGCAAATATCTCGAGAAATTATCAGCTTGTCCAAATTGTTAAAGAGCATGCTTATTCAGGCCGAGGCCCAAAAAAGCCAAAGGTAAATACTGGTATTTAGCTTTGGCTTCTTGCCAGATATTGAGTTTCAAAGGAGAAGTGGTGGAGCTAAGCAGGATCGAACTGCTGACCTCCTGCGTGCAAAGCAGGCGCTCTCCCAGCTGAGCTATAGCCCCATCATGGTTCTCGATGCCCAATCTAAAGGGAAAGATTGGTGGGTCTGAGTAGACTTGAACTACCGACCTCACGCTTATCAGGCGTGCGCTCTAACCAGCTGAGCTACAGACCCATCGAAACTCTTAATCTTTCGTCAGACAATCTGTGTGAACACTCAACGCAAAACCGTATCTATTTCGTAAGGAGGTGATCCAGCCCCAGGTTCCCCTAGGGCTACCTTGTTACGACTTCACCCCAGTCATGAACCACACCGTGGTCATCGCCCTCCCGAAGGTTAAGCTAATGACTTCTGGTGCAGCCCACTCCCATGGTGTGACGGGCGGTGTGTACAAGGCCCGGGAACGTATTCACCGTGACATTCTGATTCACGATTACTAGCGATTCCGACTTCATGGAGTCGAGTTGCAGACTCCAATCCGGACTACGACCGGCTTTATGGGATTGGCTGACTCTCGCGAGCTCGCAACCCTTTGTACCGACCATTGTAGCACGTGTGTAGCCCATCCCGTAAGGGCCATGATGACTTGACGTCGTCCCCACCTTCCTCCGGTTTATCACCGGCAGTCTCCCTAGAGTTCCCACCATTACGTGCTGGCAACTAAGGACAAGGGTTGCGCTCGTTGCGGGACTTAACCCAACATTTCACAACACGAGCTGACGACAGCCATGCAGCACCTGTCTCACGGTTCCCGAAGGCACACTTCGATCTCTCAAAGCTTCCGTGGATGTCAAGGGATGGTAAGGTTCTTCGCGTTGCATCGAATTAAACCACATGCTCCACCGCTTGTGCGGGCCCCCGTCAATTCATTTGAGTTTTAACCTTGCGGCCGTACTCCCCAGGCGGTCTATTTAATGCGTTAGCTTTGGAACCCACGCCTCAAGGGCACAGACTCCTAATAGACATCGTTTACAGCGTGGACTACCAGGGTATCTAATCCTGTTTGCTCCCCACGCTTTCGCATCTGAGCGTCAGTCTTTGTCCAGGAGGCCGCCTTCGCCACTGGTATTCCTTCAGATCTCTACGCATTTCACCGCTACACCTGAAATTCTACCTCCCTCTACAAGACTCTAGTCTGCCAGTTCGAAATGCAGTTCCCAGGTTAAGCCCGGGGCTTTCACATCTCGCTTAACAGACCGCCTGCATGCGCTTTACGCCCAGTAATTCCGATTAACGCTCGCACCCTCCGTATTACCGCGGCTGCTGGCACGGAGTTAGCCGGTGCTTCTTCTGCGAGTAACGTCACAGCTAACGGGTATTAACCGTTAACCTTTCCTCCTCGCTGAAAGTACTTTACAACCCGAAGGCCTTCTTCATACACGCGGCATGGCTGCATCAGGCTTGCGCCCATTGTGCAATATTCCCCACTGCTGCCTCCCGTAGGAGTCTGGACCGTGTCTCAGTTCCAGTGTGGCTGATCATCCTCTCAAACCAGCTAGAGATCGTCGCCATGGTGAGCCATTACCTCACCATCTAGCTAATCTCACTTAGGCTTATCCAATCGCGAAAGGTGCCGAAGCATCCCCCTCTTTCCCCCGTAGGGCGTATGCGGTATTAGCAGTCGTTTCCAACTGTTGTCCCCCTCGACTGGGCAAATTCCTAAGCATTACTCACCCGTCCGCCGCTCGACGCCCAACAAATCATCCGAAGAATCTTTGTTGTCGTTTCCGCTCGACTTGCATGTGTTAGGCCTGCCGCCAGCGTTCAATCTGAGCCATGATCAAACTCTTCAATTAAAAAGTTTTTTTGGAATCCGAAAATTCCGACTCAATGAATTACTGAATTAACTTGTTATAGTCACTCAGTGCAACATTGATATATGAGATATCAATCCTGCGCGAGTGCCCACACAGATTGTCTGACTAATTGTTAAAGAGCGTGTCTCTCATCGAGACAGGAGGCGCATTCTACGCGACTCTCCGTGGCGGTCAAGGGCTAATTCGCTGCCTTGGCGCCGAGTGTCGAAGTTTTGCTCAGCGTCCGTTTTCCTTCCGCTTTGCCCCGTCGACAGGAAGCGCATTATAGGGAGGGAATTTCTGTTGGCAACAGGAAAATCCCCCCCTTGAATCGTTTGGTTATTTTTTGCCCAACAGCCACTGTGCAGCACCGGCCAGGTCATCGGCAATCCAGTCGGCACCACTGGCGCCATCCACCGGTTTGCCACTGCGCACCTGGATACAGGTGGCCACGCCGGCATTTCGGCCCGCTTCGACATCTCCTGGCTTATCACCCACCATCACAGAAGAAGCGACATCCAGGTCATGCTCCTGCGCCGCCTGCAGCAGCATGCCGGGGTTGGGCTTGCGGCACTGGCACTCTCCTATGTATTGAGGCAGCCCCTTCTCGGGATGATGAGGACAGAAGTACACGCCCAGCAGGGGCGCCCCCGCCTCGGCAAAACGCTCGCTCATCCACTGACTCAGAGTATGGAACTGCTCCTCTGTGTAATAGCCTCGGGCGATGCCCGATTGATTGGTTACCACCACCAGCTGATAACCTGCCTTATACAGGCGGGCGCAGGCCTCCAGTGAGCCAGGAACAAACTCAAACTCATCGATCTTATGGACATAGCCGTGATCCAGGTTGATCACGCCGTCCCTATCCAAAAACACTGCTTTACGCACAGGCATACCTGTCTGCTCAAAACTCAATGGGGGTATTATCGATAAAGCCCTTGTGAACTCAAGGGATAGGGGCAGGAATTGAGGTTAAAAAAAAGCCCGCTTAGCGCGGGCTCAATCACAATTGGGGAGAGTTCTTTCCAAGATACCATCGCTGCCGTAAGGCTCCGCTCCCATCAGACCACCAGACACAAAGCAGTCATTTTGTTGATGGGGGAGCCACTACGTAGGGAAAGGGGCCTCTGTGTGCAAATCCCAACGTGCTCTCATACAGGCATCAACTGTACGGAGCCTTGGCAAATGAGTAAAATGAATTGACACCATGAAGTAGATTCCATTTTGGCATGAACACAACCATACGCTCCCTCAACTGTTTCCTGGCTTTGGTGAAATGTGGCAACTACACCAAAGCAGCCGACCAGTTGTTCATGACACAGCCGACGCTAAGCAAGATGATTCAAAGACTTGAAGAGAGTCTTGGGACACCCTTGCTGGTTCGAAGCAATCAAGGTATCCGACTGACCCCGGCCGGAGAGCATCTGAAGCAGACTTCAGAGAGCATCGTCGGTCAGTGGCATAGGCTGCAACAAGAGTTAGGAAGTTTGACCGACCTCACGTCAGGCACCTTGCGCCTGGGCATCTGCCCCATGCTCAGCAGCCTGATGATCGAACTGTTGTCCCAGTTTCGCCAACGCTACCCTGGGGTGGTATTGAAGATGTCGGAGTATGGCGGCTATGGCTGTGAGCAGGCGCTGATCGCCGACAAGTTGGATATCGCCTTTACCGCCCTGCCGGTCACCCACTCAGAGCAGCTGGACTACAAACAACTGGCCCAGTATCCCCTATGGGTGTGTCTGCCTCACTCTCACCCCCTGACCGAGAAAACCTCGATTCAGTGGCAGGACTTCCACAACGAGTCCTTCGTTCTGTACAACGAAGATTTCTCTCTGGCCCAATTGATCAGCCGGCTCAGCCAGCAAAATGGGGTCAAACTTAAGGTGGCATTCCGCAGCGGTCAGTGGGACTTCCTGGCAACCATGGTTGAAAACGGCATGGGTCTGGCTCTTCTGCCCGCCCCCATCTGCCAGAAACTCAACAGCGCCAAGCTCACCTTCCGTCCCATGGAGCCTGCTCTGCACTGGGATCTGGCCCTTATCTGGCGCAAGTCTCTGCCCCTGACGCCAGCCGCCGACGCCCTGCTGACCCTCAGCCGAAACTTCGCTCCCGGGGACCTGGCACTCGAGGAGTACAATATATAGAGGCCTCTTCCACCAGTTAATCAGAGTCAATACGCCCGGTTTGGCTCCATGGATGCCAGCAGCATGGTGGACACCAACTGAACCTGACTGCTGGTGCCTGTTTTCTTCAGGCAGCTCTTGATCTGTTGCCTGACGGTTTTCACCGACACGCCACGGGCCACGGCAATCTGCTCACTGGTCATGCCGCTGCACAGCGAGCGGCAGATCCCCGCCTCCGCCTGAGTCAGAGAAAACAGCTCGGCAATCCACTCAATTTGAGGCACCCGTCCGCCACTGCAGGGTTCGAAGGTCACTAAGAGTGCACAGCCACTCTGCTCCCCCCAGATGCCATCGGTGCTCCAGTTCCAGGGGCGTACATGCAACCATACCCTGCCTCCCGGCCAGGTCAGCAGCTCACGACCTGGGCTTTCACTCCCCTGACCGTCAATAAACTGCATCGACTCATGACGCAACCGGTTGAACGTTAGCTGGTGATCTGTCTCCGCGAAGCGAAACTCGCTCTCTCGCCCCGCCAGCACGCCCGCTCCCTGGGCAAATTGCTCGGCCTGATGGTTACGGTAGAGAAGCTTCCCTCCCTGAGTACAGATAAAAGTGGGAATGCTGCTGCTGTCAAACAAACCAATAAGCTGCGCCCGCTGGGTTTCCAGAAACTCCCTGCGGCGCGCCATGGTAATGGCCTGCTCAATATGGGGAACAAACAGGTTCGAGGTCTTGACCTGTTCATCGGTGTAGTGGCTTTGATCCTGACTGCGCATAAAGCCCAGCTCGGTGATCAGCCCATCACTGTGGGTAATAAGGCAACCTATGGAGTGGCGAATCTTGGACGGACGGGCAAAGTCGTTATAGATCTCGGAGTTTAGAAACAGGTTGTCTTCATAGACCCAATGACTGGCATGGAACTGGCCTGGTGCGTGGGGCAGCAACGCCTGGCTCCACACATCCACCTGGTAGAAGTACTGGTTATACCGCTCGAAATAGTGCTCATCGAATCCGTAATCGTAAAACCCCAAGGGTTGGGAATGCAGTCCCTCCCTGGCCAACAGGAAACAGTGGTTGGACTCACTGAAACCGGCGACCCCTTTGAGTACCTCAGTCCACAGATGGGGTTCTTCAACAGCCTGATAGATCATCCTGATCAGTTCCGATTTCATCCTTGCCCACCTTGGCTCAGTCCATTGTCTATTTTTTATACCAGATGGTAGATGACAGCAACATCAATCGAAACTAGATTCAATATCAATCTGATGGATTTGTTAGCGCCAAATCTTGTACGGCCCTTTTGGGAGCCTTTCGGCTCCCATTTTCTTTTCCCCTTGCGACACCTCAGATCTTTCTTAGTGACAACGGCAATTGATTACTCTACCCTCAACAAAAAGGATATTGTATACAATTGACATGGACATCATTGACGCCGAAACCGTTCGCCGGGCCCTGCCCTACCCCAAATTGATAGACGCCCTGTCTCAGGCTTTCTGCAGCGCTCTGACCGCGCCCATGCGCCACCACCATGACATGGCCAATCCCGGCCACAGGGAAACCACCCTGCTGCTGATGCCGGCCTGGGAAAGTGGCGGCAAGGCTGGGGTCAAGATAGTCACTGTAGCACCAGAGCATGCTCCCAGCATCAAGGGGATCTATTTGCTGATGGACTTGGCCACCGGCACCCCGGAGCTGATGATGGACGCACCGGCGTTAACCGCCAGGCGTACCGCCGCCGCATCGGCCCTGGCCGCCAGCCATCTGGCGCCCAAGGACAGCTCCACCCTGCTGATGGTCGGTACCGGCACCTTGTCTTTGGAGCTGATTCAGGCCCACTGCGCCGTTCGGCCTATCAGTGAAGTAATGGTGTGGGGACGCAATCTCGATAAGGCCAGGGCGGTGGCAGAGCAAGCCCGGCAACTGGGTTTGGAGGCCACGGCGGTGGCTCACCTGGATGATGCCTTCCAAAAGGCCCAGATCATCTCCGTCGCCACCTTGTCTCAGCATCCACTCATCAAGGGAGAGTGGTTGCAACATGGCCAACACCTGGATCTGGTGGGCGCCTACCGGCCCGACATGAGGGAAGCCGATGACGAGGTGATCCGCCGATGCCAGCTATTTGTGGACACTCGTCAAGGTGCGCTGAAAGAAACCGGGGATCTGGTGCTCCCCTTGAACCAGGGGCTGATAACACCAGACGATATCCACGCCGACCTGTTTGACCTCTGCCAGGGTCAGCATCCTGGCAGAACCAATTCCGCTCAGCTCACACTCTTTAAGTCTGTGGGCCACGCTTTAGAAGATCTGGCCGCCGCCAAGCTGGTCGCCAACACAGTACAATCGAGTAACCGCCATGAGTAACGAACAACATCATTATCGGCAGCGCCGGCAGCGGCTGATGGACGCACTGGGCAACGATGCCGCAGTGATCCTGGCCGCCTATCCCGAACGCACCCGCTCCAAGAACATCCATTACCGCTTTGTCCAGGACAAAGACTTCTACTACCTGACCGGCTTCGAAGAGCCAGACGCCATTGCCCTGCTTCGCCCCGGCCATGCCCAATCATTCATACTGTTCAGCCGCCCCAAGGATCCTGACCAGGAGACCAGCTTCGGCACACGAGCCGGCGTAGAGGGTGCCATCAACGACTTCGGTGCCGATGCGGCTTTCTCCCTTGATGAACTGGATGTCAGGTTACCGGAGCTGTTGGAAGATCGCACCGACATCCTCCTGGGTGATGAACAAGACAGGCTGGGGCAAAAGGTGTGGCAATGGTGTAACCACCAGAGGCGCAACACCAGGTTCGACCAACCCAAGGTATACCGGCGCCTGCGCCCCCTGGCGGAACTGCTGCACCCGATGCGAGTGATCAAAGATGAGATGGAGATTGGCCGCATTCGCCACGCAGTCTCCGCCAGTTGCCAGGCCCACCGCCGGGTGATTACCCACCTGAAGCCCGGAGTGAACGAGGCGGAGCTCTCTGGCCAGTTCAACCTGGAACTGGCCCGTCACGGTTGTATCAGCGATCCCTACCCCAACATCGTCGCCGGTGGCGAGCGCGCCATGTGCCTGCACTATGACCACAATAACCAGCCACTGGATGCCGGATCCTTGCTGCTCATCGACGCCGGCGGAGAGTATCGGCACTACGCCGCGGACATCACCCGCACCTACCCGGTCAGTGGCCAATTCAATAAAGAGCAAGCGATCATCTACGACCTGGTGCTCGATGCCCTCAATGCCGCCATCGAGCAGGCGAAGCCTGGCACTCCATGGAACCATTTGTACGATACCGCCATGGAGGTGCTCACCCACGGCCTTATCGAACTGGGCATACTCGAGGGCACCTTGGATCAGGTACTGGAGACGCAGTCTCACAAGCCCTTCAGCGTGCATAAAACCGGCCACTGGCTGGGACTGGATGTTCACGATGTGGGCCCCTATCAGGACACCCAAGGGCAGTGGCGCACACTGGAAGCCGGTATGGTGCTCACCATCGAGCCTGGACTCTACTTCGGTGCCGAGGATCTGCGGGTTCCTGCCCGCTGGCGCGGCATCGCCATCCGCATTGAGGACGACATCCTGATCACTGCCGATGGCAATGAAGTCCTCTCCAAAGACGCCCCCAAAACCCGGACAGAGATTGAATCTCTGATGAGCTGACCACCAAACGAACTCTGCCCCCTTGGCAGAGTTCGTCTTTTCCACTGTTCTCCCTCGACTTTTTCAGTAGTCATCACCTTTTCGCACTTTACAAATGTAAATGCGAATAAATATCAGTATCGTTTTTGAGATCTTGATCACAAGCGTGCATCCACTAGCGACCACAGAGTTTAAATAACAGTGATTCTCATTTAAATTTCGCAGCGTTCCGTATTCAACCTACTGTTCCGTTGTCAGGAGATCTCAATGTCTCACCCTGTTCGCCCCCTGGCGGTTGCCATCCTTGCCGCCCTGGGTTCCGCACCCACTTTCGCCCAATCCGAAGACACCGCTTCCATCGAGCGGGTCGATGAGCGCATGGTGGTCACCGCCATCTCCTTCGACAACTACAAGTCAGATTCCGCCAAAGGTGCCATGCGCTCCGACATTCCACTGCTGGACACACCACAGTCCATCACAGTGATTCCCGAACTGATCGCCGACGAACAGTTGGCCACCACCCTGAGTGAAGTGCTGATCAACGATGCCAGCGTCACCTCTGGTTCTCAGAAGTGGAACCGGGAGGTGTTCAGTCTGCGCGGCTTCGAACTCTCCTCCGGCAGCGGTTACCTAAGAAATGGTCAGCAGGCCTGGTCTCACTACGTGCACCCCATCGAAACGCTGGAGCGCATCGAGGTGCTCAAGGGCCCCTCCTCCATGCTCTATGGTCAGTCCGCTCCGGGTGGCCTGATCAACATGGTGACCAAAAAGCCCACTTACGACACCATGTTTGAGTTTGCCTTCGATGTGGATGAGCACGGCTCTACCCGCTTTCAGGCGGACGCAGGCGGCGCTCTGAATCAGGCCGAAACCCTGCGCTATCGCGCCACTCTGGTAAAACAGGACGCGGAATACTGGCGCGAGTACCAGGATGGCAGCAGTCAGGAGCGAGACCGCTTCCTGGGCGCCCTGGCCCTGGAGTACGACCTGGGCAACTGGGGCAAACTCTCCGCCCACTACGACATGACCCAGGACAAAACCGGCATCGATCGCGGTGCCTGGCTGGACAGCGACGGTAACATCATCGGTGACAAGGACACCATCTGGGACATGCCCTGGGCCTTCACCGACAACGAGGTGGAGAACTACGGCCTGGATATGGACCTCTACCTGAGCACCGACTGGACCCTGACCCTGGGCCTCAACCACCAGATGTTCTCCCGCCAGCGCCTGGACTCCAGCCCCAGTTACGACTCTTACGTGGCCTACCAGGAAGCGGGTTACACCGACGGTCGCTACGACTACACCGCCTTTGACCGCTATGACGACTGGCAATACAAGACCTACTACGCCGACTTCAATGGCTATCTGGACCTCGCCGGCATGGAACACCAAATCCTCATCGGCGCCAACATGCTCGACTACTACTATGGTCAGCTGCGCGACAAGGACCAGACCCAAACCTATGTGCCCGGTGAACCCCTGCCGCCTCGCCCGGACCTGGACTATAACCGCGACACCAGCCTGTATGAGTCCGAGTACAAGTACTACGGCTTCTATCTGCAGGATCTGATCACCCTGAACGAACAGTGGCAGTTGTTGCTCGGCGGCCGCTTCGACATCCAGCGCAAGGATGGCCCGGGCAACAACAATGAGTCCTTCGTGCCCAAGGTGGGCGCCATCTACCACCCCCAAGAGAACGGCAGCATCTACCTGAGCTACTCCGAGAGCTTCGAGCCTCAGGGGGTGGTGGCCAAAGAGGATGACGTCAATGACGGCATGGACCTGGATCCTGAAACCGGCAAATCCTGGGAACTGGGCACCAAGTGGGAACTGGCCGATGGTCGCCTGATGGTGGACGGCGCCCTGTTTGAGATCACCAAGACCGACATCGCGGTGACGGAAGATCTGGGTAACGGCCAGACCAAGACCACCCAGGGCGGCGAGCAACAGCATCGCGGCTTCGAATTTTCTGCCCAAGGCCAGGCCTCTGAGCGCTGGTTCGTCATGACCTCCCTGATGTATCTGGATGCGGAGTACACCCACCACGACACCTACCAGGGCAAACGTCCCATAGACGCGCCAGAGTGGTCCGCTTCCGCCTGGACCCGTTACAAAATGAGTGACCAGTGGGCATTCAACCTGGGCGCCTTCTACGAGGGCGATCGCTACGCCGATCTGAACAACACCATCACCAAAGACGGCTATGTCCGCTTCGATGCCGGCGCCTCCTTCAAGATGATGATCAAACAGGTGGAGATGAACTTAAGGCTCAATGTCGAGAACCTGTTCGATAAAGACTACATGGCCGGTGGCTCCTACTCCGATCTGAGCATCGGCGCCGAGCGCAGCTTCCGTCTGTCCGCCCAGTTCAATTACTGATTTTTACCCCGATAGAGGCAGGCCCAAGGTGGCCTGCCTGTTTGCGTTAAAGGAACCAACCCATGCTGGCCAAACTCCACCGCTACCTGGCTGCCCTGGTCGCCCTGCCCCTGCTGCTGGTGATCTTCTCGGGCCTGCTGCTGGCCCTCACTCCCCTGCTCACTCCAGATGCTGAGACCAAGCCAACGCCGGCCCAATTTCAACAGACCCTGGACACCCTGGAACAACAGCAGGGTCCCATCCGCTTCGCCTTCGCCCTGCCCGAACACCAACTGGTAATGGTGGCCTTCGAGAACAAGAAGGGGCGCCAGTTTCTGGACCTCTACAGCGGCGAGCCCGCCGAACTGCCCTGGCAATTCCAGCTCAGTCGCTTCGCCAAGGGCCTGCACGTCAACCTGCTGGTGGATGCCAACTGGCTGGTGGAGTTGAGCACCTGGGTGATGCTGTTCCTCAGCCTTTCCGGGCTGTTCCTGGCCCGGCCCAAATCCCCCAAGGGGGCCATGGGCTGGCACACAGCCCTGGGCTGGTACGGTGCCCCGCTGATGCTGGTGGTCACTGTCACCGGCCTGCTGATGCTCCACCCTATGGGCGGTGACAGGCCTAAACAGGAACCTCACCCCTCCCCAATGAGCCTGGACCAGGCCTTTGAAAGATTAGATGAGGTTGACGTGGCGGCCATGCGCATGGTGCGCCGCACACCTCAGGGGATCACCCTCTACTGGGAGAACGATCAGGGCACCCGCTGGCAGTGGCAACCGGATCAGCAGGAGCATGCGGTTACCCAGCCCACCCGCTGGACCCGCATACTTCATGACGGCAGCTTTGGCGGCCGCCCTGCGGCCTTTATCTATGCCCTGCTGTGCATCAGCGCCCTGGTGCTCTGGGGCACCGGCTTCTACAACTGGGTACGCCGTGCCCGGTTGAGCAGACCGACCAAGGCCCCGGAAGGCGCCTGTCACCTGGTGGCCTACGCCAGTCAGACCGGCGGCGCCGCCGAACTGGCCAAAGACACAGGCTCTTTGTTGGAATCCCGCGGTGACAAAGTGCATCTGTGCTCTCTGGCCCAGCTCAAGGCACAAGATCTCACCCAGTACCTGTCGGTGCGACTGCTGGTCTCCACCTGTGGTGACGGCGAGATGCCGGTTCAGGGACAGGGCTTCCTCGAGAGCCTGAAGCGAGTCAGTCTCAAAGGGGTGAGCTACCAACTGCTGGGTCTGGGTGACAGCCGCTATACCAAATTCTGCCAGGCTGCCCATGACCTGGACGGTGCCTTGAAACACAGTGGTGCCTCACTGGTGGGCGGACTGGCTCTGGCGGACGGCGACCCCACCCAGGTATGGCAAAGCTGGATCGGTGCCACCGACAGTGAACAACCTCAGTCCATGGCAAACACTGCCTCTCTACGGCTCGAAGACAAAACCCGACTGGATGACGGCAAAGGACAAACCCGAGAGACCTGGCGTCTGCGCTTCAGCAGCGCTGAGCCCCTCAACTATCGCTGCGGCGATCTGCTGAAGCTGCGCCCTATCCAAGGCGGAACCGAGCGCGCCTACTCCATCGCTTCGACGCCCGACAGCAACGGACTGGAGATCTGCGTGACTCTGCACCAGTGGCAGCACGAGGGTGAAACCCGCACCGGCCTGATGTCCGGGCAGCTGTGCCATGAATCGCAGGTGGGCGATACGCTCGAAGGCCGCATCGCCGCCCATCCCGGCTTCAGGCTCCCGCCGGATTCCGCCCCCATCATCATGGTGGCCGCCGGTTGCGGCATCGCCCCCTTCATGGGCTTTATTCGTCAGCGTCCACAGCTGCGCAACTGGTTGCTGTTCGGCAATCGCCATCAACAGGGTGACTTCCTCTATGGTGACGAACTGCTTCAGCACCAGCAAAGCAACGCCCTGGATCATCTGGACCTGGCCTTCTCTCGGGACCAGCAGCAGAAAGTCTACGCTCAGGACCGGCTGGAGCAGAATCCGCAGCGGGTCTGCGCCTGGCTGGAGCTGGGCGCTCACGTCTATGTGTGCGGCCACCCCGCCCTGGGGGAAGGGGTACGCCAGGCCTTGCTGTCTGCCTTTATCTCTCAGGGAGCCGGACCGGATCAGGCCCAACATCAACTCAACCAGCTGATGGAGCAGGGCCGCTACCATGAAGACCTGTTCTGACCCAAGCTAACCTGACCAAGCGCGCCTGTTACGGCGCGCTTTTTTGTGGCGGACAATTGACCAAGCAAACTGAGGTGGGATCACGTAAAATGGCGCCTTTGACCCATTAACAAGAGCATGACCCATGGCGATTAACTGGTTCCCGGGCCATATGCATAAGGCGAGAAAAGAGATCGCCGAGCTGATGCCGCAGATTGACCTCATCATCGAGGTTCTGGATGCACGCATCCCATTCAGCAGCGAAAACCCTCTGGTGCCCAAACTCAGAGGCGATACTCCCTGCATCAAGATTCTCAACAAGAGCGATCTGGCCGACCCGGAGATGACCGAGCGCTGGCAGGCCTATCTGGAACAGGAAAATGGCGTGAAAACCATCGCCCTGACCCAGAAGAACAAGGCTCAGGTGAAAAGCCTGCTGACCCTGGCCAAAGAGATGGTGCCCAAGACCCCGCTACGTGCCCTGATCCTGGGGATCCCCAACGTGGGCAAATCCACCCTGATCAACACCCTGGCCGGCCGCACCATTGCCAAGACCGGTAATGAGCCCGCGGTCACCAAGGCCCAGCAGCGCATCCGTCTCGAAGACCACATCGTGTTGCACGACACCCCTGGCTTCCTCTGGCCCAAGCTGAGCCCTGAGGAGTGTGGCTATCGTCTGGCCACCACGGGCGCCATTAAAGACACCGTCGTGGAGTATGAGGAGGTGGCCATGTTCGCCGCCGAATACCTGCGAACCACCTATCCCGACGCCCTGTGTCAGCGCTACAACCTGGAAGAGCTGCCGGACGACGACATCGGTGTCCTGGACGCCATCGCCGCCAAGCGCGGCTTCCTGCGCCGGGGCGGCATTGCCGACCTGCACAAGGTCTCCGAGATCCTGTTGCACGAACTGCGCGCCGGCTCCCTGGGCGCCCTGACCTTGGAAACACCGGAACTGGTGGAGAAAGAGAAGGCCGAAGAGGAGATTCGCGCCGCCAAGGCCGCCGAAGAGAAAAAGATCAAGGAAGAGCTTCGCACCGCCAAAAAGCGCAAGCGTCGTAAATAAGCAAAACCCGCCAACTGGCGGGTTTTCTTTTATAAATCGCAGGGCTGCTCCATTTCGTACACCACCTCGGTGGCCAACTCCATTCTGCCCAATATGGCCACCCTGGCATCCTCCAGCCCCTTGTTGTAACACAGGGTCCCCAGACGCTGCAGCATAAAATCCAGCAGGAAACCGGCCTCGAACTGCCCCAGTTCCTGTTCCATCTCCTGTTCGCTGTACTCCTGCAACGCCTCAATCAGCGCCTCGCGCTGCTCCTTGGTCAGTTCAACCGGGTTCACATTGGCTCCATCACTTAAGTGTACTGAGCGAGCCAGTGTATCTTCTAACCCTGGGAGCTGCCAGATGGCACTATCCCATCACATAACTGATGGCGGCAATCACCGCCCCCTGAGGGTCCTTGATCCAGCAGAAGCGCCCCACTTCAGGGATATCCTGGGGCCCATAGAGCAGCTCGCCGCCCAACTCCGTCGCCTTGGCGGCCACCTCATCCACATCGGTTACCGTGACATAGCCGGTCCAGGCCGTGGGCATGCCAGGTTCTGGCGACTGCATGATGCCACCTACCCCGGCGCCGCCGTTCTCAATCACATGATAGGTGCCCATCTCCATCTGCTGCTCCTTGAAGGTCCAGCCAAACAGGGCCCCATAGAACATCTTGGCCCCTTCAGGGTCAGAGGTCGACAACTCCTGCCAACTGTGGGCACCGTGGGTCTCGAAAGGTGAGCTCATGTTTCTCTCCTTATTAGGGGATGACCTGAGGCTAAAGTGTAGACAGCCACACAAGCTGGGTGGGCAGAAATAGAGCATTCACCTCATTCACAGCCGGGTTTTGTTCACAGCTTAGGCGGTTGAACCTCCTACCCCTTTACAGCACCCCGCCGGTTCACTAACATGCATCCCCGTTGGAGAGATGGCTGAGTGGTTGAAAGCACCGGTCTTGAAAACCGGCAAGGGTTAATAGCCCTTCTAGGGTTCAAATCCCTATCTCTCCGCCATATACAAAGAAGCCCGCCTAGTGCGGGCTTTTTGCATTTCTACGTTTAAAGAAAGTAAGAGATAGGGTGCAGAAGCCTAGTCAGGGTTCGCAACGAGCGCAGCGAGTAACGCCGCAGGCGGCCGAACGAAGTGAGGGTATCAATCCCTATCTCTCCGCCATATACAAAGAAGCCCGCCTAGTGCGGGCTTTTTGCATTTCTGACCTCACACAAAAATGGCGTACGCCTCGGCCACCTCAGCGAATTGTGACATGACACTCAGGCCCCTGTTGGCAATCATTGATCGCGTAAGGACTGCATATCGATGACGAATCGATATTTAACATCGGATCTCATCACTCGATCATAGGCAGCATTGATATCTTGCATATCAATCATTTCAACATCAGAGACAATATTGTGCTGAGCACAGAAATCGAGCATCTCCTGCGTCTCTTTGATTCCACCAATGAGAGAGCCTGCAACAATCCTGCGGCCAAAAGCCAGCGGCATAGTGTTGAGCTCAGTCAAAGAGGCACCCACCACCGCCATGGCCTTACCAAGCTTAAGCAGGGGGATATAGGGCGTAATATCGTGTTTCACAGGAATTGTGTTAAGCAAAAAATCGAAGCTGCCATGGTGCGCGAGCATTTGCTCCTCATCCGTTGAAACCAAAACATCGCTTGCCCCCAGACGCTTGGCATCTTCACCTTTTTCCTGAGATCGGGTAATCATGACAACTTCCGCCCCCATGGCAACCGCCAGTTTCACGCCCATGTGGCCCAAACCACCAAGGCCTATCACACCGACTTTGTCGCCAGCCTTCACATTCCATTGACGCAATGGGGAGTAGGTTGTAATACCTGCGCACAGAAGTGGAGCAACCGCTTTGGTATCCAGATCTTCAGACACTTTTAAGACAAATTCATGGTCAACCACAATCTGGGTAGAATACCCGCCTTGGGTAATCGTATCTTTGCCAAACGGATCTGGGCTGCCATAGGTCATAATCATGCCCTTTTCACAATGCTGCTCAAGATCTTGTTCGCAAGCTGAACATTCTCGACATGAATCAATCATGCAACCCACGCCAACCAGTTCACCTATAGAGAAATTCTGAACATCCTGGCCTACGTTTGTCACGCGGCCAATTATTTCATGCCCAGGCACAAGTGGATAAACAGACATCCCCCAATCATTATGCGCCATATGAATATCACTATGGCATACACCACAAAATAAAATATCTATCTGCACATCTTTTGGCCCTACCTTTCGACGATTAAAGTCGTAAGGCTTTAGCTTACTGGATGAATCATAAGCAGCATAAGACTTCGTGCTAGCCATCTTCATTCTCCATCTGGTTATTCGATGCCATTGCTCACCGCGAGCAATGGCATCTCTTTAATGAAGTCACACCCCTTAACTAGATATAAAAACTAATAGGAATGTTACGTCGTACCAAGGTGTATCAGAGTACTTAATCAACGAAGTTTGGCTGACCATTTGAGGCGGATATTCCACCATCCACTGGTAAATTGACCCCATTAATAAAGCTCGCTTCTTCGCTCAAAAGAAACACAATGGCTGACGCAATCTCCTCCGGCCTGGCCGCTCTACCCAACGGCATGCGATTTCGAAATTTCACCATCATCTCTTCATTCCCTGTCAGGAATGCGGCCATATCCGTATCAGTCAGACTTGGGGCCACAGCATTAACACGTACGCCTTGCCTGCCCAGATCAAGCGCCAAAGACCGTGTGAAGTTACTCACTGCACCCTTGGATGCACAGTACGGACTGAAACCCCAATCACCTCCAATGCCGGACACAGAGGAGACATTGACGATAGAACCGCCGACTTTTTTCAAGTATTCAACTGACATATTGATGGTATTAAAAACGCCTTCAACATTGATCGACATGACCTGTTTCCAATCATCGATAGTCACATCATCAATGGCACCACCAATGGCTACAGCAGCATTGTTCACAAGTCCATCAAGGCGGCCAAACTGGGCAATGTGGGCAAGAATCAACCTTTCTACATCTTCACGATTGCTAACGTCACCTTGCACTGCAAGTATTTGGCTATCCTGCGCAATTTCTGCCTTAACAGATTCCAGTTTGGATTGAGTACGACCAAAGATGGTGACTGACCAACCGTTTTGAACAAGTTTCTTCGCAGTGGCTGCGCCCATGCCTGAACCACCGCCAGTGATTATTGCTGACCTTGAAAAATCTGACATTATTTCTCTCCATATTTTCTAGAGTATTTAGCCGAGTTTCTTGAGCTAAATGCTATAACATTCCATCCTTTTATAATTTCAAGAAAATCTTCCCGCCAATCATCCTTGATTAGGCTATATAGATAATCTAGTGCCAGTAAAAATTGCACCACAACATTAAATATAGATCGTTATGGTGTTCGCCCTTAAGCCATTCTTAAGAGGCTCTACAGAGCAAAAACATGAATAATGATGTAAGAATTACAAAAATTGGGACAACAGACATAAAGAGGTTTCGGCTCAGTCAGCAACTTGAATAATCCACTAACACTGAGCCTTTCTTTCAGATCTCCGGACTAAATAACTGTTCCGAAATGTAGATCACTGGGATGTAGAGTAGGAAGGGAACTCGGTTGCGTTTTGGCGATCTGATCAATCGCCAAACCAAACAGCCACCAAAACGAACCGAGTCCCGCAATGCTAACACTTCCAGACCGCGCAGAGCGACGCCGTATCATCCAAAAAATGCATAAAACCAACGACAGAGATCACTGTCGCAGGCTCAATGCCATCCTGCTCCTGGCTAACGGCTACAACGTCACCGAAGTCTCGCGGATGATGGCGGCTGGTCGTTCCTCTATCAACCGTTGGATTCAGTGGTATACCCAGTGTGGTCTTGAGGGCCTTGAGTCGATGAACCGGGGCCGGGTTGCCACACAGCCATACCAGCAAATCAAGGTTGTTTTAGAGGCGTTGATTCAAATCTCTCCCCAAGATATCGGTTACCAGCGGTCACGTTGGAGCACAGAGCTGATGGCTATTGAGATTAACCGGATTATGGGCTTAAACGTGCATGCGTCTACCATTCGTCGTTGGTTGCCCAGGATGGGCATTGTCTGGCGCAGAGTAGCGCCAACACTGCATATCAGAGACCCCGATAGGGACGCCAAGTTGGCCCGTATAAAGCAGGCGCTGGAAAGATGCTGTACAGATCATCCGGTGTTCTACGAGGACGAAGTGGACATCCATTTGAACCCCAAGTTGGGGTCAGACTGGATGCCACGAGGTAAGCAGAAGAAGGTGGCAACGCCAGGGCAAAATGCTAAACACTATCTGGCTGGCGCACTGCATGCGAAAACAGGTCGAGTGTCCTATGTCGCCAGCACCAGCAAAGACTCAAACCTGTTCCTATCGATGCTGCAACGGCTAAAACGCCAATATCGAAGGGCCAAAACCATCACGCTTATCGTGGACAATTACATCATCCACAAGAGCAAGAAAACACTGCGCTGGTTGGCCAGAAACCCGAAGTTCATTTTGCTGTTTCAGCCGGTTTACTCACCATGGGTCAACAAGATCGAAAAGCTCTGGCATGCGCTCCATGAGACAGTCACCCGCAATCATCAGTGCAAAGCCATGTGGCAGTTGCTGAAACGAGTCCGGTACTTCATGGACAATGCATCACCTTATCCCGGTGGAGACCATGGACTGTTGAAAGTGGAGCACAATTAGGATCAGCTATTTAGAACCAATGCTTGTTCATAAGTCGTAGAAAGTCTTTCGTTATCGGGTAGCCTGATGCAGAACCAATCACTGAGTCTATCGAGCATTCAGGACAAATTGCTGTTTGCCCAACTCTGTCGGACTCCTTATCTGTGAGAGTAAAATCTGTCCATTCCACAATTTCGGATGGGTTAAAAATTTCTAGACAGTAAAAACAACCACATAGCTCCGAATCTAATATCTCCTGTCGATGAAGGATAGAGCTTTTATGCGCTGCGATATGCTTTTCTTCCACTTGTCCTCCTTGCACATTTAACGCCACGCCTAAGCGGCGCAAAACAAAGCTTGGCTACAGTCCGTGAGGTACGAGCACAAGCCAAGCGTTTTTTGTCCGTGTCTTAAGGCACTTGTTATATGTAGCTAACCAAACTGGTCCATCAACGTCATCACTTGAGAAGCTATCAACGCGAAGCCTATGACTATTGACGTTGTGGGTGAAGAAAAATTTCTACTTACCGGACTATCTTTCTTGAGGTTTAGCCCACGTACAATGAAACCTATTCCGACACCTATCATCACCATACTGATGATCAAACCGGCTAATGAACTGGAAGACAACTCTCTTTCCTCTTACATATAGACATCATGATTCCCTGTGCAAAGGTCGACCTCCTGCGTTTTATCGTGGGTTAGTAAAACCAGAGCCACACTGTTTGTTGTATCACGCAATCAAACACAACAGGAGGTCGACATGATTAAAGCTAACACACTTTTCGTCGGACTGGATGTGCACAAGGAAACCACGGATGTCGCTTTGATTTCCGATTCGATGGGCGACACCGTTCGCTACTACGGCACCGTTCCCACCAACATGAAAGCCTTCGACAAGCTGCTAAAGCAGCAGGCGACCAAGGCCAATAAACTCTGTGTTGTCTATGAAGCCGGCCCTTGCGGCTTCTGGCTCTACCGCCATCTCAATAAGCGCGATATCGACTGCTGGGTCATTGCACCTGCTCTCATCCCAAAAGCTCCTGGCGATAAAGTGAAGACCGACAAACGCGACGCTTGCACCTTGGCACGCCTAGCTCGCTCGGGGGACATTGCCCCCATATACATACCTGACGCCAGAGACGAGGCCATTCGCGATCTTATTCGCTGTCGCGAGGACGCCATGCTGGACCTGCGGCAAGCTCGTCAGCGGCTCAAGTCGTTTCTACTGCGCAATGGCCACCCCTGTAGCGGTCGACAAAACTGGACCGACGCCTATAAACGCCACCTGGCTGACATCCACTTCTCCGAGCCAGCACAGAAGATCACCTTTCAGGACTATATTCACACTGTCACCGAGCGTTACGAACGCCTGCAACGCCTCGAACTCGAAATGGAGACCCTGGCCGAATCCTGGCGCTGGTATCCCTTGGTACAGCAACTCACGGCGCTGCGAGGCATCCGCTTCCTGTCGGCCATCACCCTGATGGCGGAACTTGGCGACCTGCGGCGTTTCACCAACCCCAGGCAACTCATGAACTTCGTGGGGCTAACCCCCAGTGAACGTTCAAGTGGTACTAGGGAAAGGCGCGGGAACATCACCAAATGTGGCAATACCCACGCTCGGCGCATCCTCATTGAAGCCGCCTGGGCCTATCGCTTTAGCCCCAAAGTCTCCCGAGAAATGCAGATACGTCAGCAGCACCACTCACACAAGCTGCAACAACGCTCCTGGGAGGTACAACTGCGCCTGTGTGCCCGCTTCCGGCGGTTGCAAGCACGAGGCAAAGAGTACAACAAAGTGGTCACCGCCGTGGCCAGAGAGCTCACGGGCTACCTGTGGGACATCGCTCAGCGTTTTGAACCAGAGCGCCGTGTCCACATAGGCTGACAATCTGGAAAACCATCCTGGTGATGCAGATCGGCGGCAGCGGTGAGAGCAACCCTCGAGGGCGTTAGGCGTTTATATGCGCGCACATAGAATGAGGCAAGGCTCCAGCGGCGCAAACAAGTAATGCGGATAACCAAACCCGCGAATATCAGCAAGGTCAACCGCCGAACATTGACTTGCCAAAGGTCTCTCACCAGGGTGTCCAAGCCGGCCTTTTAGGGCCCGGCATGGACAAGTCTGTGCCTATTGACAGGGGGAATCATATCAACGCCCTAATCAGCCGCGCTGTTTTTTGGCGTCGGCTGGATTTTCTTGTTAGAGGGACATAAATGTGTAATTACTGGTAATTCATAAGCTAAGACAGACACGCACTCGTTTAAACCTACGATCAAAAACTCCACCGGTTCATACAGCTTACCTGAGACGAAATGGTCTCTCGATTTCTCGAGGTCGTTCCAACCTCCGCATAGAACTTTAAAGCACCAGCCCTTGAGCAGGTTGCACTCAGTCCAGAACTCGCAAAGATCGCCTTCGTCCAGTACACGAAATCCATAAATTGTGTCAAAATGGACTCTTGCTCTCCAACTGTTTGACTCAACAATAACCTCCAAACCGTCAGAAGATAGCTTCACCTCTTCAACGGTTGTTGTTCGATCAGAAACAAAGTCTGTTTCAACAACTGATACCTTCGGCTCGAAAATCATCCGTGTCCTTCTAACGCCTGCTTAACAGGCAAATGCTGGTTGGCTAAAATCCGAAGCGCAGCGTAGGAGCCAACCAGTATTTGTTGATCCTGACCCGATAAAGTGGACACGGGTTTGTTATGCCGCGAGTCTCTCGAACTGGTGTGGACTTTGGTAGCCCAAGCTCGAGTGTAATCGTCGACGGTTATAGAACTGGTCAATGTAGTTAGCCAGTTCGTCTCTCAGCTTCCAATGATCTCGGAACCGTGCTCCCTGGAACATTTCGCCTTTCAATGTATGGAAAAATGACTCCACCTCGGCGTTGTCAGTACAGCAACCAGCTCGGTTCAAGCTGTGTCTGATTCCATGGCGCTTGTAGTAACCTTGTAGGTTTTCATTCAGATACTCAATACCTCGGTCAGAATGGAACAGCAGGCCCCCTTTCGGGCGCCGCGTGCGTAGCGCTTTCACCAAGGCACCTTCAGTCAATTTTGACGTCCGGTTATCGCTGAATGACCAACCGACAACCTTTCTGGAGTACAGGTCGATAATCACCGCCAGGTAATACCATTTCCGCCCTAGCTTTAAGTAGGTAACGTCGCCGGACCATTGCTGATTGACAGCAGTTGGGGCATCACTAGTCAGCCTCAGGTTTTCTGTTGCCTTCAAAGTTTGCCGGCGCTTGTTCATTTGACGGTAAACCCTCACAGAACGCGCCCTAAGGCCAAGTTCACGCATTAGCCTGGACACTCGCTTTCGAGCCACGCTAATGCCTTTCTGCTTCAGCTGGGCATGAATTCGAGGGCTGCCGTAGCGCTCTTTGGACAAACGGAAAAGCCGCTGAATCTCTCTGCTCAGGACGCTATCAGTTTGAGCGCGTTGACTGGGCTGACGCTTCTTCCAGGCATAGAAACCTGACCGTGAAACGCCGACAAACTGGCATAATCTCGATAGTCGGATTTTACCCTGATATCGCGCTACGAATCGGAACGATTCCTCTGTTCCTCGGCTTGAAACCGTTGCCACTTTTTTAGCAGATCATTCTCCAGCTCTAACTCAGCAAGACGCCGCTTGAGTTGGCTGATTTCATCACTTTTGGAAAGCTGCTCTGGCTGCTTTTTAGTCTTTTTTGTCATGCCCCATTTGCCGTCTCGGTACTCTTTGCGCCAACGAGACAACATGAACGGATGAATGTCCAGAGCTTGGGCTACTTCCTTTACTGAACGATGAGGAAGGTGTGACCAAGTCACCGCTTTTACCTTGAACTCTACACTGTACTGCTGGGTTCGTTTTCCTGTCTTGTAGGCAGGCATTGTGACACCTTAATCTAACGATTTTGGTGTCCACTAAAACGGGTCAACTTCATGTCCTAGTTTAAGCGCTTGTTAGTTGCATTTTATATTATGTATATAGTAACCCGCGATACCCTCTATATAATATATGTCGCAATATTTTTTCTCGTTTGGGCAAATATGTCCAAAACCCGCAACTTTCCACTCTTCGCCGTTATTCAAATGAAATAACGACCAACTTCCTCTTGTTTTATCTCTTCCAGTTCTAAGGCATGTGGCATTGTTAACTTGGTATAACCCACTAAGCATTTTTGTTGGATATGCTGGCAGTGTAGCAATCAGCATATAAACATAAAACCCTGCAATCAAGCTAATTAGAGGTAATGCAAAAAGACTAAGAATGAATTGTCTGTACTTTCCTTCTTTGTAAGAAAGTGCTAAATAACGGAACCCTGCCGGTTTTTTATCTGTTCCTCTAAAAACGGAAAAAGAAATTATTAACGTAAACAATATGAAAATGGAAGTGTAGGGAATAACAATAGATTCTAATAATTCAAATGGAACATAAGGGGTTTTAGCTCCAAGAATTATCCCCAATACTGACAATCCAAAAACACTCAGTATTATTGTTACTTTCTTTTCCATCTTAATCCATACTCGAAAACTAGACCGTGGCCGAAATTACGCACTGGCAACTAACGCCCCGCCTAAGCGGCGCAAAACAGTGCTTGGCTACAATCTGCGAGGTACGAGCGCAAGCCAAGCGTTTTGCGTCCGTGAGTTCAGGCGCTTGTTATAGTTTCTAATCGCCTAATCCTGATAGCTGTTCGGAATCTCTTTCTTGAAAGCCATGATGCACTTCTCGACAACCTCTAAAGGGAGTGACTCCCGATAGATAGACATAGTTGTGTCACGTCGCCGGTCATCCCTGAAAATCTCAAGTACAAGCTCCTTGCCGCTATAGAGTTCAAGCCCTATACCGTCTCTTTCTTCACTCACATCAGATGCAATGATAAGCGAGTAACCCTGGATGGCCGTCACGACTCACGCCTCCGAAAAACTATAACGCTCCACTTAGCGGGAGCAATCTGGCTGGCTATAATCCGTGAGGTACGAACGCAGCCAGCCTGGTTGCTATCCGACTACAGTGTCTTGTTATATTTCTGCTTCAAAAATGCTTGGAAGTATGGCTCAATGGCTTTGTCTACCTTGCTTAGTTGTGCTCTAGGTAGGTGGTTCGCATAAACCCTCTGAGCTACTCCACCAATTAGGGCTAACTCTCGAAGCACCTCCCTCACCGCCCGCTCTCTGCTTAACCCTCTAGACAAAATCTTTAACCGAGCACTAATTGAGCTGTAAATGACTGGTCTATCAAACCTAGAGTTAGCAAACAGTTCTGCTCCAAGTACTACTTGGTCAATCTGCATCTTCCAGTCTTCCGGAACTAACGATAGAACACGCTTGATGTCCTTAGCTGTAAGAGAGTGAGATGGTTCTTTGCTCAATTTTGCTACCACTATCTTCACTGGACTCTCCCGGAAATATAACGCTCCACTTAGCGGGAGCAGACTGCCCGGCTATACTCCGCGAGGCACGAGCGCAGCCGGGCTGGCTGAAATCCGCCTACAGTGCCTTGTTATGTGTTTACTTCCAACTGAACATGTCCACCAACCACTTCGACATTCCCAAAGCTACCGGACAAAAGAAAGCCAGATGGGACCTTTAAGAACGTATCGATGTTGCAGTAATCAGTGGTTCCATCAGGGTCGACCGTGCCCTCGATAATGGCAATGTCGATTAGCCCTCTAACTTCAGTGAATCCGATAAAAACCACAGTGATACGGCGGTAGCATGTGTACTCATTACTTTTAGGTGCTAGGTAGAGCTCAGAATCAGGCCAGATGCTAGCCTCAAGCTCAATCAGCAGTTCACTGGCGCTTAAGTTCCACGACATAACGAAGGAATCATTCAGGTCGATGCCGCTAAACATTTTCATTTCCCGCCAGTCCATGCCACCTCACACATAGACATCATGGTTCCCTGTGCAAGGGTCGACCTCCTGCGTTTTATCGTGGGTTAGTAAAACCAGAGCCACACTGTTTGTTGTATCACGCAATCAAACACAACAGGAGGTCGACATGATTAAAGCTAACACACTTTTCGTCGGACTGGATGTGCACAAGGAAACCACTGATGTCGCTTTGATTTCCGATTCGATGGGTGACACCGTTCGCTACTACGGCACCGTTCCCACCAACATTAGGGCCTTCGACAAACTGCTGAAGCAGCAGGCGACCAAGGCCAATAAGCTCTGTGTTGTCTATGAAGCCGGCCCTTGCGGATTCTGGCTCTACCGCCATCTCAATAAGCGCGATATCGACTGCTGGGTCATTGCACCTGCTCTCATCCCAAGAGCTCCTGGCGATAAAGTGAAGACCGACAAACGCGACGCGTGCACCTTGGCACGTCTGGCTCGCTCGGGGGACATTGCCCCCATATACATACCTGACGCCAGAGACGAGGCCATTCGCGATCTTATTCGCTGTCGCGAGGACGCCATGCTGGACCTGCGCCAAGCTCGTCAGCGGCTCAAGTCGTTTCTACTGCGCAATGGCCACCCCTGTAGCGGTCGCCAAAATTGGACCGACGCCTATAAACGCCACCTGGCTGACATCCACTTCTCCGAGCCAGCACAGAAGATAACCTTTCAGGACTATATTCACACTGTCACCGAGCGTTACGAGCGCCTGCAACGCCTCGAACTCGAAATGGAGACCCTGGCCGAATCCTGGCGCTGGTATCCCTTGGTACAGCAACTCACGGCGCTGCGAGGAATCCGCTTCCTGTCGGCCATCACCCTGATGGCGGAACTTGGCGACCTGCGGCGTTTCACCAACCCCAGGCAACTCATGAACTTCGTGGGGCTAACCCCCAGTGAACGTTCAAGTGGTACTAGGGAAAGGCGCGGGAACATCACCAAATGTGGCAATACCCACGCTCGGCGCATCCTCATTGAAGCCGCCTGGGCCTATCGCTTTAGCCCCAAAGTCTCCCGAGAAATGCAGATACGTCAGCAGCACCACTCACACAAGCTGCAACAACGCTCCTGGGAGGTACAACTGCGCCTGTGTGCCCGCTTCCGGCGGTTGCAAGCACGAGGCAAGGAGTACAACAAAGTGGTCACAGCCGTGGCCAGAGAGCTCACGGGCTACCTGTGGGACATCGCCCAACGTTTTGAACCGGAGCGACGTGTCCACATAGGCTGACAATCTGGAAAACCATCCTGGTGATGCAGACCGGCGGCAGCGGTGAGAGCAACCCTCGACGGCGTTAGGCGTTTACATGCGCGCACATAGAATGAGGCAAGGCTCCAGCGGCGCAAACAAGTAATGCGGATAACCAAACCCGCGAATATCAGCAAGGTCAACCGCCGAACATTGACTTGCCAGAGGTCTCTCACCAGGGTGTCCAAGCCGGCCTTTTAGGGCCCGGCATGGACAAGTCTGTGCCTATTGACAGGGGGAATCATATCAACGCCTCACTTAGCGGGAGCACAGACTGCCCGGCTATACTCCGCGAGGCACGAGCGCAGCCGGGCTGGCTGAAATCCGCCTACAGTGCCTTGTTATGCGCGCCCTAATTTGGACTTCCATTCTTGTAACCACATCTCTTCGCCAAAAGACTCAATTGAGTCCTCCTTTGCAAGAGACTCAACAATTTCAATGCACTTATTTTCAATATTTTTAGGTAGCTGGTGACATTCTATAAGTTGGTGAGCAAGCCACCTCTTTGCTGAAGAGTGGTTAAGCAGCTCATAGAGAGTCTCCAACTCATCGTTTGTTGCAGCCCGCACAATAGCGTACATTTCATCTACCGCGGCATTTGTAGATTGAACTGACTTCCTCTCGCCATACTCTGTCTTCTCAGTGACTTTTACTAACTCTATATACCTGCTCAACGTCGACTCCACTTGGCGCATAACGCCCCGCCTAAGCGGCGCAAAACTGTGCTTGGCTACAATCTGCGAGGTACGAGCGCAAGCCAAGCGTTTTGCGTCCGTGAGTTCAGGCGCTTGTTATGGGTAATTCTATCACCCCCACTTATCGAGAATCTCTTGAAGTGCCTTAAGCACTTTAACCCTCCTGGCGTCCTTATTAATTCCCTTAGGCAACTTGCAATACCAAGGGTGCCAGTAGTGTTCGAAAAGTGGGTGATTTCCTCTAGTGGAGGGATGTATCTTCTTTTCAAAGTAAGCTTTACAGTCTTTGACCTGCTCAATGCTTTGAAACTGGAAGGTAAAGTTGCATACATTCGCAAAGTAGACCCACTTCTCCAAGAGGTTGTCTCTAGCAGCTGTAATCGGGACACCACCTTCAGTAAACGAGCTCATGAAGTCTGAGTGCTTCTTCGGATCTGCAACTTCTCTCCACACTTTGCTCATACACCTATACCCATAACGCCCCGCTCAGTGGCGGCAACAAGCCGGTTAAAATCTGCGAGGAACGAGCAACACCGGCGACTGTTGACGTCCAGACTGAAGCGGCTTGTTATATGCTGACTATGTCCAAATCTGCATCATCCGGTCTAAATAGCTCCAACCAAAGAGTAGAGCCATCATCACCCGAGCACTCGAGATCAATGGAATCATCATAAACATCTACCACCGTCGCAACATCTCCTGCTCGAGGCGCACGCGTTCCAACGCTCAAGTCACTGTGCTCAAATTGCTTCTTGAGCCTCATTATTCTAACAACTGAGTATTGCTTCATTGCGAATCCAATAGGCATAGTCGTGGTAGAGCGGCCAGTTACCCGTGCCGCCCCCACACAGATCCGGACGTGCGGAACTACCGCATCCGGCTCCTCAGTTATACATATGCTCGTGTAATACACGCGCCCAGATACCAGTCCACTTTAACGTTACTACGTCTACGAACTCGCATCCCCCTAATTCCAAAACACATTAGCATCTGCTTCAGGCCTGCCCAGTTGTAACTGCGCCGCTGACTTCGCCTATTTAGCCATTTGTACAAACTATCGATGACATGCTTGTACAGGCCTGTGAGGCTACGGCTGTTATCCGGCAGACCAAAATAATTGCCAAAGCCAGTCAGTTTGCGTTTGAGACTGGGCAGCCACTCTCTTAACCGTTTAAATCGACTGAATTTTATCCAGCGATAGAACTCTGTTAACGTGGCTTTCTGCTTCTTTGGCGCAGTGCGCCGTCTCAAGCAGGCTTTACCTTTCGCATTCAATTCCCAAAGAAACTCGAACCCAAGGAACTGAAATTTCTTATCTCGCCCTGGGCTGTAACGGTTGAATCGAATGATTTTGGTCTTTTCTCCGGCTACCTCAAGATCGAATTTCTTTAGCCGTTTTGGCAGCACCCGATAGAATGCTTCTGCATCCTGTTGGTGCTGAAAAGCACACACAAAATCATCCGCATAACGAATGAGCATCGCATCGCCTCTTAATCGAGGCTTCACCACCTTCTCGAACCAAATGTCCACAGCATAATGCAGGTAGATATTTGCCAGTATCGGGCTGATAACGCCACCTTGCGGGGTACCACTGCGCGATTTCGTGCAACAGCCCTCCGGTGACTTTATCTTCGCCTTCAACCACTGCTTGATAGTGCTCAGCAATGCCTTATCGTCCACTCGCTGCAGCAACATTTTGTGCAACCAATCGTGACTCATATTATCGAAGAAACCCTTAATGTCAGCTTCCACGATATAACCAAATCGACCCCGAAACAGATTCTGATTCAGACTCTCTACGGCTTGGTGAGCACTTTTGTTCGGCCGATATCCATAGCTGAAGGGCAGGAAATCGCTCTCCCAGATGCTTTGCAGTATCTGACTGACACTTTGCTGCACCAGTTTATCGTCTATGGTCGGCAGCCCTAGTGGCCGTTGTTTTCCATTACTCTTAGGGATGAATACTCGCTTTATCGGCTTCGCCCTGTAACGCTTGGTTTTAAGCTCAGCGGATAAACGAGTGATGTTCTGCACCAGATTTTGTTGATATTCTGGAAAACGAGCACCATCTACGCCTGGCGCGGCGTGTTTGTTTAGTTGACCCCAGCTGGTATACAACAATTCAGGCTCTAGCAGTCCATATAGATCCTGAAATCTGTGCTTAGGGTGGGTTCGTGCCTTAAATGCAATGGCTTGCAGGTCGGTTGTCATAGTGATTCCAGCTCTACTCTGTCCGGCCTATGTGTCTGCTGCATGCCGATATAACTGTCAGCCCCTTCGCCCTGTGACTGGCTTTCCCAATCTCTGACTACTATGAGCTGATCCGACTGCCAAAGGGTCTTCGTTCACCTGCGCTTAGGCTGAGTTTTCCTACCACCGTCCTTGTGGAACACCTTTGGCTCTCTCAAGTTCCTGATGCATCTCTTCTTACATGCCACGGCTTGATAACTCCGCTGACTCGCATCAACCTCACCAATGGCGGTTGAATTGCATGGACTTCGACTCTGTTACCAGCCTCGTCAGTCAGGAGTTTCATAATTAACGGAGCGATACCAGCGCTTCAGGATCACGATAATCCCTATGGCCTATAAGATTCTCTGTGTACGCTTCACCCAGATTGTTCGATTGGTTGTGGCAATACCACTGAAAAGCATCGGCTAATCCCAAACTCCGCCTTGGGCGCAACACTCGATACGGGTGACTGGTTAGGCCTTGCCCGACAGGGACTTTCACCCCGCAAGATGCATCAAGCTTCGCTTGACGCACTAACAGCTTATTATGCGGCGACTTGCCGCCTATCACACATTAAAATCTCGCCGCCTATCTGCAGAGAGCGACATTCTCGAATCACACTAAAATTACCGTGGCTTCATTGGCTTACCGGCCAAGTTGCCCCGAATCGTTAAAGGCAGTTTTGAGCGTAAGGCGGATCCCGCTTGCGGAAAGGCGGATTTGACCTATAACTGTATATTCATACAGTTATAGAGGGCCATCAATGACATCTCCATTCCTTCAGCATCTGGCCGAGAGGATGCGCGCCATGCGATACCGTGAAAACACGGTACGCACCTACTCACTCTGGATAAGGCGGTACATCAACTTCTGTGGTCAGAAACACCCCACTGAATTGGGCCACTGCGAAGCTGAGCGGTTCCTGTCCTACCTGGCTACTCAGTGCAATCTATCGCCCAGTACCCAGGCCATCGCTCTTAATGCGTTGGTGTTTCTCTATAAGGAGGTCGTGAATCAGCCACTGGCACTGACATTGGAGTTCCAGCGTTCCCAGCGCCAGCCCAAACTACCGGTGGTTCTCACCCAGACAGAGGTGTCCACCCTCCTTGCCTGCGCGGCGCCTCGCTACAGATTGGCCATGCAACTGATGTATGGCAGTGGACTTCGCAAGAGTGAAGCCTACCGCTTGAGAGTCAAAGACCTCGACTTTGATTATTCCGGTATCCAGGTCTGGGACAGCAAGGGCGGTAAGCATCGACGGGTAACGTTAGCCAGGGAGTTGTTCGACGCCCTAAGGGGCCAGATTTCCCACGTTCAACAGCTGCTGCAACATGATCGTCAGCATCCGGAGTATTGTGGCGTTAACATGCCTTTCGCTCTGGCCAGAAAGTTTCCAAGAGGCCCCTTTGAACTGGGGTGGCAGTTTCTCTTTCCTTCGGACACTCTGTCCCACGACCCTGACGGTGGAGCGTTAAGACGTCATCATATCCACCCATCCAGCCTTCGAAAGGCGGTGAAGATGGCAGCAATAAAGGCCAACATCACCAAGCAGGTGACCTGCCACACTCTGCGTCACTCCTTCGCGACTCATCTTCTCCAGAGGGGCACCGACATTCGTACCATACAGGCACAGCTGGGCCATCAGGATTTAAGGACCACGCAAATCTACACCCATGTATTGCAGATGGGGGCAGATGGTGTTCAGAGTCCGCTAAGTCACTTAGGTCTAAGCATTAACAATGTTAGTGAACACCAACCTATATACCATTGAAAACATTGAATTAACACTTGCGCAACCCTCGGGGTTCAAGCACAGCTCCGCCATTCCGGCAACCTGTTCGAAGGTGCTGAAAACTAAGGGATTAGTCGGGTTGTGAGAGGTTACTCTACCCCAGCCAAGGGAGTTAAACAATTTTCTGGATCAAACTCTTGAATCAAGGGAACCGGTGCTCATCAGCGCTGTGTATTGCCTAAACCCAGGGTTGCGGCAAAACTTAGCACTCCTGGGTCAATGGCTAGAGAATAAGAATGGTCTTGGTTTGTTTTGCTTGTTGGCTGTCAAAGGCTGTTGCCTGATTTATTGAGTAACTCTTACTGAGAGTAAATTCGCACTATGTTGCTGGCTCAGCAGCAAAATAAGAATGAACAACAAAAAAGGCACCCCTTCCGTCAGAAGACGAAAATACAGAAGGGATGCCATGGCCTTAAGAACGGCGAGCCTGTATTTCAAATCTAGCGAGAAATACAGTGACGGCAGCATTGGGATGAGATGAATTCCGGAGCCGAAACTCCGGCCTACTCTGCCGTCGCGCTTACCTTACTTCTTAAGCTCGTGTGGCCACTCTTTCTCTACACGCTCAGAGATAAACTTGGCCTTATCAGTTTTCATCTTCTCCAGGTCAAGACCCGCCCGAGGTTGTGCCTCTGCTTTGGTGTCAACAGTAGTGATGTCGAAGACATAATCCGGGTCGTACTTGGTCAGCAGGGCATCCGCCTCAACCAGGGCTGCATCGATAATGCCGTTGGATTTCTCCAGCAGACGAACCGCTTCAGCCTTGTTGTGGGCATGGATACCGTGAGACGCGGTAGCGCTGTCCCAGAACCACTGAGCATTACGAATCTTGGTCAGCAGGCTGTTCATCTCACCAGCCAGTTCATTACCGGCCTTCAGCGCGCCTTCATAGGCCGCTTTCGCCTCACCGATGGTCTTACCCTCCTTCAGTCCCTCTACACCATTGGCAGACCAGATGGCCTGGGCCTTGAAGTGCAGTTCGGTCAAACGAGCATCGGTACCGTTAGCGCCAAAGCGCAGGGCCTTAATCTCGTCCTTACGACCTTTCAGGATGGTCTCAAAGGCAGCGGGGCTGTGACAGCCCTGACAGCTGCTGGGCAGCCTGGAGGCATCGAAGCGAACGTTGTGGTTGGAGAACTCCACCCCTTCGTCGTTGGTGGACTTAGGCATGTGACAGGTGACACAGCTGAAGTCCAGGTGACCAGACATCACGTGGCTGGTGCGGTCGGCCAGGTTTTCATACTCGGGGTGCTGAGTCTTCAGGCTTGGCGCACCAGAGATGGCATTGGTCCAGTCCTTGAAGCCAATGGAATCGAAGTAAGCCAGCTGTGCTTCGGCGGCAAAACCGTCATACAGGCCGTCGGAGCCGGCGTAACCCGCTTCTGTGGCGTAGTCAGTCTTCACACCGGGTACCCAGAAGTCCCAGGGGTATTTCACCTTCTTGTGGTCGGTGCCGTCAAAATAGTATTCGACGTGGCACTGAGCGCAGACCTGGCTGCCCTGCTCTGCGCCGTCCTGAGCACCAAAGGTACGACCCACAGTGGTCATGGCTCTGTCGGTGTAGGGGCGGGACAGACGCAGTTGGTCTTCACCCAGTTCATGACAGTCGGCGCAACCAATGGTGTTGGCCATCTCGTGACCCCAGGTAGACCAGGAGTTGTCGGTGAAGTTGGCCTCGCCAATCTCATCGTACATTCGGGCAAGATCCGGAGACTTACAGGACCAGCAGCTGGCCGCCATGGCTTCGCCTTGAACGGCACCGTCGACGATCATCGGACTGCCGGTACGCAGAGAGGAGATCACATCCGTCAAAGCAAAGTGGTGGCCACGGGCGCGATTGTAGTCTTTGGCAAAGCCATAGCCGGCCCAGGTCACCACCAAATTGGGGTTCTCTTCCAGAAGATCGGTCACGCCCTCTTCCGGCGTATTTTCTTCGGTTTTCGCCCAGGAGGCATGCTGGTCGGGGAAGCTCTCGGCCCAGTTATCACTGTTGTAAAAATCAGCGGCACCCGTTGGGGGGATCATTTCACAGGTGTTGGTGTCGGTATTCAGTACGGTGCCTTCGCCGCACTCCACCGCCGGGGGCGGTTCCACAGGAACCACTTCGCACACATTGGTAGCGGTGTTGAGGACGGAGCCCTCGCCGCATTCAACGTTAATAACCGTAGTGTCATCATCATCACAACCGACGAGCGCAGCCGATACGGCAACTGCAACAAGCAACTTATTTATTTTCATCATTTCCCTCTGAAAACATTTTTTAGAGTGAGTTGCAACGGGCCCTTTGCAATAAAGATTTAATCACCGCGATTAATAAAACAGCAATCCCAGATCTTTGCGTTTATTTAAAAATGTGAACAAGATATTACCAAATACCCCTTTGTGGGTATCACTAAAGAGGTATATGGCCATTGATCAAATAAACAAACACCATTCGACAATATTTTGAACCATCAATGAATAAAATCGCGCAAGAATGAATGCATTCAAAAAACAAATTTACCTTAACCAAACCAATTCAATATGCGGATTACTATTAATTATTCAACGTTCTAAACATAGACAAAATAATAATAGATATCCCGACGAACATGATTTAAATCATTTCCATGATGTATGCAATTTGAAAGTAATAATGAGAAGACGAGCATTCTGAACAATGACCGTTTCTGATATTGGGTCAGCCCATCATGGACGAGCAGGAAAAAGAAAAGACAACAGCTGAAGACGAGCAGGCAGACGACCCCATGGCTCTACCGGCCCGGCGTCAGTCATATCGGTGTTTGCAGACGCTCAGGGGTTAAAGATGAACCTCCACAGCGGTGCGATCCCGCTTGGGCAGTGAACGCACCACCAGGGAATAGGAGTTATCGATCATCCGTTCTATCTCACCCTGGGGAATGGAGCCGTCCAGAATCACCGTGTTCCAGTGCTTCTTATTCATGTGGTAGCCGGGCACCACTGCCTCGAAAATGTCCCTCAGCGCCAAGGCTTCGTCCGGGTCACACTTTAAATTCATCCAGTAATGGCGCTTGTCCTGGCCGAGGGCCAGGGTGGCAAACATCTTGCCCTTCACCTTGAATACCGCCACCTCTGGCCCGAACGGGGTGTCCAGCAAGCAGCATGGGCGTGCCAGCAGGTAGGATTTGGCCTGTAATTGGTCCATGGTCACCTCCGCTGTGATTAGGAAAGGTTTTGCTGATGACGGCGTATCGCCTCCACCACTTCATCGGGGTTATCGGTGCCCAGGCGGATGATCTTGCCGCAATGCAGCCTGAGCTCGACCGCATAATGGCCTGACACCTGGTACACCCAGCCACTGCGCCCCAGATGAACCGGCCAGCGGCCATCTTCACTGCGCGCAATCACCGACACCTGGTCAATTTCTGTTAGAGAGAGTTGCCGGCGCCACACCCGGGGGCCAAAGTACCAGCGAACAAAAGCGGGATGCACTTCGATGGTCAGGGAACTGAGCATGGTCCCAACCAGAAGCACCAAGGTGGAAAGCAGCAGCACAGGCAGGCTGTCACAGCCTGCCCACCAGAGGGTGATCAACAGGGCGGTGAGCCCCGACACCATCATGCCGCTGAATTGAGTCCGTCTATAGAGTGCGCCCACACACTGCTCTCCCTGAGTCTGACGCCAACCTCCATGCTAGAGAAAGGGCCGAACCTCAATCTTGATCCTGAGCAGAATCTGGGGCGCTTTATCGAATATTTATCGATTTTAGCCCTGCTAAAGTGTGCGAAGAGCAAGCGTTACCGCTCCCGACACCAAAAGAACGGACACAAGCACACAAAGCCGAAGAGACTCGTCAGTCGCTGAGCCCCACCTCCATCGCCCTGACCACCTGACGAAGCTGCTGCGGCGCCATGATGTAGGGGGGCATGATGTACACCAGGCGGCCGAAGGGTCGAATCCAGACGCCCTGCTCCACAAACACGCTCTGAATTTCAGCCACATTCACCGGCTCGTGGGTCTCCACCACCCCGATGGCACCGAGCCAGCGCACCGATTTCACCTTCTCCAGCTGCGCCAGCGGCGGCAGTAGCTCCGCCAGCTGCGTTTCAATCTGCGCTACCTGTTTCTGCCAGTGTCCTTCGCCAATCAGCGCCAGGCTGGCGTTGGCTACCGCACAGGCCAAAGGGTTGCCCATGAAGGTGGGGCCATGCATGAAGCACCCCGCCGCACCGGAGCAGACGGTGTCGGCCACATGCTTGGTGGTCAGGGTGGCCGCCAGGGTCATGTAGCCTCCGGTCAGCGCCTTGCCCAGACAGAGGATGTCCGGGCTGATCCCCGCATGCTCGCAGGCAAACAGCTTGCCGGTGCGGCCAAAGCCGGTGGCAATCTCATCGCAAATCAACAGCACCCCATGCTGGTCGCACAGCTTACGCACCTGGCGCAGGAATTCGGGGTGATAGAAGCGCATGCCGCCGGCCCCCTGGACTATGGGCTCAAGAATGACCGCCGCCAGCTGTTGCTGATTGGCCATGAACTTGCTGTGGAAGTCGCTGAAGTCATCCGGGTTCCAGGGGTCGAAGAAGCCGCCCTCGGGAAAGTCGGCAAAGATGTGCTCCGGCAGAAACCCCTTATACAGGCTGTGCATGGAGTTGTCCGGATCGGTCACCGACATGGCGGCAAAGGTGTCGCCATGGTATCCGTGGCGCAGAGTCAGGAACTTGGCCCGGCGCTCCCCCTTGGCGGCCCAGTACTGCAGGGCCATCTTCAGTGCCACTTCCACCGACACCGAACCCGAATCGGCCAGGAACACCTTCTCCAGAGGCGCAGGCGTCATCGCCACCAACTTGCGACACAGCTCCACCGCCGGCTTGTGGGTGATGCCACCGAACATCACGTGGGACATCTGCTCCAGCTGGGCGGCGGCGGCCTGGTTCAGCTTAGGGTGGTTGTAGCCGTGGATGGCCGACCACCAGGAGGACATGCCATCGATCAGCCGTCGCCCATCCTCCAGAGTCAGCTCCACTCCGTCGGCGCGGGTCACCGGGTAACAGGGCAAGGGGTCCAGGGTGGAGGTGTAAGGGTGCCAGACATGGTCTTGGTCAAACTGAATGTCGATGGTCATTTTTTAATCAATAGTCAATGGTTAAACCTGTTGTTGGTTGACAGTCTATCGGCTTGGATTAGACTAGCCAAGCATTTACCTATAACCACACACAGATTGGGGAGCCGCCGTGGAGCTGCGACATAACTGGACCCGGGAAGAGGTCGACACCCTGTTTAACCTGCCTTTTATGGAACTGATGTTCCAGGCACAACAGGTGCACCGCCAATATCACGATCCCAACAAGGTGCAGGTCAGCACCCTGCTCTCCATCAAGACCGGCGCCTGCCCTGAGGACTGCAAATACTGTCCCCAGAGTGCCCACTACCGCACCGACATCGACAAGGAGCGGCTGATGGAGGTGGAGCAGGTGCTGGAGTCTGCCCGCAAAGCCAAGGCCGCCGGCTCGCAGCGCTTCTGCATGGGCGCCGCCTGGAAGAACCCCAAAGAGCGCGACATGCCCTATTTGGTGGAGATGATCCGTGGTGTCAAAGACATGGGCATGGAAACCTGTATGACCCTGGGAATGCTGGACGCCCATCAGGCCAAAGAGCTGGCCGACGCCGGTCTGGATTACTACAACCACAACCTGGACACCTCCAGGGAGTACTACGGCAACATCATCACCACCCGCACCTACCAGGACCGACTGGACACCCTGAGCCACGTCCGTGACGCCGGCATGAAAGTGTGTTCCGGCGGCATCATCGGCATGGGCGAAAGCGCCGACGACCGTTTTGGCCTGTTGGTGGAACTGGCCAACCTGCCTACCCACCCGGAGAGTGTGCCCATCAACATGCTGGTGAAGGTGAAGGGCACCCCCATGGAGGAAGCCGAAGACGTGGAAGCCTTCGACTTCGTTCGCCTGATCGCCATCGCCCGCATCATGATGCCCCAGTCCGCAGTGCGCCTCTCCGCCGGCCGGGAAAACATGAACGAGCAGATGCAGGCCCTGTGCTTTATGGCCGGTGCCAATTCGGTGTTCTACGGCTGCAAGCTGCTGACCACCCCCAACCCGTCCGAAGACAAGGATCTGCTGCTGTTCAACAAACTGGGCATTAACTCGGAGCAGAAGTCCCAGCGCCCGGATGTGGCCGAAGCAGACGCCCTGATGGCCAGGGTCAGCCACAACATCGCCTCCCGCCCCAGCGATGAGGATCTGTTCTACGATGCCAGCCGCTGATCCGCTCAAGGCGCGCATCAACCAGGCCCTGGCCGAACGGCACTCTCAGGGCCTGCTTCGCCACCGCCAGCCGATTCAGCGTCTGGAGGGGGCGACAATTCAGGTGGAGGGTCAGCTCTACCACCACTTCTGCGGCAACGACTACCTGGGTCTGGCCGAGTGCGACCGCATTCGCCAGGCCTGGCAGGACGGTCTGCAGCGCTTTGGTGCCGGCAGCGGCGCCTCTCCCCTGGTCACCGGCCATCACCAGGCCCATCACCAACTGGAACAGCAGCTGTGTGACTGGCTGGGGTTTGAGGCCGCCCTGCTGTTCTCCAGTGGCTTTGCCGCCAACCAGGCGGTGATCCACGCCCTGATGCAAAAGGGCGATACCCTACTGCAGGACAGACTCAATCACGCTTCCCTTCAGGAGGCGGGCCATCTCTGCCCGGCCACCATGAAGCGCTTCGCCCATAACGACAGTGGCGATCTGGCTCGCCGCCTCAAAGCCGCCCCCGGCGACCGCCCCAAACTGGTGATCACCGAAGGGGTGTTCAGCATGGACGGGGATCAGGCCCCCCTGGCCGAGATGCGCCAGCTGTGCGATGACCAGGGCGCCTGGCTGATGGTGGACGATGCCCATGGCTGCGGCGTGTTGGGGCCAGAGGGACGCGGCAGCTGCGCCGCCGCCCAGATTCAGCCGGATATCCTGGTGGTCACCTTCGGCAAGGCGTTCGGCTGTGCCGGTGCCGCGGTGCTGTGCCGCAGCGACGTGGCCCAGTACCTGACCCAGTTTGCCCGCCACCTGGTTTACTCCACCGCCCTGCCCCCGGCTCAGGCCTGTGCCCTGGCCGAAGCGGTGCGCCAGATTCAAAGCCAGCCTTGGCGACGTGAGCGCTTGCACACCCTGTCAGAGCTGCTGGCCGCCAACCTGGACGCCAGAGTGCCCCTGGTGAGTACCGCCACCCCCATCAAACCGCTGATGGTGGGCGAGAGCCAGCGCGCTCTGGAGCTGTCCGCTCAGCTGAAAGAGAAAGGTTTTTGGATCAGCGCCATCCGCCCACCCACGGTACCCGCCGGCCAAGCCAGATTGCGCCTGACCCTGAGCGCCGGGCACAGTGAACAGCAGATATTGGCACTGGCAGAGGCCCTGAATGAGGTGTGGCATGCAGCCGAAACAGAATAAGGCCCAGACTCGGCACGATAAGGTCGCCATCGGTCGCACCTTTGGCCGAGCCGCCACCAGCTACGACAGCCATGCCGAACTGCAGCGGCTTGTGGGCGAGCGCCTGCTCACCCTGGCAGGACCGGTGCCACTGGGCCGGGTGCTGGATCTCGGTTGTGGCAGCGGCCATTTCACCGAAAAACTGACCCATCAGGGACACCAACTGATCGCCCTGGATCTGGCCTCCCCGATGCTTAAGTTCACCCGCCTGCGTTGTCCCGAGGCCCTGTGCCTGCAGGGCGACGCCGATGCCTTGCCCCTGGGCGGCGACTGTGTGGATATGGTGTTTTCCAGCCTGGCCCTGCAGTGGAGTCAGGATCTGACTCATGCCCTGATCCAGCTCAAACGCTCGGTCCGCCCCGGTGGCCGCATCCTGATCAGCACCCTGGCGGAGGGCTCTCTCGGTGAGCTGGCCCAGGCCTGGCATCAGGTAGACAGTCAACCCAGGGTCAACCGTTTCCTGAGCGAAGAATCACTACGCATCGCCGTCGCCTCTGCCGGACTCAATCCGGCGCAGCTGAGCTTTGAGACGGTGACCCTGCATTACGATTCTTCCCTGGCGGTGATGCGCGCCCTCAAGGGCGTCGGCGCCACCCATCTGCATCAGGGTGATGGTCACAGGACCTTAAACCGCCACACCCTGGCGGCACTGGAGCGGGCCTACCAAACCCTGGCATCCAGCCCCAAACAACTGCCCCTGAGTTACCGTGTCTGCTACGGAGTGTTTACCCTTGACTGATACCTTCTTCGTTGCCGGCACAGATACCGACATCGGCAAAACCCTGGCGGCCAAAGCCCTGCTGCAGGCGCTCAATGCGCTGGACAAGCGTACCGCAGGCTACAAGCCGGTGGCTGCCGGCTGCCACAGCACGGCTGAGGGGCTCAGAAACGACGACGCCCTGACTCTGCAACAGGCATCCTCGCTCCGTCTCGAGTACCGGGACGTCAACCCTTATGCCCTCACCCAGCCTCTGTCGCCCCACCTGGCCGCGCCCATGGACCGGGTAGAGATAGATTCAGAGGTATTGACCCAGGGTTTAGCCCAGCTGCAGGCGCAGGCAGACGCAATAGTGGTGGAAGGGGCCGGCGGCTGGCTGGTGCCCCTGTCCGACACCGAGAACCTCAATCAGTGGGTGATGGCGCAGCAACTGCCGGTGATCCTGGTGGTGGGAATTCGCCTGGGCTGTCTGAATCATGCCCTGCTGAGCAAGCGGGTCATCGAAGCGGACGGGTTAAAACTGGTGGGCTGGATCGCCAATCACGTGGATCCCAGCGCCGCCTGCCAGCAAGAGAACCTGGACTATCTGAGTCGGCACCTTGGCGCGCCGCTGCTGGGCCGCATCCCCTATCTTGAGGACACAAGTGGCGATATCGGCCACTATCTGGACCTGTCACCTTTGACTCTGTAGCGCCGACTGCCCCGGCGCCATAGGGCTAACCCGCCGCCAGGCGACGGGACTGAGGATGCAGCTCACTCTGCAATACATCCCGCCACAGACGGAACTTCTGCCTGGGGTGGAAGAAGCCCCAGTGGCCGACGCGGCCGCCGCACTCCTTGCGGGTCAGGTGCACCAGAGTCACTGGGGCACGCCGATAATCCAGGTGCAGCCTCTCCACATTCTTGGGTGATATCAGCTCGTCATCCTCAAAACTGATGGCCGTGATGGGACAACGCACCGCGGCAAAACCCGCCCGAATGGGTTCCCCCTCCACACCCACCGCATAGTTGGGGTGCAGACACCACCGGCGCCACTGACGCATCACGCCGGCAGGCAGGTCCCCCACCATGTTGAGCCTCTTTCCGGGGAAGTACCCCACCACATTGGTGGCCAGGGGCGCCGCCAGGTACCAAAGCATCCACACCCGGCGCTTCAGCCTGGGAGGGGCTTCCCGCCAATAGCCACTGCCTGCGGCGACTGTGATGATTCTGTCCAGAAGATGAGAGTTGGGCGTCATCCCCGGCAGCTGACCGCCCAGGTTGTGTCCAAGCCAGATAAGAGGATGAGACTGATCGTGGCGATAAGCGGCGTTGATCACCGCTGCGCAGTCATAGCGGCCCCAATCGAGAATGTTGACGTGACACTGCTGCAATGGACCCTGTCTGGATGCGCCCAGGCCGTGGTAATCGAAGGTGATGACTCTGAGCCCCTGTTCGACCAGCCAATGCACCAGGGGCTTGTAGTACTCCTGAGCAACCCCCATGGCAGGGGCAAGGATCAGGGTTGCAACGGCATCGCCGTCGGGGCAGTACCAGCAGGTGGCTACCTCATAGCCGCCCCCTGTTGTCAGTGGCCGCAACTCCATCTGCATGCGCTGCTCCTTAGAATGTTTTCTTTTAAGTCTCCGGATGCCGTGGGGTCCGCCACTGGCTCCAGCGCGGGCCAATATACTCTTGGGATTAAAAAATTTATATGGCTAATCTCTGAAGAACAGCCCATCTAAATCTCAATCTTCGACTCCTGCAAGGCATCAGACACCAGCCCTGCTGACCCCTGCTAACCTTTGCTGTTGCGGCTCAGGCTGCGGTCTTCGGGGAGTGTCCCCGCCTAAGTGTTTTTGACGAGGAGTTCACCATGGCATATGTCAGTATCAACGGCGTGCAGTATGAAAAAACCCTGCTGGATATGGCCCAGTCCCATACCCAGGGAGTGGGCGAGCACCGCATCTCTAAAGATGAGGCGATGGCACTGATCAACAGCGCCCGAGATGGCCACTCAGTTACCCCTACAGAGATGAGGACACTCAACTACATCCGCGATCATTTTGACTTTACCGACGCCGCAGCCACCGTATGGGAGGATGAGATCGGTAAGCTTTAGCCCCCTGGGGCGGGTATTTATCCCGCCCTTATCACATCATGAAAAACAGATACGCAAATCTTTCTTCTGGGTAATATCAATTTTACTGATGCGAAACCACTTGCCACCTTTTGGAGTACCCAGCCACAGAGTCAGGCTAAGGATCATATGGCGTACAAGGGTCACAGAGCGATCACTCGACGCGGCGCCAACCAATCATCACTCAGATCACTGATAATCCGGATTTATATCAATGGATCCTATGATTATGATCCCTGCAGATCGGTTCGGGTGACCCAGCCTGTCTCATCCGCTTGCGTGAAAAGCAAAACCTCATTCGAGAAACATCCCAAACACAGCCTTTTGGTGACCCAGCTCACCCTCACCCCCCACAGAGGGTGACAGCAATCACGCAATTCCAGCTCGAGTCGCCACCAAGTTTCAAGATCTTAGGTCACCCCGCAAATCAGTTTTTCTTATAAACATCGAAAATAAGATCAATTTTTCTTTTAGTGGCCGCCGCCGTAACGTGAAGGTGAACCACTGCAACACCAACCAGATGTGAGCCAAGGAGCGCCATCATGTTTTTTGTGACGCCACACCCACTTAGCCTTCGGAGAGGTAAACCATGTTGACCCCAGTTTCCCCTCTTCCGAAATCCGATCCGCTGATCAGCGCCGCCGAGCGCTTTGGTCAGGGCAAGCTGGCCAATGGCCGGGGGAAAACCTTTGCCCTGGCAATCATGGCCGGCCTGTACATCGGCATCGCCTTCACCTTCTACATCACCGTGGTCACCGGTGCCGTGGACCAATCCTGGGGCCTGACCCGCCTGGCCGGTGGCCTGGTGTTCAGTCTGGGTTTGATCCTGGTGGTGCTGTGCGGTGCCGAGCTGTTCACCAGCACCGTGCTGACCGTGGTCCCCTGGGCCAATGGTCGGGTATCCACCGGCCAGATGCTTCGCCACTGGTCGCTGGTGTTTCTTGGCAATCTGACCGGCGCCCTGACCCTGGTAGGACTGCTGATGCTGGCCAACCAGGGCGATCTCTACGGCGGCCAGTGGGGTCTGTCGGTGATGAACCTGGCCCAGCACAAGCTGGAGCACAGCTTTATGCAGGCGGTTGCCCTGGGGATCCTGTGTAACCTGCTGGTGTGTCTTGGGGTCTGGATGAGCTTCAGCACCAAGGATCCCCTGGGCAAGGCCCTGCTGTTGATGCTGCCTGTGGCCATGTTCGTCAGCACCGGCTTTGAACACAGCATTGCCAACCTGTTCCTGGTGCCCCTGGGCATCGCCATCCGCCACAGCCAGGAGGCGGTCGACTGGCTGCGCCTGGGCCTGGACCCCAGCCACTTTGCCCATTTGACCCTGGCGAACTTTCTCAAGAACAACCTGCTGCCCGTCACCCTGGGCAACATCATCGGCGGCGCCGCCATGGTGGGCCTGGCCCACTGGTGGATTCACGGCCGCACCCAGACTCAATCCGATTCCGTCCCTGCTCAAGGAGAGAAGATCATGACCAACACCAAACTGACCGCCGGCACCCTGTGTCACACCCTGCCCCTGACCATCAGCCCCGACACCCCGGTCACCCAGGCGGCCCAACAGCTGCTGCGCCGAGGCTGCGGCGCGGCCCTGGTCGTCGAGAACGACAAGCCACTGGGCTTTGTGGACGACCAGGACCTGCTGCGCGCCTACTACCTGACCGAGTTTGAGGACACCGAACTGATGCCGGTGAGCAAGGTGATGCAACCCATCCGCTTCAGCTGCGATGTTGGCGAGCCCCTGACCCGACTGGCTTGCAGCCTGGCGGTGGATGAAAAGACGCTGTATCCGGTCAGCGACGCGGGCTATCTCACCAGCTTCAACCTGGACAACCTGGAGCAGCGGGCCATGAATGCCATTCCCCAGGGCAGCCAACTGGTTGTGGTCACCCGGGACGGGCGTCTGGCGGGTGTAATCGAGCGCCGAGGCGTACTGGCGGCACTCACCGATGAGCCCTGGCAGCAAGCGCCCCAGGAAACCGCCGAAGTCGCCTAAGCCTTCAGCCATGGGCCGGGAGCCCTTGCTCCTGGCCCTTGGGTCATTACCGATAGCGCCAACGGAAGCAAAGGCCCCAAATATTCACCGCCCTCACCTTGACCCCAAGCCCCTTCTCGGTTTGGCAGCCCTCAGCTGACACCACCCCTAACTTAGGGCTGGCCACCAATTTCCTCCCCCTCAGGCCGAAAATCTGAACTATCTTTTTAGCCTGACCTACGCCTATCCACGGCCGGGCAAGGATGCCTCTCAAAACCAGGATGGTCGTCCCCTACAGGAAACCAGAACCGATGCCCGACAGTTCGTTGAAAGTGATCCACGTAGTACGGCAGTTTCATCCCGGCGTCGGCGGACTGGAAAAGTTCGTCCAGGCCCTGGTGGAGGCGCAGCGGGAAGCGGGCATCGATGCGTCCGTGGTGACCCTCAACCGCCTGTTTCACCAACCCCGGGCCCAGATTCTGCCGGCCACAGACACCGTCGAAGGGATCCCCATCCGCCGCCTCAACTACGTGGGCAGCTACAAATACCCCGTAGCCCCAGGCGTACTGCGCGCCATCGCGCCTGCAGATCTGGTGCATGTTCATGGCATCGACTTCTTTTTTGATTTCCTGGCACTGAGCCGCTCTGTGCACCGCAAGCCCTTGGTGGCCAGCACCCATGGTGGCTTCTTCCACACCCAGTTTGCCGCACGACTGAAACGCGCCTATTTTCGCTCCATCACCCAACTCAGCTGCAAGGCGTACCGCCACATTCTGGCCATCAGTCAGGGAGACCATGACACCTTCTCCCAGATCTGCCAGCCGCCAAAACTGAAACTGGTGGAGAACGGCGCCGACATCGACAAATTTCGCGGCGGAGGCAGCCGCGTCCCCACCCGGGGGCTGATCTTCATCGGACGTTTCTCCGACAACAAACGCCTGGACAAGCTGCTGACCGCCTTTGCCTGCCTGGCCAAGCTGGACGAGGCTTACCATCTGGACATCGCCGGACGCGACTGGGACAACAACCTGGTGAGACTCAGGCGCCAGATAGACAGCCTGGGGCTGCAGCAGCGGGTCAAGCTGCACCTGGGGCTGTCCGATGATCAGCTCACCAGCCTGACCGGCCACAACTCCTTTGTGGTCAGTGCTTCCGAGTACGAAGGCTTTGGCCAGACCCTGCTGGAGGGCATGGCAGCCGGCCTGTTCCCCCTGGCCTCCCCCATCCCCAGCTTCCAGCGGGTGGTGGACGCCACCGGGGTGGGGCAGTGCCTGAGTTTTGATGACCCCGAGCTTTGGGCCCTGAAGACCCATGAGCAGGTCAATCAGGTTCTGCAGGAGTACGCCGCCCACCGGCGCCAGGCGGTGCGTGCCTGTGGGGCCTTCTCCTTCGAACAGTGCAGCCACACCATGATTCAGATCTACAAAGAGATGCTGGGCGGCAAGGAGCCGCCTCTGGATACACAAGCGATGGAGCGACCCAGATAACTCGCCCCAGGGGCACATCAAGAGGAAGTCGCCATGCCACAACAGGTGCTGGTCACCGGCGGAGCCGGTTACATTGGAGCCATACTGGTCCCCAAGCTGCTGGAGCGGGGAGACAACGTCACCATCATCGACAAGCTGCTGTGGGGCATTGGCCCTCTGCTCTCCATCATGGGCCACCCCAACCTGCGGGTGTTTCATGCCGATGCCAGGGATCCGGCGCAGCTGATGCCTCTGGTGGATGAAGCGGACGTCATCGTCAACCTGGCGGCCATCGTCGGCTACCCCGCCTGTCAGCACCACCCCACCACGGCGAAGGAGACCAATGTGGGGATCATTGAAGCCATCGCCGGCCGCATGCGCCCGTCGCAGAAACTGATTCAGGCCTCCACCGGTTCCACCTACGGTGCCGTGGCCGGGGTGTGCACCGAAGAGACCCCCATCAATCCCTTGACCTTGTACGGCGAAACCAAGGCGGAAGCGGAGCAGCACGCGCTGAAGGTGGGCGGGGTTCCCCTGAGGTTTGCCACCGTCTTCGGGGTCTCTCCCCGGATGCGCCTGGATCTTCTGGTCAATGACATCGTCCACCAGGTGGTGCACAACCGCACCTTCGTCATGTATGAAGGTCACGCCCGGCGCACCTTCATCCACGCGGTGGACGCCGCCGCCAGCATCCTGTTTGCCATGGACCACTATGACCAGATGGGCGGGCAACCCTTCAATGTGGGCGATGAGGCGCTGAACTACACCAAGCTGGAGGTGGCTCAACGCATCCAGGCCCAATACGACTACTACCTGCACTGCGCCGAGTTTGGCGAGGACCTGGACAAGCGCGACTACGCGGTCAGCTACCAGCGAATCAAGACCCTGGGGTTTGGCGCCAGCGTCACTCTGGATCAGGGCATTGCCGAGTTGCTCAAGGTCTGCCCTCTGATGAAACCCTTCTCCATCTACCGGAACTTTTAAACGATGATCAACCAACCTTCAGGAGAGTGCCGATGAACCCACCCATCCCCTGGTCCCGCCCGGAAGTGGGCGACGAGGACCTAAAGGCGATCATAGGGGCCTTCGATGATGACTGGCTGACCATGGGCCCGAGGGCGGGCCAGTTTGAGAAGGCGATGGCCAAGCGCCTGGCCCGCCGCCACGCCATCGCCGTCAGCAGCGGCTCTGTCGCCCTGGACATCGCCCTGCGCACCCTGGGGGTGACGCCTGGAGATGAAGTGATCGTCCCTGCCATCACCTACTTCGCCACCGCCGCAGCGGTTTCCCGGGTTGGGGCCACCCCGGTGTTTGTGGACGTCTGCCCGGACAATCTGAACCTGGATCCTCATGCCCTTGGCGCGGCGCTCTCCCCCAGGACCCGGGGGATTGTCTACATCGACTACGGTGGGCTGCCCGCCAACTTCCAGGCCCTCAACGAGTTGGCCCGGCAACACGAGCTGTTTCTGCTTCACGACGCCGCCCACTCCCTGGGTGGGCTTTATCGTGGCGAGCCCCTGGGCAGTCAGGCCAGCATCGCCACCATGAGTTTCCATATGGCCAAGGTGATGACCTGCGTCGAAGGCGGGATGATCTTTACCGACGACGACGAGCTGGCCCACACCTTGAGGCTGTACCGCAATCAGGGGGAGTCAGACAAGTACATCCACAGCAAGCTGGGTTACAACGCCCGCATGACCGACATCTCTGCGGCCATCGGCCTGAATCAGCTGACACAGCTGGACAGGTACCTGGCCGGACGCAGGCGGGTCTGTCAGTCCTACGATCACCATTTCCAGCAGCTGGGCATCGAGATCCTCAGCAATCCTGAGCCCGACACCCTGGCCGCCCCCTTCCTCTATGCCATCCAACTGGATGAACGGGATCAGGTGGCCGCCGGCCTCAAGGAGCAGGGAATCGATACCCGCATCTGTTACCCCATGCCCCTCTACCGGCAACCTGTGTATCTGGACGGGGAAGCGCCCAGCCGCCACCTGCCCTGTCCGGTATCTGAGCGGGTCAGCAAACGCATCCTCAACCTGCCGCTGTTTCCCAGCATGAGTGACGAGGAGATAGAGCGGGTGGTCCAGAACGTGGATATGCTCAACCAGGGGCCTCTTGTCAGCGGATTGTGACCCGCTATGCTGTTCCTCTAACGCAGAGGGAGAGTGACCATGGATAGGATAGACACCCTGGTGGTGGGCGCCGGGGTGATAGGATTAGCCTGCGCCCGGGCCCTGGCCTCTCGGGGCACCGAGGTGTTGCTGCTGGAGCAGGAGCCCGCCATCGGCACCGGCATCAGCAGCCGCAATAGCGAGGTAATTCATGCCGGCCTCTACTACCCCAGTCAGTGGCACAAGACCCGCCTCTGCGTACGGGGCCGCGCCCTGCTCTACCCCTTTCTGGAACAGGCTGGCGTGCCCTACCGCCGCTGCGGCAAGCTGGTGGTGGCCACCAGCGATGCCCAGCTGTCACAGCTGCAGCAACTGGCCAATCAGGCCGAGGCCAACGGCGTCGGCGGAATCAGCCTGCTCAGTGAAGCCGAGGCCCGGCTCCTGGAACCCCAGCTCAGCTGTCGCGGCGCCCTGCTGAGCCGCGAGTCCGGCATCCTGGACAGCCATCAACTGATGCTGGCCCTGCAGGGGGACGCCCAACACCAGGGCGCCCTGCTGGCACTCCATTGTCGGGTGCATGCCATCCATCCCGGACAGGCCGGGCTAACCGTTACCACCAGCCAGGGCGATATCCTGTGCCGGAAGCTGGTGTTGGCGGCCGGGCTGGCCACCCCGGCCCTGATTGGCTGCATCAAGGGTTTCAATCAGGCCCTGCCCCGCCAATATCTGGCCAAGGGCAACTACTACAAGCTCAGTGGCGACGCGCCATTCAGTCATCTCATCTACCCCCTGCCCGAACCCGGCGGCCTGGGCATTCACCTGACCCTGGATCTGGCCGGTAACGCCCGATTTGGCCCGGATGTGCAGTGGTGCGACGCTGTGAATTATGAGGTGACCCCGGGACTGGAAGAGACGTTCAAGCGGGCGGTTGGCCGTTATTGGCCACAGGTGGAAGGGCGCACCCTGACGGCGGATTACGCCGGTGTGCGACCCAAGCTGTCCGGCCCGGGAGAGCCGGGTGTCGATTTTGCCCTGCTCGGGCCTCGGGAGCTGGGGCTAAGAGGCGTCGTCGCCCTGGCAGGCATAGAGTCACCCGGGCTGACCGCCTCTTTGGCCCTGGCCGAATGGGTGGCCGATCAGTTGCAGGACTAGACCAGAGAGCAGAGCAGGCGGAACTGATAATACTGGTCGAAGCGGCCCAGGTAGGCGACCTTGGCCCGCTCCCCGTCAATCTCGAAGATGCGCTCATCCCCCACCTTAAAGTGGATGCGCCGGCCCGCCAGCCGGGTCTCGATGCGATCCTCGAGCTCACCCAGCACCGAGAAGGTGATGCCGTCGCCACAGAGGGAGGCGCCCTTGTTCAGGGGCAGCACAAAATCGGGAAGCGTATTGATGTGGGACAGGCGCTCGCGCTCGGCCAGCCACAGGAAATTGCTTTCGATGGCGTCGGAGTAGTAGCTGATCTGCCCCAGATCTGAGATCAGACTCTTGCTGATGACGTCGATGTGTTCCACCACAGGCGAGAGCTGCTGCTGATCGGCGGTCAGGGATTTTAGCCGGTCCAGTTCGTCCTGCAATGCGGTGGCACTGCTGATGACGTCGTCTGACACCTGCTGGACATCGGCGTTGATCAACGCCAGGGGATGGTCTTTCTGGGATTGGGCCAGCTGCATTACGCTGACACCCAGGATGGCGCCGATTAACGCCACCCCCAAGTTTCGGGCAATAAAGCTTGCACTGTCCATTATAACGCTCCCTGTTTCAATTACTTGTGACACTTCCGTGGTCACAGCCACCTGATTTTGACACAGGAGAGATTTTGGGCAAGCCGCCAAGAGCTCCTATGGGTGATGTATTACACAAATTTCGTCTTTGCCCCATCTCAGGAGGCGATGAGGGCGGTCAGAACGTGATCTCGCCACTGACCGTCTATCTTCAGATAGGCCTTGGCATAGCCCTCGCGAACAAACCCCAGTCCCTGCAGCAGCTGCTCACTGCGACGGTTATCCGGTTGATAGTTGGCCATCACCCGGTGCAGTCCCAGTTCACCGAAGGCGAAGGCCAGCACAGGCTCGAGCACCTCTCGCATCAGCCCCTTGCCCTGATGACGATGAGACACCGAATACCCCAGGTTGGCGGCCTGAAAGGGACCGAACACCAGGTTGGTCAGGTTGACCACCGCCAGTATCTCCTGTTCGTCGTGATCCAGAGCCACCAGCCTCAGGGAGCGGCGGTCCTCCCACTCCAGTTGAGCGACGCGAATCAGTTCCAGCTGGTGGTTGAGGTGGAAGAAGCTCTCGCTGCGGTGAGGCTCCCAGGCGCGCAGGTGATCGCGGTTGTCCTTGTAATAGTCCTGAATCAGAAACCCATCCTCCGCCGATAACATGCGGATTTTGGTGCGTGCTGTGGTGAGGGGGTGAAACACCGTCTAACTCCTAGTGAGTGCTTTGCCCAATGAGAGCGACGGCAGCCCGGCGCTACTTAAATACATCGGGGCAACCACCAAAGTCGTTGAAGGCCGGGTCCCAGCGCCGCACGTCGTTGGCCCGGCGCCAGCGGCTGTGGAAGAACTCCATCATACAGGGGCCACTGGGCAGCTCAATGATCAGGGTGTCGTACTCCTTCACCTTGTCATATTCGGGGTAATCGCTTCCCCTGCCCCAGCTCAGCCCGCCGTTCTTCGCCGCCTGAGCCAGCCAGAACGCCTCCAGCGAGGTCCAGCTGCCGAGATCATCATCCCACACCCGCCAGGGGGACCCGGATCTGTCCACCTCGCCGTGGCGGCGCTCCTCCTGAGCCGGCGAACCACTGCTCCAGACACACAGCGCCACCAACAACACGGCCAAAAATCTGTTCATCGTCTTCTCCTTTGTTTGGGCGATGAGGATCAAAATGCCATTCCGGCCTTGGGGTTGGCACCGTAGTCGTTGTTTCCCGGCTCGCCATCCAGAGCCATAAACACCAACAAGACGATCACCCCCAGCACGGGGATCAGGCTGATGAGCACCCACCAACCTGTTCGCCCGGTATCGTGCAGCCGCCTGACGGTCAGCGCCAGAGTCGGCAGGATAACGATAAAGGAGTAGAAGGTGCTGAAGGTGCCCGTCTTGGTCTGCTCATCCACCGTGCCCAACATCAGATCGACCAGGGCGATGGCGATGGCCACCAGAATGTTGAGCAATAGGAACATCCAGTACTCGGTGCGGCGCGACCGGCCACTGAATTGCAGGCAGCGTTGCCATGCCATCAGGTACCATTTCATCCAGTCCCCCTGGAGCTCTCCTCGAATATCTGAGACTTAGTTTAGCCAAAATCGATCGCCGGGCACCCAGCATATCACCCCCTGCTCCCTGAGCAGGCCTTGGCATCCCTTGAACAGCGGCAGGGCACGCCAGTCTCGCACGCCCTTGGGGGTGTCGGCATCAAACCAGAGTCCGGCGAAATAGATGAAGGCGTGGGGCATCAGCCGGCGTACATAGAAGATTTGGGCGCTGGGGCAGCGCTGAGCGGCCAGGGACGCCCACTCGTAGCAGTGGCCCTGATTGATGTGCTCTGTGGAGATTCGGTGCCTGCGGCACAGCCTGTTTGTTACCCACTCAAAGGCCATCCTGGCCTCCTCTATCAGGAGCCGGACCCGGCCGAGTCGAGCCGGGGCGGCCTCAACAACAGAATCTAGATTCAACAGCAGATTCCACTCTGATACAGAAAAGCCCAATGGTCAATCCTTGACCACTCAGAGGGTTAGGGCGAAGCCCTGTCAATCATGCCTTGTGGTGGACACAGGGGCGCTAAAGATCGCCTAAACTAAAAGGCCTCAAGGGACTGAGGCAGAGCAATATGGCCAGGCGATCACAGGGGGTGTCGCATTCAGGCCGCAAAATCACAATAGCGGACGTGCCCATGAGAAGGATAACCATTGCCGCCGACTGCATGAAACGGGCGGCGGATTGCCAGGCCCGAGGAGACCACTGCAACGCCGTGTGCTGGATGCAGCTCTCCATCGCTCTGCGCAAGGGGCGGGTGGAAAGCCTGCAGGAGCTGGAAAAACTGGGACATGCGGTGGAAGTTCTGGCCCCACAAGAGTCCCGGCCACAGGTGGAGAACGACGAGGTGATCGCGGCCCGCTTCGCCCGGAAATACCTGCAGCAGATGGCCCTGAACCTGGCCAAACAGCAGCCTTTTTAGACTCATACATAAAAAAGGGCGCAGACCTTGGTCTGCGCCCTGTTCGTTGGCGCTCTTTTTCCCTGATACGGACTAGCTGGCTTCCTGAATCGCCATCATGATCCGCTTATCGCTGATGGGGTACTTGGTGCCCAGGGTCTGGGCGAAACTGGAGATGCGATACTCCTCAATCATCCAGCGCACCTCCGCCAGCTCAGCAGACGGCGCCACCCCTTTGGGCAGTTTGTTCAGCGCTCCCTGATAGGCTTCCTGCACCTTCTGAATCTTGAGCAGATGCAGCCTGTCCCGGTTGGGGTCCACCGGCAGCTTCTCCAGTCGGCGCTCAATACCCTGCAGGTAGCGGGCCAGATCATCCAGCCGCTGCCAACCGGTGTCACGGACAAATCCCTTGTAGACCAGACCGTCCAGCTGACTCTGAATGTCCGACATGGCGAAGGCAGTCTGCAGATCCATCTTACCCTTGAGGCGCTTCTTCACCTGATGACTGAGGGTCATCACCCGCTCCACCTTGATGGCGATGGCCACGACGGTGTCACCCAGCTCACCGCGCACCTGCTCCTTGAGCTTCTCAAATGCATCCGGGTCTCTGACCGAGTCAGGGTGGCCGTCGATCAGCTGATCCAGGCCACAGTGGATACAGTCGTCAATCAGCAAATCCACCTTGCCAAACGGGTTGAAATACATCGCCAGCTTGGCCTTGTTAGGCAAGGACTTCTGCAGGTACTTCACCGGGTTGGGCACATTGATCAGCAGCAGCTTGCGCAGTCCGGCGCGGTTGGCCGTCGCTGCCCGGGACTCGTCATCGAACAGCTTGATGGCCACGCTGTCGCCGCTGTCCACCAGGGCCGGGTAGGCCTTAACCTTGTAGTTGCCCTGCTTGCGCTCATAGCTTTGGGGCAAGCTGCCGAAATCCCACTGAGTTAACCCCTCGGCCTCGATGCCCTTGTCCGCCACCTTGGCGATGGCGGTCTGCACCTGGCCCTTGAGCTGATGCTTAAGCTCATGAAGATCCCGGCCCTGGGCCAGCACCTTGCCGCGGTGGTCCTCCACCTTGAAGTTGACCACCAGGTGGGTATCCAGGGCGGACAGGTCGAAGGCGTCCGGCTCAACCCGGACACCGGTCATCCTCAGCAGGTGCCTGCACAGGGCATCGAGCAGCGGCATCTGGTGAGGCTCCATCACCTGCAGCACCGCATCGGCGTAGTTGGGCGCCGGCACGAAGTTGCGTCGCATCGCCTTGGGCAGGCTCTTGATCAGTCCCACCAGTTTCTCATGCAGCAGACCGGGCACCAGATAATCGAACCCCTGCTCCTGCACCTGGTTAAGCAGGGCCAGGGGGATGTGCACCGATACGCCGTCGTCCACTTCACCGGGCTCAAAGGCGTAGGTCACCGGCAGCACCAGCCCCTCCTGGTACCAGTGATCCGGGAAGTCCAGCTCGCCGACGTGGCCCGCATCCCGCTTCATCAGCAGCGCCTTGGAGAAATTCAGCAGCTCCTTGTCCTTGGCACCGGCCTTGCTCCACCAGCCTCTGAACAGCTGGCGAGTGTAGATCCCCTCGGGAATGCGCTCTTCGTAGAACTCCTGCAAGGTGGCATCGTCCGCCAGGATGTCCCTGCGGCGGGACTTGTGTTCCAGCTCCTCCACTTCGGTGATCAGGGCCAGATTCTCCTTAAGGAAGGCCTCATTGGCGCCCAACTGGCCGCCCACCAACGCCTGCTGAATGAAGATGTTGCGCGACTCCAGCGGGTCGATGGGGCCGTACTGCACCTTACGTTTGGGCACCACGATCACCCCGAACAGGGAGACCTGCTCGAAGGCCATCACCGAGCCAGGCTTCTGCTCCCAGTGAGGCTCGGCGTAGCTGCGCTTGACCAGATGTTCCGCCAGGGGCTCTACCCACAGGGGATCGATCTTGGCCACCATCCGGGCAAACAGGCGGCTGGTTTCCACCAGTTCGGCGGCCATCACCCACTTGGGAGACTTCTTCGCCAGGGCCGAACCGGGGAAGATATGGAACTGACTGTTACGCGCGCCCTTGAAGTGGCCTTCCGGCTCCTTGGAGCCGATGTGGGACAGCAGGCCCGCCAGCAAGGCACGGTGAATTTGCTCGTAACCGGCTTTCTCCCCGATGGTGATGCTCATATCCAGTTCAGACAGGGAGTGACGCAGTTGACTGTAGAGGTCCTGCCACTCACGTATCCTCAGGTAGTTGAGGAAATCGGTGCGGCACATGCGACGGAACTGGTTGGTGGACAGCTCATTGCGCTGCTCCTTGAGGTAGTCCCACAAGTTGAGCAGGGCGACGAAGTCCGACTCCTTGTCCGCGAAACGCCGGTGCTTCTCATCCGCCTGCTGCTGCTTGTCCATGGGCCGCTCACGGGGGTCCTGAATGGAGAGCGCACTGGCGATCACCATCACCTCATGCACACAGCCATAGGGCTTGGCCGCCAGGATCATCCTGGCCAGACGCGGGTCGATGGGCAGGCGGGCCAGCTGTCGGCCCAGCTTGGTCATCCGGGGCTGGTGTTTGTGCACCTCGATGGCGGACAGCTCCTCCAGCAGGCGCATGCCGTCGTTGATGTGGCGGTTGTCCGGCGGCTGTACGAAGGGGAAGGCGGCGATGTCGCCCAGCCCCAGGGCCAGCATCTGCAGGATCACCGAGCCCAGGTTGGTGCGCAGGATCTCCGGGTCGGTAAACTCGGGACGGCCGCTGAAGTCCTCCTCACTGTAGAGGCGAATACAGATGCCTTCGGAGACCCGGCCGCAACGACCGGCGCGCTGGTTGGCACTGGCCTGGGACACCGGCTCGATGGGCAGCCGCTGCACCTTGGTGCGGTAGCTGTAGCGGCTGATGCGTGCCGTTCCCGGATCGATGACGTACTTGATGCCGGGCACCGTCAGCGAGGTTTCCGCCACGTTGGTGGCCAGCACGATGCGCCGCCCGGTGTGGGAGGCAAAGATCTTCGCCTGCTCGGCGTGGGAGAGCCGGGCAAACAGGGGCAGAATCTCTGTGTCACGTAGATTACGGCGGCGCAGGGCATCGGCGGTGTCGCGAATCTCCCGCTCTCCGTTCATGAAGATCAGGATGTCCCCCAACCCTTCGGCGCACAGCTCATCCACCGCCAGGAAGATCCCCTCCATCTGGTCGAGATCCCGCTCTTCGTCGCGCACCAGGGGCCGGTAGCGCATCTCCACCGGATAGGTGCGGCCGGACACCTCGATCACCGGGGCATCGTTGAAGTGGCGCGAGAAACGGTCGACGTCGATGGTGGCCGAGGTGATGATCACCTTGAGATCCGGTCGCTGGGGCAGCAGCTGCTTGAGGTAGCCCAGGATGAAGTCGATATTGAGGCTGCGCTCGTGGGCTTCATCGATGATCAGGGTGTCGTACTGGTCCAGGCGGCGATCATGCTGAATCTCCGCCAGCAAGATGCCGTCGGTCATCAGCTTGACGTAGCTGTCGCCACTGGTCTGATCCGCAAAGCGCACCTTGAAGCCCACGTGGTTGCCCAGGGGACTCTTGAGCTCATCGGCGATGCGGCTGGCCACCGCCCGGGCCGCCAGGCGACGCGGCTGGGTATGGCCAATCAGGCCTCGGGTGCCCCTGCCCAGCTCCAGACAGATCTTGGGCAGCTGAGTAGTCTTACCGGACCCGGTTTCACCGGCCACAATCACCACCTGGTTGTCCCGTATCGCCTCGGCTATCTCGTCACGGCGGTCACTGACCGGCAGATCCGGATACTCGATGGCCGGCAGACCAGACTGACGGGCAATCACCCGCTGTTGACTGGTCTCAAGCAGGCCCTGCAGCTGCTCCTGGATGGCCTGGCGCTTGCCGGCATCTTTGAGCTTCTTCATGCCGCTCAAGCGGCGACGAATGGTGGCAGCGTCCTGCTGCATGCACAGGGCGAGTTGCTGGGGCGAAAAGGGGTTACTCAAGTTGGACATCCCAATGGCTGATGTGAATCGACGGATCTTAGCAGTTTCAGGGCCTGCGCCCAATGGTCTGATGAAACCGTCGGCAACCAAGGGTCTAAAAAGCCACCAGTTCTTGAGTTGCCTGGCCCCCGGAGTTAGGGTTGCCGGGTCCAGAGTTTCAAATTCATGGAGAAAAAGATGCCCCTGGGACTGACCCTGACCCTCGCCGCCCTGCCTCTGCTGATACTCTGGCCTGCCCTGCTCACCCATCACTGGCCCCTGCTCTGGTGGGCCGCCGCCAGCCTGGTGGCTTTGTGTCTCTATGGTGTGGACAAGCACAGGGCCCGTCACGGTCAGTGGCGGATTCCCGAGATGGTGCTGCATCTGGTGGCCCTGCTGGGTGGCTGGTCCGGGGCGCTTCTGGGGCAACAGCTCTGGCGTCATAAAACCCGCAAGCGGCCCTTCCAGGTCGCCTTCTGGACCATTGGCCTGGTGCAGGCCTGCTTACTGGTGGAGTGGCTTTGGCTGAGTGGCCGCAACCTGATGCCCCTATGGCGCGGTTTGTTTCCCCCCTGAGAGATCGCCACTGCCAGCACCCAAAATGCGGTCAAAACGTGATCAGACAACCCCTTTGCTTTTCACCGGTGTTGAAATAGACCACGCCTTTGCATAGGGTACGGACAGTTCATTTTAGAGTGAGAACCGGGTATGACTCCCATTGAAGAGCTGCTGCAGGATCCCGAGCAGCGCACCGCGGCCACCAAAACCTCCCGCCGTGTCATGTTTACCTTTATCGCCATCTTCCTGGTGCTGATCTACGGCTCTGGCGTGCCCTCCGGCATCCTCGGCGGGCTGCTGTTCCTGGCGCTGGGGCTGGTGATGCTGCCCCTGACCGTGGCCGTGCCCTCCTTTATCCTGCAAAAGAGGCACCCCGCCCTGAAGTGGGCCATCATAGTGCTGGACACCATGGCCAACATCGCCATCACCCGAGCTCTCTACCTGGGGCTGTTCGGATAGGGGGAAATTTGGGCGGATGATTGATCTCCGCCCTTGATTTCCGAGGCGAACTGTTCCAGCTTAAAGAGGTTAAGGATAACCTCGGAGGGCTTGATGAAAGCCTTGATACTACTCACTTCCGCTTGTTTCCTCGTGGGCTGCGCCGCCCCGGAACAGCGCCCGGTAAACATCATAAAACACTCACCTCCGCCTACGGTCATTGACGGCCACAATGCACACAACGCTCTGGACTGGAGCGGCACCTATCGAGGCACCCTGCCCTGCCCGGATTGCGACGGCATCGTCACCGAACTGACCCTGTTCGCCGATGGCCGTTACCACCTGAAACAGATCTATCTGGGACGCCGCAACAACGGCAGTGATCTGAAAGGGCAATTCCAATGGCACAACTCGGGCAACAGCATCATGATTCCCAGGGACAGAGCCGCCCCGGCCCACTACCGGGTCACGGAAAACCGGCTGCAACGTCTGGATAATCAGGCCCGGGTCATCGAAGGGCTCAATGCCAACCGTTACTGGCTGGAGAAAATTCGATAAAAAAAGCCCGGCCAATGCCGCAATGCTGATCAGATAAGGATCGGTTGACCGATCCTCTGAACATAGGACAATCCGGTTCCAGTGAATGGAACCGGATTTTTTTATGTCTATTGCAGCCGCCCTCAACGACGTCATGGACAGCCATGATGCTTCTCCTTCAGCCTTTGCCGAGCACCTACCTGTAGAGTGGATTGAAGCGGCAACAGGATTGTCGGCCCAAGCCACAATCCGGCGTCGCCGGTTGCCTTCAGACATGGTGCTCTGGTTAACCATTGGCATGGCTTTCTTTCGGGACGAACCCATCTCCGAAGTCGCTAGGAAACTCAACATCTGCGCCAACGGGCTGGCCAATGATGAACTGCTGGCGCCCAGTGCCTTATCGCAAGCCCGCCAACGCTTGGGAGATGAGCCATCAGAGTGGTTATTCAAAAAGTCTGCTGGCCATTGGGGGGCGGAGCGTTATCCCGATGATGATTGGCACGGCCTGCAGTTGTTTGCGGTGGATGGTGCTCTATTCAGAACACCGGAGACTCCAGAGCTTAGGGCGCATTTTGGTTCAGGAAATACATCATCAGAAAGGCAAACTCCGTTTCCCATGCTGCGGCTGGTGGCATTGATGAACGTGCGTTCGCACATCATCATGAACGCCGCCATCAGCCCCTATCGTCGGGGCGAAGTACCGCTGGCAGCGACGTTTACCGATGCGCTGCCCGATAATTCGGTCACTTTGCTGGATAAGGGGTTTTTCAGCGCCAACCTGCTGCTGAACATCAGCACGGAGGGCCATAACCGTCATTGGTTGCTGCCTGAGCGCAGCAGGCTCTCGTATACGGTTGTGGAAAGTTACGCTGAGGGTGATCGTCTGTTGGAAATGAAGGTCTCTGCGCAGGCCCGCAAGGCTAACCCAGAGTTGCCAGCTTACTGGCGAGCCAGGGCCGTGACTTACCAAGTCGGCGAACAGGAAAAGACAGTGCTAACTTCGCTGCCGGCCAAGCAGTACAGCGCCCACCAAGTGGCAACCCTGTATCACCAACGTTGGGAGATTGAGCTTGGATTTCGAGACATCAAAAGCTCGATGCAAGGCAATGCAATTACCTTAAGAAGTAAAAAAGTCGGCCTGATTTACCAGGAGCTATGGGGGCTACTGCTGGGTTATAACCTGATCCGGCGTGAGGCGAGCCAGGCTGCGGTCGAAAATGGACATTCCCCGCAAGAGATAAGCTTCAAGTTCGCTTATCAATTTATCGCGACTCAGCTGATCTCAATGGCAGGTGCAGTGTCGCCGGGGAATACGGGCAAGAGGCTTGCAGCACTTAGGGGTTCGGTCGCGACCCTGTTCATAGAAAAACGCCCCAGGCCATCACGGCCCAGGGCGGTAAAGATATCCAAAACCCGTTATCCGGTGAATCGCAATGCCGCTCCGCTTAAGTGAACGGCATTGCGGCCAATGCCGGGCTTCTTTTTGAATGGTGTTAGCGGACGATGGGGTCCAGGGTGAGCTCCACCCGGCGATTTTGCGCCCGACCCGCCTTGTTGATGTTGTCGGCAATGGGACGGCTCTCCCCGTAACCCACAGCCGCCACCCGCTGATAGGGGATCTGCTGATTGACCAGATAGCTGGCCACGCTGGCCGCACGGCGCTCGGACAGCTTCTGATTGTAATCCGCCTCACCCCGGCTGTCGGTGTGTCCGGCAACGGTGATCAGGGTGTTCTCAAACTCCTTCAGCACCAGGCCGACTGAGTTGAGGGTGGGATAAAACTGCGCCTTGAGCTGATCTTGGTTGGTGTCAAAGGTAACGTTGCCCGGCATGTTGAGGATGATCTGATCGCCCACCCGGGTCACGCTGACGCCTGTGCCCTCCAGTTGTTGGCGCAGCTTCATCTCCTGCTGGTCCATGTAGTAACCCACAGAGCCGCCGGCCAGACCACCGATGCCAGCGCCGATCAGGGCACCTTTGGCCCGGTCGCTCTTGCTGGACACCGCCGCGCCGATGATGGCGCCGGTGATGGCGCCAATGCCGGCACCTACGGTGGCGTTGGCGGTTTTCTCTTCCCGAGTATAGGGATCCAGGGTGGTACAACCGCTGATGGCCACCAGAGCGCTGAGGCCCAGGGCTGCGGTACGAATACGTAGAGTCATAGAACTTCCCCAAAAACTGCTTGGATTCTCTTTAATGCTCGGCAGTATATCCGCCAAAACATGAAAACCCAGTAAATTTTACTCTGTTTTAATAGCCCGCCGCCTGGCCATCCTTGCGACTCTCCGAGGCGCCGACGTAGGTTTGATTCGTCTCGTCCCAGAGGATCGCCTGGTAGCCGCCGAAGCTGCCCAGATTTTCCTGAAGCACATGGCCCTTCTCAATGAGACTGCGGCGGGTGGCGGCGGAGAACCCAGTTTCCAGGGAAACCACACCGCCATCGTTCATAGTCTCACCCGTAGGCTGACTGGAACCTGTATGGAGTATCCTCGGGGCATCCCCCGCCTCCTGAAGGTTCATCCCAAAGTCCAACAGGTTGATCAGAATCTGAGCATGCGCCTGGGGCTGAGTCGCCCCGCCCATCACCCCGAAGCTGAGCCAGGGTTTCCCCTCTTTGGTGACAAAGGCGGGAATGATGGTGTGGAAGGGACGCTTGCCCGGGGCATAACTGTTGGCCTCACCGGGTGTCAGGTTGAACAGCTGGCCCCTGTCCTGGAGTACAAAGCCCAGCCCGGTTGGGGTCATCCCCGATCCCATGCCGCGATAGTTGCTTTGGATCAGCGACACCATGTTGCCCTGGCTGTCAGCGGTGGTCAGGTAGATGGTGTCACCATGGCCCAGAGCCGGATTGCCCGGGTCGACACTGCGCGCCGCCCGCTTGGGGTCGATCTGCTTGCGCCTCTGAGCGGCGTACTCCTCCGACAGCAGTCCCTCGACCGGCACCTGGGCGAACGCCATATCCGCGTAGAACTTGGCCCTGTCCGCAAAGGCCAGCTTCTTGGCCTCCACAAAGGTGTGCACATACTCGGCGCTGTCCAGCCCCATCTTCTGGATGTCGTACCCTTCCAGGATTTTAAGGATCTGCTGAGCCGCAACCCCCTGACCATTGGGGGGCAGTTCCCACAACTCATGGCCCCGGTAACTGACCTTCACCGGCTCCACCCACTCACTGCGATGAGACGCCAGGTCCTGGTAACTGAGGAAACCGTCGTTCTCCTTCATGTAAGCATCGATGCGTCTGGCGATCTCCCCTTTGTAGAAGGCGTCCCGCCCTTCATCTGCCAACAGCCGGTAGCTGTAGGCCAGATCCGGGTTGCGGAAGATCTCCCCCTTCTGCGGCATCTTGCCATCGGGCATAAAGGTCTCTTTGAAGCCGGGATAGGGGCTCAGCCGAGGCGCACTGCGGTTCATGTAATAGGCAATAAGCTCAGAAACCGGAAAACCTTTCTCCGAATAATCGATGGCCGGAGCCAGAATCGATTTCATCGGCAGCTTGCCGAAGCGCCCGTGGAGCTCAAACCAGCCATCCACGGTACCGGGCACCGACACCGGCAAGGGGCCATAAGGGGGAATGCTGGTCATGCCCAGCTGTTGAAAGTGTTCCAGGGTCAGACTCTTGGGGCTACGGCCCGAGCCGTTGAGGCCATAGAGTTTCTGACTCTTGGCATCCCAGACGATGGCAAAGAGATCGCCACCGATGCCGCAACCTGTGGGCTCGACCAGCCCCAGCATGGCGTTGGCGGCAATGGCGGCATCCACGGCACTGCCGCCCTGTTTGAGAATGTCCAGTGCCACCTGGGTGGCCAAAGGCTGACTGGTGGCGGCCATGCCGTTTTGCGCCAGCACCTCGGAACGGGAGGCGAAATGATGGCCGGTCACCCGATCAAAGGCGTGGGCCGGCGCCAGGCAACTCAATGTCAGCGCCAGGGTACAGAGGGTCTTCTTCATTGTTTTTCGCTCTGTTAACAGTAGGAGTCTGCTCAGACTACCAGCTGTTGATCCCGCCGTCAGAGCGGGCGATAAAAAAACAAACGACTAACTGTTACAAAGCGTTATGCCCTATTCGGGGGTGAGTAAAAACAAGAAGGGGCGCCGCGGCGCCCCTTGGTATGTGGACACAGGGCCACTACACCGCGTTGCGGAAGCAGCTTTTCAGGTGAGTACTGATGGCACTGAGCACCCGGCTGCGATCGATGATGCCGACCACCTTGTCCTCATCCAGCACCGGGTAGATTTTGGGTTTTTGTCCCAACATCGATTCGGCCAGACTCAGCACCGAATCCTCGGGCGTCACCGTCAATACATCCTTGCGCATGCAGTCGGCGACGGTGGCGGTGATATCACAGTGATAACTGCTCGCCAGCAATACCGACAGGCAATCCTGCTCAGAGACGAAACCCACCAGATGATGGTCGGCGTCCACGACCGGCGCTCCGGGCTGTTTAGCTTCCAGCAGGGTATCGACGGCCACAGAGAGCGGCGTTTCCGGGGAGAGCCACACGGGATGACGCTCCATATAGTCTTGTACTTTTACCGATTCCATTGTTTCCCCTTGAACTATGGTGACTCACTGTAACCATAGTGCCTGACAACGGTTTTTGCCTCGGGGAGAAAAAAGATTCACGCAATCTGCTTGTACGATTAGCTTGCCGGTTTCTCAAAGAGTTTCTCTGCAACAGCTTCAGTCACCGCCCGCACCAGAGCTGGGGGCTGTTGGTAGCTGTGCACCGCGAACACGCCCACAGGCTCGGTGGTGTAGCCCGGCAGCAGGGGAGTCAGGCTGGCTTCCCGCTCCAGCAGGAAGGTGGGCACCCTGGCCACCCCCAAACCTGTCCTCACCAGAGCCAGGACACTGGGCAGATCGTTCGCCCGCACCTTGGGAACAAAGCTCAGCTGGCGCTGCTTCCCTTCTGGGCCAGTCAGGTGACTCACCACCTGGCTGGCCTCCCAGCTATTGGCCACATAATGCTCCTGACGCGAGCAGTTTTGGGCCATGACCAGGGTTTCGCGAAACTGACCGATGCGTCTCTGTTTCAGGCTGCTGCTGGGCACCTTGCCTACCCGAATAGCCAAATCGACCCCTTCCGCCACCAGATCCACCTGGGTGTCCTGGGTCACCAGTTCAGGCTCAATCTCTGGGTGGGCCGACACCAACGACGCCAAGGCCGCAGACACCGGCTCCATCAGCGCGTGTGGCAGACTGATGCGTATGGAGCCCCCCAGGGTACCGCTGCTCTCCCTGGCCCGATCCCAGGCCAGGGACACTCTGTCACCGATGTCGCAACATTGGCGGTAAAACTCCCGGCCTGTGGGGGTGAGTACCTGAGAGCGGGTGGTACGCTGAAGCAATTGGGTGCCCAGGGCCCCCTCCAGAGATTTCAGGTGCTGGCTGAGTACCGATTTGGACAGTCCCAATGCCTCCGAGGCCGAAGTAAAGGAGCCTTTGTCCACCAGGGTGCGGAACAGCATCATTTGTCGCAAGTGATCCATTGCAATCGCCATTGTTTAATTCAGTTAAACAATATGTTCTTTTTATCCCTGTTTTTCAAATGCAATCACCGGCCTATTCTGATCCCAGTTGAAACCAAAGAGGATGCCCCGATGAGCCATGACGTGATTGATGCCGTAAAACAAGCCAGTGAGCGATGGAAAGCCGCCTTTAACCGCGGAGACGCGGCCGGCTGTGCCGCCCAGTATGAGCAGGATGCGGTGATGCACGCCCGCCCTTTCGGCACCTTCGAAGGGCGTGAAGCCATCGAAGGGTTCTGGCGCCAGTTGATTGCCGATGGCTTTGCCGAGGTAGAGTACATCGAGCCTCAGTTAACCCAGGTGGATGAGCACAGCGCCCTGCTCACCTCAGGTTGGAAGATGAACAAGGCCCAGGGGGTGATTCACCGCGAGCTGTGGGTGATGGGTGCCGACGGCAAGGCACTGCTGCGCGAAGACGACTTCGAGGCCCAGGGCTAAGACTTATGAGGGCCGGCATCTTGCCGGCCCTCTTGGTTAATTCTCCCAGATCTTCACCGACACCTGGCCAGCCTTGTCGATGCTGGCCCGGTACATGCCGCCGGTATTGTACGGCATGACAATCTCCCCCTTCGGGCTCACCACAATCACCCCTCCTGTGCCGCCAACCGGCTTGAGCACCCGATGGATCACCTCGGATGCGGCCTTATTTATGCTGACCCCTTGGTACTTCACCCTGGCGCAGATGTCTGCTGCCACGTTATAGCGAATAAAGTACTCACCATGGCCGGTGGCGGAGACGGCGCAGCTGCCGTTATCCGCATAGGTGCCGGCACCGATGACCGGTGAATCCCCGATGCGGCCCCAGCGCTTGGCGGTCATGCCGCCGGTGGAGGTGGCCGCCGCCAGGTTGCCGTCACTGTCCAGGGCCACGGCCCCCACGGTGCCATATTTGTAGCCCGGATCCAGGCTGTCCACCGCGGCCTTGTAATCCTTGGTGTGCTGCTGGTTCTCCATGATCTTCTTCTTGGCACGTAACAGGCTCTGATAACGGCTGTCGGTATCGAAGTAGTGATTGGGCACCAGCTCCAACCCCTGATCCAGGGCGAATTCCACCGCCCCCTGGCCCGAAAGCATCACATGGGGAGAATCGGTCATCACCCGCCTGGCCAGCTCGATGGGACTTTTCACCTGACGCACCCCGGCCACCGCTCCGGCTTCCAGGGTACGGCCATCCATGATGGAGGCATCCAGCTCGTGGGCTCCCTCGTAGGTATAGACCGCCCCGACACCGGCATTGAACAGGGGGCTGGATTCCAGCACCTGTACCGCCTGCTGCACCGCGTCCAGACTGCTTCCCCCCTCCTGCAGCACCGCATAACCGGTGCGCACCGCTTCTTTCAGCTTGGCTCGTACCTGAGCCTCGGTCTCCGGGCTCATCTTATTGGGGTCTATGGTGCCGGCGCCGCCGTGAATGGCGATGGCCAAAGGCGCGGACAGGACGGGGGCGGCGCACAAACACAGGGCAGCCGCCAACAGGGAGATTCTCATGGGTATGCTCTTCCGTGATGATTCAGTTAGGTTTCACACCATACCATCATCGCAAGTTTCAGGCGCCATTGGATACGCAGGCGGCAACTGACTCGGATATCAGCCTTTTCTTCTGGCCTGATGCGCCTGGACACGGGTATCATGAGAGCTGTGTCACACAGAGTTAATTTTCTGATTTTTTTCCAATTGTTATCGGCCAAGGCTATCTTTTAACTACCGGTTACCATGAGCGTGTCCCCGTCCGGAATGTACCCTCGACGCCCACTCCCGTTGCTGCGGAGAGTTCCATGAGAGCTGCAACCCTGCTGTTGTGGCTGCTGCTGTGCGCCTCGTTGCCGGTGCAGGCCAGCAATCTGCTGAACTTTCCCCTGTTGGGCCAGGACAATGACTCCGCGTCCGCTGATCAGGAGGGAGACAGTGAGCGCAAACGCAAATTCCGCTTGCTCAAGGAGCGGGAGAAGAGCGATGAACCTCTGGTGAACCTGAGCGTTCGCGGGGCACCAGATCCGATAAAGCGCAATATCGAGCTCTATTTGACCCCACTGCCACTCTCCAGCGCCGAGCGAAACGCCTTCGTCTTCACCCTGGAGGAGCGCGCCCAGGAGGCACTGGCGGCCCTGGGTTACTACAACGGTCAGATCAAGGTAACCATCGACCGAGAACAGGCGATCTGGCCGGTTACCCTGACGGTGGATCCGGGGGAGCCGGTTCGCTATCGCTATGTCATGCTGTGGCTGGAGGGGGATGCCAAGGCCGACCCGGCGATGACCGCCCTGGTGGAAAATGCCAGACTCAGACCCGGGCAGATCCTGCACCACGGCCGCTACCAACAGCTGAAGAACCGCATCCTCTCCGAAGGCCTGATGCGCGGCTACTTCGACGGGAAGTTCTCGGTTTCCAAGCTCGAGGTCAACCGGAACACCAATGTCGCCGACCTCTACCTGGTGTATGACAGCGGCACCCGCTACCGGCTCGGTGAAGTGAACTTCTCCCCCTTCGAACTGGAGCCCGAACTGCTGGACGCCATGGTGCCCTTCGAAACCGGTGCCCCCTATGCCGCCACCACCCTGGCCCGATTCAACTCCAACCTGTTGTCCGCCGGTTATTTCGGCGATGTGCGGGTACTGCCCCAGACCGATAAGGCGGTGGACTACCAAGTGCCCCTTGAAGTGCAACTGACTCCAGCCGCCCGACATACGGTGGACCTGGGTCTGGGTTTCACCACGGACACCGGCGCCAGGGCCACCGCGACCTGGCGAACCCCCAGAATCAACGAGGCGGGCCACAGCCAGGAGCTGACCTTTGAGCTCTCCCAAAATCCGCAGATGAACTTCAACTACCGCATCCCTTTGGATCACCCCCTGAACGACGTCATGGTGATCAACGCCCTGGTGGAGCGGGACCAGTACGGCAACATCGACAGCGATCAGTACAGCCTGAGGGTGGGCCGACAGACCCGGCTGGATGATGGCTGGCTGCGCAACTACTACCTGCGCTGGCTCGAGGAACGCTGGGGTACCGGAGGGCGGGACTTCGAGTCCAGCCTGATTCTCCCGGGGATCAGCTGGTCCAAGACCAAGCGATGGGGTTCTCCCCTGGATCCCAGGCGTGGCTTTCGTCAGATCTACAGCCTGGAGGTGTCCTCCGACAGCGCTGGCTCCGACGTGACCCTGGCCCAGATAAAGGGGCAGTTCAAATGGGTGGACACCCCCTGGGACAATCACAGATTTGTGCTTCGTCTGGATGGCGGCCTGACCAAGGTGGACAACGCCGACCTGCCGCTGGTGCCTCCCTCCATGCGCTTCTTTGCCGGTGGCGATACCAGCATCCGCGGCTTCTCCTATCAGTCTCTGGGACCCAAGGTGGAGATCATCGATGACGAAGGCAACACCAGAGAGGCGGTGGTCGGCGGGCGCTACCTGGCGGTGGCCAGCCTGGAGTACCAGTATTACCTCAATGACTCCTGGCGTCTGGCGACCTTTGTTGACGGCGGTAACGCCTTTAATACCAATGACTTTACCCCGGTTTATTCCGTAGGACTTGGGGTCCATTGGATCTCTCCGGTCGGTCCCATCAAGCTGGATGTGGGCTATGGCATCAGTGAAGACGATCCGCCATGGCGCATCCACATCACCATAGGAGCGGATCTATGACCTGGCGGCGTCTGCTCAGCTTCCTCCTCGGGGTGCCCCTGGCCATCCTGGTGCTGGTGGCTCTGCTGGTGGGCACCAGAGGCGGCACCGCCTTGGTGGTGTCCGCCGCCGATACCCTGGTGCCCGGCCTCTCCATCGAGAAAGCCAGCGGTCGCCTGAACCGGGATCTGCACCTGAGCCAGGTCGCTTACCGGGGTCTCGACGGGCTGTCGGTGACCGTGGACAAGCTGACCCTGGACTGGCGCCCCAGTTGCCTGCTGCATAAAACCCTGTGCAGCAACCGCCTGATGGCCAACGGCGTGGCAGTGGACATCGACACCGAGCTCTTGGGAGGAGACGCCACACCAGACACCCAACCAGAGGCTGAGACCGAGGCCGATCCCCACTTCAGCCTGCCCTTTACCATTGAGGCCAAGCTGCTGGAGCTGAGCCGGGTGCGAGTCCGGGTCAACGACATGCACTTCGCCATGGGCCAGCTCTCCGGCTCTGCCCTGTTCGACCCCAGCAAACTCAAGGTCAACAGGCTCAATGCCACCCAGATTGCTGTCTACATCCCTCTGGCATCCCAGCCAGCAGAGTCAGCACCGCTGGAGGCCGAGGCCGACGCCGACTCCTGGGCCCTGGCCTCCCTGCCCAGGGTGGCCCTGCCCTTCCCCATCGACGCCAACAACGTCAAGCTGAGCCGAGGCCTGGTCACCATAGGCGACCTGGTCCAAAGGCTGCAACGGGGGCAATTCGACGCCAACTGGCATGGCACCCAGCTTCAGGTGAATGAGTTGGAGGCCGACCATGAGTGGGCCAGTGTCCGCCTCTACGGCAGCCTCGACTTCCAGGGGCCCTGGCCGCTGGACGCCAAGGCAGAGGGCACCATTGCCAAGCTGCCCTGGACGCCGGGCCTCGAAGGCCAGGCGCTGCAACTGACCGTCGATGGCAGCCTGGGAAAACTGGGTTTCGATGTCGCCGCCACCGGGCAACAACAGGCCCAGGCCTCTGGAGAGATCACCCTGGCCTCGCCGACTCTGGATTATCAGCTGCAACTCGGCGCAGAGCGGCTGAGCTGGCCTTTCGGCGACACACCAGACTACCGCGTCAGTGAGGTCAGACTCAGCAGTGCTGGGGATCTGAGCCATCAGCGCCTCACCATCGAGGGCGCCAGCAAGTTGTGGGACTACCCCGCCTTCAGACTCAATGGCGAGTTCGAGCATCAACCCGGGCTGCTGACGGTGCACCAGGCCAGCCTGGAAAGCGAACGGGGGGGCGGCGATCTCAAGGGGCAACTTCAATATGGCGAGCTGCTCTCCTGGCAGGCACAGCTGAATACCCGGGCCTTGGAGCTGGCGACCTTGAGCCCCAAGCTGCCCCTGGTGGTCAGCGGTCAAGGCCTGACCCGGGGCGCCTGGGACGGCAAGCTCTGGTCCGTCAGCCTCAGCCAGGCCAATCTCGAAGGACGTTTCGACGACGATCCCTTTACCCTCAAGGGCACCCTGGCCGCCAGCAGCGACGGCAAAGCCAGGGCCAAGGCGCTGGAAGTGCTCTACCGCGGCAGCCAATTGAGGGCCGACGGCGGCAGCGAGCCCGAGTGGCAGATGCAGGGTAACCTGGCCCTGGCGGACCTGGAGCGCTGGGACCCCAGACTCCGCGGGGAAGCGCAGGTGGCTTTCTCGGTCAGCGGTGCCACCGACCAGCCGAAGATTCAGTTGGAGCTTGAAGGCCAACAACTGGCGTTCGATGCCCAGCGCCTAAACCGGCTGATGGCCAAGGGGTGGTACCAGCCCAGGCAAAACCACGGATTTATGCTGAACCTCTCCGCCACAGATCTCGATCTGGCCGGAGAGAAGTTCAACCTGCTCACCCTGGACGGCGATGGCGATCTCACCGAGCAAAGCGCCATCCTCGGGCTGGAGGGCAGCGACACCACCCCCTGGGGCGGAGAGCTGGCCATGGCAGGCAAACTGGACCCCAGGTTTACCTGGTGGCAGGGGGTACTCTCTGGCGCCAAACTGACCACCCCTCTTGGCTTATGGCAGCAGCAGGAGGCGGCGCCGGTGACCTTCTCCTTCGCCAGTCAGGCCTTTGTGATCAGCGAACACTGCTGGCAAGGCCCGGCCGCCACCCTGTGTCTGCCCATTCCCGCCAACGTCGGCAGCGGTGGCGCGGTGAAGATGGCCCTGACCGCGGATCTGCCCAGGACGGCACAACCCCTGCTGCCGCCACAACTCTCCGTAGACACTCAGCTGACCGCCGAACTGGACACCACCTGGCTGCCGGGACAGCTGCCCCAGCTCAGGGCCCAGGTGCACAGTGATCAGGGGACGGTCCTGGTCAAAGCCGACCCGCGCCGGGCCCAGGTGCAACTGCCCTGGCAGAGACTGGACCTGGACGCCACCCTGTCCGATGCCGGCCTGGATCTGACCCTGGAGCTGGACGACGATGCCCCGCTGATCCGCAGCCGCCTGCATCTGGACCCACAGGCGCCCTATGCCATGAACGGCGAGTTGACCCTCAACAGCTTCGACCTGACGCCCCTGACCAAAGCCCTGCCCCGCATCGCCGCCCTGGAGGGGCTGGTGACCGCCAATCTCGACCTGGGTGGGGACTTGACCACCCCCCTGCTCAACGGCGATCTGGATCTGAAACAGGGCCGTCTGGCCTCTCTGGCCAACCCTACCGAGCTCAGTGAGATTGAGATAGAGCTGGATCTCACCGGCCAGAGAGCGGACATCGGCGCCGAGCTGATGGTGGGCGATGGGCCGGTTCAAGCCAGTGGCTGGCTGGACTGGAGCCAGGACGCGCTGCATGCGGACGTCGAACTGCTTGGGGACAGACTGGATATCCTGCAGCCCCCGCTGCTCATTGCCGAGGCGTCACCCACCCTGAGGTTCCGCAAGGACGATACCGCCATGGAGGTCACCGGCCGCATCGACATTCCCAAGGCCGCCCTGACCCTGTCACAACTGCCCGAAGGAGGGGTGGCCCTCTCCGATGACGTCCAGTTTGTCGACAACCGCCCCGATACCGAAGCGGAGCCCCCGGCCCCCTTCGCCATGGACATTCAGCTGAATGTGGGTGACGAGGTGACGGTGGAAGGCCTGGGGATCGGCGGCAGGCTCGGCGGCCAGCTCACCATGAGACAGAAGGCATATCAGACGCCGCAACTGTTTGGTGACATCAGCCTGCACCAGGGCAAGTTCCGCGCCTTTGGCCAGCAACTGACCATACGCCGGGGCAAGGTGCTGTTTAACGGGCCCCCCAGCCTGCCCACCCTGGATGTGGAGGCGATCAGGGAGATCAAGTCGGAAAACGTCATCGCCGGGGTGCGCCTCTCCGGGGTGGTCACCGAACCCACCATGACCCTGTTCTCCAACCCCAGCATGGAGCAGCAGGAGATCCTCTCCTACATCACCCAGGGGCGGGGATTGGGCGGCACAGACAACGGCAACGCCCTATGGGCTTCGGCCGCGGTGAATCTGGGCCTGGCCCAGACCGGAGGCATGCTCTCCACCCTGGGGGAAGAGCTGGGCTTCAGTGAGGTCCGGGTCGGAACCGAAGGGGATGGCGACGACACCCAGGTGGCCATCAGCGGCTACCTGGGGGAGAAGATCTTCCTCAAATACGGGGTCAACATCTTTGAGCCCATCACCGAGGTCACGGTGCGCTACTACCTGCAAAACCGCTTGTGGATCGAGGGGATCAACAACACCCTCAAAGACTCTCTGGATATCTACTACAGCTTCGACATCGAGTAACCGACTGAATATCAGCGGAAAGTAAATATTACTTTAGAGGTAGTTAATAAACCCGTTACTATGAGACAGGTCGCAGATTAACTGACTGAATACGTAGGACAATAGAGGCCGAATTCCATTTGTTGTACCGGAGGCCCCAATGTGGTGGCGAATTTTGCTGATCATCCTTGCCTACCTGGTGCTGGGCGCCCACTTCCTGCGCTACGGCAACGCCCTGGTCGCGGTGCCCGTGGCCCTGCTTCCGGCCCTGTTGCTCACCCGCCGTCCCTGGTCCGTACTGGTGGTCCAAGTGGGTCTGGTGCTCTCCACCCTGCTGGTGTGGCTGCCCACCACCCACAGGCTGATCTCCATGCGCATCGCCTTCGAGCAACCCTGGATGCGAATGGCGGTAATTCTGGGTGCGGTGATGCTGTGTAACCTGTTGATCGCCTGGGGCGCCAACGGCATCAGAGCAAAATTCCAGCGATAACTGGCGACAAAATACCCCCTAGGGGGTAATCAGGCCTTTAGACCAAAGTGGTAAAATAGCGACACTCGCCAGCAAATGGGCAGAGTATCATCATTATTTTCCTGCAAGGTTTTGCGAACCGGCTCCCTCGAGCCGGTTTTTTTATGCTCAGGCGGCTTTATCCGCAGCCTTGGGGGCGGGTTTCTTTGCGGCGGGCTTGGCGGGGGCTTTCTTCTTACCTTTAAGAATGGTGGCGACCTCCTCCTTATGCTCTGCCAGGTAGAGCGCCAGGGATTCGACCAACTCCTCCTGCTCAACCAGGCCGCTGCCCTGGATCATCGCTTCCAGATCGTCAGCAATGTCCAGCATCTTGTCATAAGCATCGGCTTCCGCTTTACTGGCAAAGGTCATTTTCTCCACTCCATCCCGCTCAACCACGTATTTAACGATGACTGCCATTTCGGCTCCCCCAATCGACTAGTTTTGCGCCAGTCTACCCCAACACTGTATATAAATACAGACCTCTGATCCTTTCCCTTGATGCTGGTCAATTATGGCCCGGTGACATGATGTCTAAGCATCAGATACTCTGTTAGTTTTTCTTTGCTATGTTATGGTTCAGGAAAGATTCAGAGCAAAGGCACTATCCTTAGTGGCACCGGGCAACTGCCCTCCCTTTTCCGCCAACTACCCGAGGTGACAATGAAGATACTGGTGATTGAAGACGATGCCCTGTTGCGCCACCACCTGAAGGTCCGCCTGACCGAGATGGGCAACCAGGTAATGGCCTCGGAGTCTGCCGGAGAGGGGCGTTATCTGGCGGAAAACTACCCGGTAGACATCGCCGTGGTGGACCTTGGCCTGCCGGATCAGGACGGCATCGATCTGATTCAGCACCTGAGAGACAACGGCTTTCGTCAGCCGATTCTGATCCTCACCGCCCGGGATCACTGGAAGGACAAGGTGGCCGGACTCAACGCCGGCGCCGATGACTATCTGGTGAAACCCTTCCAGGTCGAAGAGCTGATCGCCCGCCTCAACGCCCTGGTGCGCCGCAGTGCCGGTTTCGTCAAGCCGGTGATCCAGTGTGAACACCTGACCCTGGACATGGCCGCCAAACAGGCGACCCTGGGTGAAGCCGAGCTGGAGCTGACCGCCTTCGAATACCAGATTCTGGAGTACCTGATGCGCCATCATCAGCAGGTGATCTCCAAGCAGCGCCTGCTGGATATCCTCTATCAGGACAAGGAGGGGGACCCCAACACCATCGAGGTGATGATCTCCCGGGTACGTAAGAAGCTGAGCCAGGGCGGCCTGGAGAACCCCATAGTGACCATTCGTGGTCAGGGCTACAGGTTCAATCTGGTATGCGGCTGATCCCCACCCTGTTCAGTAAACGGCCGCGGCTGCAGCGGCGGCTGATGCTCACCTCTCTGGCGATCATCACCGTCGCCTCCCTGGCGTTGGCCGAGGTGATCAACCAGCAGAAGGTCCAGGACTTCTACGTCAACCAGACCAACGACATCATCGCCCGTCTGCCCTCCATCGCCACCGAGCTGCGCCTGGAAGGGATGCTGCCCAAGAGCAATGAAGCACTGGAGTCTGAGCCCTCAGACCACGCCCGTCGCGCCAGCGATTATCTGCTGATCACCTGCGTCAACGGCATGCGCGACCACTACACCTCTTCGGTGGAGGCACGCCGCCGTGGCCTGCAGGACAGCTGTGATCGGGTCCGTCAGGTGGCCCGGGATGCCTCCCCGCCCTATATGGTGACCCTGGCCGACAGCCAGCTCTATGCCGTGGTGCCCATGCCGGTGAGCATCAATAACAAAGAGTATGACCTGCTGGTGTTGCGCAACGCCGAACAGGTGCAGAAACGCCTCGACCGTGCCCGCCGGGCCACCTACTTCCGGGTGGGGCTGTTCATCCCCCTCTCCGGTCTGTTGCTGGTGAGCGCCGGTTACTGGGGCCTGCGCCCCTTGAGACGCCTCTCTGATGAGGTGAAGGGGATCCTCAGCGGCGAGCGGGAACAACTGAGCCAGGGCTACCCCACGGAGCTGGAGGAGGTCACCAAGGCGCTGAACGAGCTTATCTCCCAGGAGAAACACCAACGCCAGACCTATCAGCACGCCATGAAGGACCTGGCCCACAGCCTCAAGACCCGGCTGGCAGCCACCAATGCCATCATGGAGGACGCCAACCTCAATGAGAGTCAGCGTCAGCAGGAAATGCTCTCCCAGTTGGGCCAGATGGACCAGATTATCCAGTATCAGCTGCGCCGGGCCGTCTCCGGCCGTCAGGGCCTGACCCGTGAGCAGGTCAGCATAGCGCCCACCCTGGAGCAGTTGACTGCCATGCTGGACAAGGTCTACCGGGAGAAACAGGTTCAGGTGGTCCTGCAGCTGCAGGAGGAAGCTCGCTTCCCCGGCAATCAGGATGACCTGATGGAGATGATGGGCAACCTGCTGGAGAACGCCTACCGCTTTGCCATCAGCCAGGTGCGGGTTCGTGCTTCGGTAGAGGAAGGCACCCTCACCATCGCCGTTGAGGACGATGGCCCGGGCATCGAACCCAAGATGCGCGAAGCGGTGCTGGAACGTGGCGTACGTGCCGACCGCCGTAACCCCGGCCAGGGGATCGGTCTGGCGGTGGTTCATGACATCGTCCTGGGCTACGGCGGCACCATGACCATAGAGGAATCTCCCCTGCAGGGCGCGGCCATACTGCTGCGGTTTGAGGCACCGAAAAAGGTGTAGACCCACCTTTGCGCAATATTTATGCAACTTTTTTGAAACAGACCGGCCCTTGGGCCGGTCTTTTTTTGGGCAAGGAGAAAACAGTTACGAGGAGAGAAAGATGAGAGCCATTATTCTGCTTAGCGCCACAGCCCTGTCCCTGTCGGTATCCGCCGCCACCCTGAATCTGGGTGAAAACGTCAGGGTGGTATCCATCAACGGTAAGAGTGTTCCCGCTTACGCCAGCCAGATCGATCTGAACCAGGGGGTGAATAACGTCACCGTCCGCTACGACAGCCTGTTTGAACAGGACTCCGAGAGCCACTGGTTCATCCGCTCTGAGCTGCATCAGCTCACCTTCAATGCCATGGGTGACGAGGAATACTTCCTGGACGCCCCCGCCGCCTACTCAGATCAGCAGGGGCAAATGCTGGCTAATGATCCGATTTTCACCCTGATGGATGACGCTGATAATCGGGTAGAACATGGCCTGAGATCCCATACCGAACTGCTCAATCAGACCGGTCTGGCAGGCAATCAGTTCTAGACAGTGGAAACACAAAGCGAATAAAATGCCGGTAGCGTAAGAAGTTACCGGCATTTATGAGCAAAACCCTCCAAAAAGTCGCGGTGGACCAGCTGCAGGTGGGAAACTACATTCGTCTCCCCATCTCCTGGCGTGAACACCCCTTCATGTTCAACAGTTTTAAGATTCGCAGCAGGGATCAGATCCAGCTGCTGAAGAAACTGCGCCTGACCCACGTCGTCGTGGATCTCAAGCGCAGCGATACTGGCGTGCTCAGCGCCCCCGCCATCCCCAACCTGGCAGACAGTGCGCCGGATCTGGACAAGATGAAGGAGCAGATGCTGCAGCAGAAGCAGCAGGGGATCAGCGAACTCAAAGAGTTTCGTCGCGAGTACAAGAAACACGAACGGGAGTACGCCGACTCTCTGGCCCAGCTGCGAGCAATCAACAACCGCCTGCCCATGAAGCCCATGGAAGGCCTGATGCTCAGCTCCAAGCTGATCAAACAGATGGCCGCCAGCCTCAGTGCCGGCAGTCAGGTGACCCTGCACCTGATGAACGACGACATCCGCCCGGATGACCCCTGCTACCACGCCCTGAACGTCACCGTGCTGGCAATGATGCTGGCCAAACGGGTGGGCATGAGCGAAGAGGAGATCGCCGTGGTGGGCCAGGGCGGCCTGCTTCACGACTGTGGCAAGCTGCTGCTGTCCAAGTCCCTGCTGTCCAAGAAGCAACCCTCCAAGGCAGACCTGCGCGAGATGCAGCGTCACCCCGTTTTGGGTCAGGAGCTGCTCCGCAATCAGAGTCATCTGCCCCGCTCCATCACCGCCATGATCAGCCAGCATCATGAGTTCCTCGACGGCAGCGGTTACCCCAAGGGACTCAAGGGCAATGACATCGAGCCTCTGGCTCAGCTGATTGCCGTGGTCAACACCTATGACGATCTGTGCCACCCCAGGGACAAAACCCGTACCCGCCCGCCAGGCACGGTACTGGGGATGCTGTACAAGATCTTCAAGGACAAGCTCAACAACCACTATGTTCAGCAGTTCATCAAGATGATGGGGGTCTACCCTCCAGGCAGTGTGGTGCAGCTCTCCAGCGGTCAGTTCGGCCTGGTGACCTCGGTGGACTCCGAGAAGCTGCTCTACCCTACGGTACTGGTGTACGATCCCGCCGTCCCCCGTCAGGAGGCGGCCGCCATCGCCATCGACACCCAGGGGCTGACCATCGAACGCGCCATCGTTGCCTCGGCACTCACCCCGGAAGCCTTCCAGTACCTGAGTCCCAAGGAGCGCATCTCCTACTTCTACGACAGCAGAAACGGATAACCAGGCTCAGCCGTCGACAGAAGAGAAACGCGCCCCAGTGGCGCGTTTTCTTAGACTTTGTGCCCTAAGCTGCTCATCTTCCTTCCCTTCCCATTTGACCAAAGTGTGATCCAGGTCAATATTTACTCTGTCGGCCGGAGGCGCAAATCACCGCCCCGACCCAAGTCTTGCCATGGAGTGGTGGTACGCCAGACAGAGGATGTTTGCCTTTTTGACCGGAGGGAAACATGACTGAGCTGCCCACGTTCGACGAGATGATGCACCTGGCCAAAACCGACCCGGATAAGCTGGAACGGATTCGCCAGGCCGCCATCAGCCAGACCATCGACCAGGCCAAGGCGTCCAATCGTGGCGCACTCAAGGCCCTGCAACACCGCATCGATCTGACCCGGGAACGGGCCAGCAATCCCTATCAGAGCATGGTTGAGATTTCGCGCATGATGCATGATAAGCTCGATCTGCTGAACACCGCACTCAACCGCCCCGAAGAACTCAATCGAAGCCGGGTGGTGTCCCTGGGGCAAGCCCAGGCTCGGAAGGCGGTGAACACCTGACACTGACGCAGATTCCATGGAGGGAGAGATGAGAGCACTGACTGGACTGTTTCTGCTGCTGCTTGCCGGCTGTGCCGCCAAGAGCGATGTGGACTATGACCCCGGCTTCGACTTCACCACAGTCAGCCAGGTGCAGCTGCTGCCCAGTCGCCATCGGGATGAACCCCTGGCGGCCGAGCGCTCGGAGAAGGCGCTCAAAGAGGCCCTGACAGCCACCGGATGGCAACTGGTGGACCAATCCAGCCACAAGCTTCAAATCAGCCTGTGGCGCGAAACAGAGGCCAATGACTCCGGCTTCTCCATAGGGATCGGCGGTGGTCGCAGCAGTGGCAACACCGCCATAGGCGGCAGCGTCTCCATTCCGGTTACCCCCACAGAGGCGGACTACAGGAAGATTCGCCTGGATCTGTTCGACGGCGAGCGCCAGGTGTGGCGTGCCGCCGACGGCTTCAAGCTCAAGGGCAAGGCGGACGCCCAGTGGCGAGAAGAGCAGACCCGCAAGGTGATGGACAAGCTCCTGAGCCAGCTGCCCGGGGCTACTCCAGCTCAGTAAGCTGCACGGATCTGAACCAGGCGCTGCCCGTGGTCTGGCCTGAATACATGCCCAGCCTCAGGGCAATGGTGACCCAGGTGCGCTCACCAGTGTCGAACTCCACCTGACGATAACGCCAGCCCAGCGAGCCCAGCATGGGTTCACTGTAGGTAAAGGAACCCAGCTCCGGCAGAGACTCCAGCACAGACAAGTTGCCGCCCACATCCAGCGAATCTATGGTGGGGGTGGTCTTCTGCACCCGAATCCAGCCGGAGAGGCGATAACGGGTATTGGGTTTGACCACCACCACTTGCTGCCATCGGGCATCGTTGGGAATCTGCGGATCGATGTGGATGGAAACGGTCTTCTGAGCCTGGGACCAAGCGTACTCAACCCCCTCCTGCTTGAAGGAGCTTGTGGACCAACCCGTCGGCACTCCTATTTCAAACTTCGGATTTTCAACAAGATTTTCTTGCGCACTCGCGGCTGGCGCGATCAGTGACCCCGCCACTATCGCGATGGCTATTCCTCTGAAGATCATGGTGTCTACTCCCAGTCTGAAAAGTCGAAATCAAAGCCTGTCGACAGGACGAACGAGAAACCAGATTCAGTGTAGGACAGACACGACAAATCCACACAAAGAGTGCGGCAATCAGAGGCAAAGACAAGAGAAAAGGAGAGAGAAGAAAGTGGTGGGTCGTGAAGGATTCGAACCTTCGACCAATTGGTTAAAAGCCAACTGCTCTACCAGCTGAGCTAACGACCCACTTTTTGGTTTTCATCCCCAGACGGGGAAGAAAGTGGTGGGTCGTGAAGGATTCGAACCTTCGACCAATTGGTTAAAAGCCAACTGCTCTACCAGCTGAGCTAACGACCCACTTTTTGGTTTTCATCCCCAGGCGGAGAAGAAAGTGGTGGGTCGTGAAGGATTCGAACCTTCGACCAATTGGTTAAAAGCCAACTGCTCTACCAGCTGAGCTAACGACCCACTTTTTGGTTTTCATCCCCAGACGGGGAAGAAAGTGGTGGGTCGTGAAGGATTCGAACCTTCGACCAATTGGTTAAAAGCCAACTGCTCTACCAGCTGAGCTAACGACCCACTTTTTGGTTTTCATCCCCAGACGGGGAAGAAAGTGGTGGGTCGTGAAGGATTCGAACCTTCGACCAATTGGTTAAAAGCCAACTGCTCTACCAGCTGAGCTAACGACCCACTTTTTGGTTTTCATCCCCAGGCGGAGAAGAAAGTGGTGGGTCGTGAAGGATTCGAACCTTCGACCAATTGGTTAAAAGCCAACTGCTCTACCAGCTGAGCTAACGACCCACTTTTTGGTTTTCATCCCCAGACGGGGAAGAAAGTGGTGGGTCGTGAAGGATTCGAACCTTCGACCAATTGGTTAAAAGCCAACTGCTCTACCAGCTGAGCTAACGACCCACTTTTTGGTTTTCATCCCCAGACGGGGAAGAAAGTGGTGGGTCGTGAAGGATTCGAACCTTCGACCAATTGGTTAAAAGCCAACTGCTCTACCAGCTGAGCTAACGACCCACTTTTTGGTTTTCATCCCCAGACGGAGAAGAAAGTGGTGGGTCGTGAAGGATTCGAACCTTCGACCAATTGGTTAAAAGCCAACTGCTCTACCAGCTGAGCTAACGACCCACTTTTGTCTTCCGAGGACTCCCTCATCCGACGGGCGGCTATAATACCAATTTCGCCTTGGTGTGCAACTGGAAATCTGTCTTTTTTGGCCTTTTGCGCACAAAAGCAACTAAGCGGACAAAAAAGCGATTCCAGTGCCGGGCGAAACGGCTAACTTAGCCTTTTGACAACTCTTTTTTCGCCAACTGAGCGGCGTTAGAGTTGCCATATTCTTTCACTACCCGGTTGAAATAACCTTGGGCACCCGCCTTGTCTCCGGCGTCGGCGGCGATCATCCCCAGCTTCAGCAGGGAGTCGGCTCGCTTGGCGGAGTCGGGGTAGCTGTTCACCACGGTTTCAAACGCGGTTTTGGCCTGGGCCATCTCACCCTTGTTATACAGCAGTTGACCCAACCAGTAGTGGGAGTTGGCAGTATAGGTGGACTGAGGGTAGTTTTCGATGAACTGACGGAAGGCGGGAATCGCCTCATCGTACTTGCGCTGCTTCAGCACCAGGTCCACCGCCTGCTGATAGGCATCGGCCTCAGACAGGGAGAGGTTGGGCACAGTGGCAGGCACCGGGCTGCCAGCCTGGGGCGTGGTCGCCTGAGGCTGCGCTGGGGCACCACTCTTAAACTGCTCTTCGATGCGGCTCAGTTCCTGGTACATCTGACGCTGGCGTTCCACCATCTGCTGTACTTGGTACTGCTGGCTCTCCACCTGACCACGCAGCTGGGACACTTCCATCTGCAGTTGATCAAACATCTGCTGCATGTGCAGCTGAGCCTGGTTACGCGCCTTCATCAACCGCTCCAGGCGGGTGACGCGGGAGTTGATATCGTCCCCAGAGAGGGACTGAGGGGCATTTTCAGCTGCTTCTATAACGGGAGCGGGCGCAGCCTGAAGCTGCGCCCCCATGAATAGAAGAGCTGTTGCAATAACAGCTTTCTTCATAGATTAACCGTTTCGCTTAGTAAACCAGTACGGCACGACGGTTCTTGGCGTGAGCCGCGTCGGTGGCGGAACCGTCCAGAGGCTTCTCTTCACCGTAGGACACTACGGAGATTTGAGAGGACAGAACACCCAGACCCTGCAGGTAACGGGATACGGCCTTGGCACGACGCTCGCCCAGGGCGATGTTGTACTCAGGGGTACCGCGCTCATCGGCGTGACCTTCGATCAGCACCTTAACACCTGGGTTTTCAATCAGGTAGTTGGCGTGGGCTTCCAGCAGTTCGCCGTACTTGCCCTGGATGTCGCTGCGGTCAAATTCGAAGTACAGAATGTGCTCTTTGCGCAGTTCCTGGTACTTCAGACGCTGCTGCTCAGCAGGAGTCAGCACGGGCTCTACGGCACCGGTCTGAACGCCGCTTTGCGCTTGTTCGTTGGTGGTGTTGCCGGTCTGGGACTGGCTGTCGCTGTCGGAGGTACTGGAACAGGCTGTCAGCGCCAGAGCGGGTACAGCAATCAGCATACCTTTGAGGAGGCTATTGAGCTTCATCTATCTTTTCCTTTTAATTCGTTACTTTTCCAATCAAAGATAAGGCGACCAAGAAGGCGCTTTCACACTGCCCACCTGAGTCGGAATTCTGGCCTTAAAGCGGCCATCCACCGAAACGGCTGCCAACACCTGGCGGCCATTGTGGCTTGTCCCATAAATGATCATTGTGCCATTCGGGGCGACACTTGGTGATTCATCCAGGTAAGTTTCCGTCAATACGTCCATAAAGCCGGTCTCCAGCTCCATGCGCGCAATGTGGAACCTGTTGTTGGTCCTGTTGACCATCACCAAGTAACGACCATCCGGAGTCACGGAACCACCGAGGTTCCACTCCCCCTGGAAGGTCAGACGCTGGATCCTTCCGGTGTCCAAATATACTCGATAAATCTGCGGTCTACCACCCCGCTCCGAGGTGAATACCAGGGATTTGCCATCGGGATGCCAGCTGGGCTCGGTATCGATGGCGTAGTGATTGGTGATGCGCTTCATCTGCTTGGTGGCGATGTCCATCACGTAGATCTCAGGGTTGCCGTCCTTCGACAGGCTCATGGCCATCTTGGTGCCGTCGGGAGACCAGTTGGGTGAACCGTTGATCCCTTCGAAGCTGGTGAGCCTGTCCCGCTTCTGGGTATAGAGGTCCTGAATGTAGATCTCGGAGCGACCGTTCTCGAAGGACACGTAAGAGAGCTTACGGCCATCGGGAGACCAGGAGGGCGACATCAGCGGCTCTTTGGAGCGCAGCAACACCTTCTCGTTGTACCCATCATAGTCGGCCACGCGCAGCTGGAACTTGAACGGGTCGTTGTCTGCCACGGTCACATAGGCGATGCGGGTCAGGAAGGCGCCCTTGATGCCGGTCAGGGCCTCATACACCAGATCGGAGATGCGGTGGCCATATTGACGGAACTGGCTGCCGCGAATCACGGTGTCCCGACCGTCCAGGATGTGGTCCTGGGTCTGCACAAGCTCACCATTTTGCAGGCCGCGGCTCTCGCCCCCGGTCATCTGGGCACGCACCAAGTCCACCAGCTCGAAGCTGACCTGATACTGGTCCGGGCCAAACTCGCTGACCTTGCCCACCACCACGGCCTCGGCGCCGGTGGCAATCCAGGCCTTGAGATCCAGCTCGGAAGCCTTGGACACCTGACCGGGCATCATGCCCCGGGCGATGGGGTTGAAGGTGCCGGAACGGCGCAGATCGGAAGAGACCACGTCGGCGATCTGGGCGGGCATCTCGCCCTGCCCTTCCCAAACAAAGGGCACCACGGCGATGGGCCGGGCGGCGTCGATCCCCTCGGTAATGACGATCTCAAGAGTGGCTTTCGCCGGCATGCTCACCATGGCCATCAGGGCCAACCATGCCATTGTCAGTGTTTTTATCAGTCTCATCAGCCTGTCGCTATTGCTCTGGTTGTACTGTTAGGTTGATATCTTTCAATTTCGCGTAGACATCCGGTTCCTGGGACACGGGCAGCTTACCCGCGGCGTTGATGGCCGCCTGGGTTACCCGGCACAGGTTGGCGTCCCCACCCAGTGTCTTACTGGAGATGACAAAGCCGTCTGGCGCCAGTCGGATGTTCACCCGGCACTCCTTGCCGCGCATGCTGGTGTCGGTGCGCAAGTTACGTTGAATCGTCTGACGAATCAACACGGTGTACCGGTCCACCTCGGACAGCACCTTCTTGCTGCGCGCCGCCTCGATCTGAGCCTGCTCCGCCGCCAACTGCTCCGCCAGCTCCGCCTCACGGGCTTTGCGGGCGGCCTCCTCGGCAGCCTTGCGTTTGCGCTCCTCCTCCTTGCGCTTGCGCTCCGCTTCCGCCTTACGCTTACGCTCGTCCTCCTTGCGCTTACGCTCGGCGGCTTCCGCCTTGGCCTTATCCTCGGCGGCTTTGCGTTCCCGCTCCGCCTTGGCCTTGGCCTGCTCCTCTTTCTTGCGTTGCTCAGCCAGCTTGCGAGCCTGGTCCTGCTCCTTCTTCTGCTTGAGCTTGGCCTGCTTGGCCGCCTCTTCCGCCTTCTTGATCTCGGCCTCTTTGCGCTTGCGCTCCAGTTCCAGCTTCTTCAGCTTCTCCTGGGCAGCCCTGGCTTTCCTGTCCTCTTCGGCGCGGCGCTTTCGCTCCGCTTCCGCTTCGGCGGCTTTGGCCTGCTTGATCCGTTCCACCTGCTCCTGCACCTTGGCCTGATCCACCACCACCGCCTGCACCACAGGGGCGGAGGGCTGGGGGGCAACAGGTTTGGGCTTGCTGGAGAAGTCCACCCCAAGGGCCAGCACAGCGACCAGGCCAACGTGCGCCAGCAGAGAGACCACAAAGGGGAGTGTCATTTTCTGCTGCATCGGTTACTGCTCCGGCGTCTCGGTCATCAGGCCCACAGAGGGCACACCGGCCCGCTGCAGACTCACCATAAGTTGAATCACTTCGTCATAGGAGACGCTTCTGTCCCCTTTGACCACCACGGGACGCTGAGGATCCAGCTGCAGCTCGGCGGCCACCAGGGCGGCCAGCTCATCGAGCATCAGAGGACGGTCATCCTGAACGCTGCCGTTATCGAGGAAGTACTGGCCTTCGCTGGTTACCGACGCCACCAGGGGTGGCCGCGAGTCCTTCTTCAGCGGCTCCGCCTCGCCCTGGGGCAGGTCCACCTTCACCCCCTGGGAGATGATGGGAGCGGTGGCCATAAAGATGATCAGCAGCACCAGCATCACGTCGATGTAGGGCACCACGTTGATCTCCGCCACCTTACGGCGTCGTTTACGCTGGTACCCCTGCATCAGCGCGCTTCCTTATCGTGGAACGCCTGACGGTGCAGGATGCTGGAGAACTCCTCGATGAAGTTGATGTAGGTGTTCTCCAGTTTTTCCACCTTGGTGGAGTAGCGGTTGAAGAACAGCACCGCGGGGATGGCGGCAAACAGGCCCATGGCGGTGGCGATCAGGGCCTCGGCGATGCCCGGAGCCACCATGTTGAGGGTGGCATTCTGCACCTGACCCAGGGCGATAAAGGCGTTCATGATCCCCCACACTGTACCGAACAGGCCGATGTAGGGACTGGTGGAACCGATGGAGGCCAGCAGAGACAGGTTGGACTCCAGTTTGTCCACCTCCCGGGAGAGGGCGACGCGCATCGCCCTGTGGGTACCGTCCATGATGGCGCCGCCGCTGCTGGCGGTCTGGGACAGACGCATGTACTCCTTGAAACCGGCACTGAACAGCAGCTCCATGCCGGAGTTGCGGTCGCCGCGGCCGCTCAGCTCCTGATAGAGGCGGGTCAGATCCACCCCGGACCAGAACCTGTCTTCGAACTTACGCGCGTGGGTGGAGGCCTGCTTGATGACGTTGTGACGCTGCAGGATCACCGCCCAACCGGTCACGGAGAGCATCAGCAACAGCAGCATCACCAGCTTTACCAACAAACTGGCTTCAAGGAAAAGGTTGATAAAGGACATCTCAGCTGACACGCGCTAACTCCTGCTTAATGTGTGACGGGATCGGCCTGGGTTTGAAGGCCTCACTGTCGATGCAAACCACGGTGACCTGGGCCCGGCAATAGCAACAGCCATCGCTGTCTTCGAGGGACTGACTGAACACCATGGAGGCGCCGGCCAGCTTGGTTACCTCGGTCACCACGGTCAGAGCCTGGTTGAATCGGGCGGGACGGACAAAGTCGATATTCATGTTGCGCACCACGAACAGTACGCCGGACTGTGCCAGCTCATCCTGCTCGAAGCCTTTTTCCCGCAACATCTCAGACCGGGCATGTTCGAAGAAGTTCAGGTAATTGGCGTGGTAGACCACCCCGCCAGCGTCAGTATCGGAATAGTAAACCCGGACGGGCCAGTGAAACGCCATCTCCCTGCCTGTGCCTTGCATCTGGTAATTGGAATGACTGGCTACTATACCCCATGGCCCCTGGGGATGGGAGGGTGAAGGGGGGAAGATTGGGTTTCAAAATGCGTCTTGGCGCAAAAAAGGGGAGCCAGGCTCCCCTTTTAACTAGATATCAGCCAGAGTTACTGGATCTTCTCGGGCAGTTCCAGGCCGAAGTTATGCCACAGGAAGGCATAGATGTCGCGGAACTCGGCGATGCGCATGGCGGTCGGCTTACCGGCACCGTGGCCCGCCTTGGTTTCGATGCGGGCGATTACCGGAGCGTCACCGGTCTGCTGATGCTGCACCTCGGCGGCAAACTTGAAGCTGTGGGAGGGCACCACACGATCATCGTGATCGGCGGTCATCACCATGGTGGCCGGATAGTCGCGCTTGGCCACGTTGTGCAGCGGCGAGTAGGCCAGCAGGTAGGGGAAGTCCTCGGCGTTATCGGCACTGCCGTACTCTGAGGTCCAGGCCCAGCCGATGGTGAACTTCTGGAAGCGCAGCATGTCCAGCACGCCAACCGCAGGCAGGATGGCCGCGAACAGATCGGGGCGCTGGGTCAGGGCGGCGCCCATCAGCAGGCCACCGTTACTGCGGCCATAGGCCCCCATCTTGCTGGCATTGGTGTAGTTCTGGGCAATCAGATACTCACCGGCGGCGTAGTAGTCGTCAAACACATTCTGCTTGCGCTCCTTCATGCCACCCTGGTGCCAGGCTTCACCATACTCGGCGCCGCCGCGCAGGTTGGGTACGGCGTAGATGCCACCCATGTCCATCCAGGCGATGTTGGCGGGAGAGAAGCGCGGGGTCAGGGAGATGTTGAAGCCACCATAGGCGTACAGCAGGGTCGGGTTGTTGCCATCCTTTTTCAGCCCCTTCTTGTAGGAGATGATCATCGGCACCCGGGTGCCATCCTTGCTGGTGTAGAACACCTGCTCAGACACGTAGTCCTCTGGGTTGAACGCCACCTTGGGCACCTGATGGGCACTCACCTTGCTGCCATCGAAGTCATAGCGATAGACGCCGGTGGGGTGGATGTAGGAGTTGAACAGGAAGTAGAACTGTTTGTCCTTGCGGCCACCGCTGATGCCGGTGACTCGACCGGCACCGGGCAGATCCAGGGTCGCCTGCTCCTTGCCATCCAGGCCATAGACCTTCACCTCGGCCAGCACATCCTTGAGGTAGCTCACTACGAAGGTGTTGTTGACGATGGAGGCGCTGTAGATGGTGTTGTCGGTTTCCGCCACCAGCTCCTTCCAGTTGGCCTTGGCGGGTTTGTTCAGGTCAACCGCAATGATGCGGCCCTTGGGCGCCTGATAGTCGGTCTTGAAGTAGAAGGTGTCGCCGTCGTTACCCAGGAACAGGTACTCCGCCTCCAGATCTGGCATCAGCTCCACGGTCTTGCCGGTGGCCATCTCCTGATAGAAGAAGCGGTTGCGCGGGTCGGTACCCTGGGACACGGTGATCGCCAGGTAGTTGCCCTCATCGGACAGCTCGGCGGAGAAGCCCCAGTCCTTCTGATCAGGACGGTGGTACACCAGCTTGTCTTCGGACTGGTCGGTGCCCAGCTTATGGTAGTAGACCTTCTGGAAGTAGTTGGCCTGCTCCATCTTATCGGCGCCGGCCTGTGGGGCGTCATAACGGGAGTACCAGACCCCCTGCCCCTCTTTGTCCCAGGCGGCGGAGGAGAATTTGATCCACTCCAGCTTATCGGTCAACGCCTTGCCGGTGTCGATGTCCACGAACTGCCATTGCTGCCAGTCAGAACCGGACTGGGAGGTGCCGTAGGCCAGCATCTTGCCATCTTTGCTGATGCTGACGCCGGACAGGGCGACGGTGCCGTCACTGGAGAAGCCGTTGGGATCCAGCAGCACTTGAGGGTTTTTGCCCTGCTTGTCCGCCCGATAGAGCACGGACTGGCTCTGCAGACCGTCATTGCGATAGAAGAACTGGCTGTCGCCCTTGATGGAGGGGGCGGACAGCTTCTCATAGTTCCACAGTTCGGTGATGCGCGCTTCCACGGACTGACGGTTGGGGATGGCGGCCAGGTAGTCGTCGCCATAGGCCTTCTGGGTCATCACCCAGTCGTGGGTCTCCTGGCTGTCCAGGTCTTCCAGCCAGCGGTAGGGGTCGGCCACCTGGGTACCGTGGATCTCCTCAACCAGATCCATACGGCGGGTGTCCGGGGCCTCAGCCTGAGCCTGCTCCTTGCCATCAAAGGACTGGCAGCCGCCCACGAGTGACAAGGCAACCAGTGAAAATGCCAAATTACGCATTGTTATTCCTTTTTCATGTTTTTGTATCCGGACACACTATATCTGCCGAAGGATGGAAGACCAAGGGATGGGGCGGGTAAGATTAATTTTGCTTACAGTTTCGCAACGACGTGACCGAACGCACAATTTTGGTGCACACATCGGCTAAACCCGTTTCTGCGTAAGGATTTTCCCGAAGTGAGCGTATAAAAAGCGACGCATATACGGGGATTGTTAAATTAGATTTTTTTATGCGAAAAAGCAATTTTTCTTGGTTGTGGTAAGTTTTGGTGCACCATAGAATAGCAACCATTGAGGAGATAGAGACTCTCCGAGTCAAGATTTCCGGCCGTTGTGGCCCTAAGCAAGCCAGAACGGTTTAAAGGTTCTTTTGCTTAACTTCCTTCTTTTTTGTTGATTGCTATTCTGCCCGCTGAATCTCAGCGGGCTTTTTTTTTTGTCCCGCCGTGAAAAAACCCCGGGAGAGTGCCCCCGGGGTGTTCAGTTTGAGGGACTGAACTTAGAACCAATAGGCCACACCCACCATGTAGTGGTCCTTGTCATACTCCTGATAGCTGGCCTCGAGCAGCAGGCTGAGGCTCTCCAGCACCGGGTAGTCGTAACGCAGGGCCACGTCATAGAAGCTGTCGTCCGGGTTGTTCTCATCTCCGTAACCGTAGTTTTCGGCATCGAAGAACATGCCCACGTGCAGTTCCAGGGTGGAATCGTGGAACAGCCCCAGGCCATAGTTGAACTCGCCATACCAGGCTTTGACGTCTTCGTCGTAGTTCACCGTCATCCCCAGGCTCTGGTAATCCACCGACAGGGTGTACTCGACAGTGTCGCCGCCGTCGCCATAGGTGTACTTCATCGCCATCAACCCTATGCCCAGATCATCGGTGAGCATCTGGTAGTAGCCGCCGTAATAATCGATTTCGTAATCCTTCACCTCTTCACCGGCGTCCCCTTCGTAACGGTAGGTCTCATAGGACACTCCCCCATAGAAGCCGCTGTCGTGCTCCACCATCAGGTCCGACTGCAGAGAAGGGTTATCCAGGCTGATGGTCTGGCCACGCCATAGGTAGTTGCTCAGTCCCATGGTGTATCCGGAAAAGGAAACCGGGACCTCGTTGGCCAGGGTCTGGGCGCTGATCAGGGCCAGGGCAAGTGCTGTCATCTTTTTCATGTTGTTGTACTCCAGGGTTTTAATGCTTGGGCAGACGAGACTGAGGGACGATCCACTGCTTTTCAGATACAGGGTCGGTTACGCCAAGCTGCACGTCGCTCTCTTTGAGGAAGATGTCGTTGTCTGTGTTGTGGCAGTTCTCGCACATCCGTTTGCTGGTGCGCGCTTCCGGGGTCGCCAGGGGGTTCTTGGCAACGAAGTGGGCGGCAAAGGGCACCCAGTAGGATTTGGTATCAGGATTATTCAGGTCCACCACTGCCTTGCTGTCGGAACTGACGCCGCCGGAGTGACTCAGGGGAACCAGCTTGCTGTGGGGATCGCCGGCAACGCTCAGGCCCAGCTTGATGTTCTCATCGTCCCCAATCTGACCCAGGGCGCCTTTGGCCACCCGCTTCAGTTGCTCCCAGGTGCCCACCGATTCAGGGGCGTCCTCATGGCAGCCAAAACAGTTGGTGTAGGGCTGGGTGTGACAGGCGGTGCATTTGAGACTGTCGTTGTGGTTCACCAACGCCTTTTTGCCACTGAGAAGCTCGGTGTGGTCCGCCACCTTATCCTGATGGCAATCTTCACATTTCACCTGAACAACCTCTTGTTTCTGAGTTTGTTCAAATGGACCTATTTTGGATACCTTGGGTCCGTCGCCAAAATAACGCCCCTGAGGAATGTCATTAATATCCCTCCCATGGAACTCCACCATATCCGTATGACAATCCAGACAGCTCATGCCATATTTTGTTACGTGGACATCGACCTCTTTATGGGTTTCGGCGTTTTCGTAATGACAGGTCTCACAGGTTTTTTCAGGCTGTGGCTCTTTTTGGAACTGGTGATTATTCAACAGACCGCCACCGGCATAATTGGGCTGGCTCACATGACACTGCCCACAGGTGGCATGGCAGGCGGCACACCCCTCTCCGGTGTCGGTGTGCATCTCTTCAAACAGCGCCTGGGCGTTGGGGGTCTGAGCCAGGCGCTCGGTCAGTCCCTTGGCGATGCCGTTCACCGTATAGTGAAGGGAGTGGCGGAAGTTGGTGACCATCTCCTCACCGTGGCAGTCTGCGCAGGCGCTGCCGCCATCGGCGGTGGGGTCCAGCTGCACCGCAGGATGCCAGCCGGTGTGCCCGTCTGCCAGAGGCGCATGGCAATCACCGCACTCCAACTCCCCATGACTGCCCATGGTGTTCAGCTTGACCTGAAGCTGGCTGACCCGCTCAGAGACAGAGCGCTCACCCAGGTCCACCTGCTTGGTCACCAGCATGCGTTCCAGCACCCTGGGTTTGGTGTGGCAACCGACGCAGCCCCCCTGGGCCTGTACCAGGCCAGGCAGAAGCGCCCCTGCCATCAGGGCGATGCTCACCCCCCGGCATAGATTGGTTAGTTTCATCATCTTTTCCCTAATTATTCTGGTTTCAAGAGCTACTCATCATTTCTTAAAACCAAATATTCAGTCCTCGGAAGTGACTTTTGAGAAAAGCGAGGCGCAGTTCCTTCTGCCTATCCTTTATTCCCCGCAAATAAACACTCAGAAGATAAAGTAATAAAATGCACCATTACTTATCTGGGTTTATTTTTGCTTCAGGCACGCGGGGGCAACAGTGACAGTGGTCACAGGTGAGAAAGGGGAAACTTACAAACTGTTAGCTGAAGCTGAATATGAACAAAGCGCAAAAAGCGTTTTTCATCTTTCAAGAATGAGGAAGAAAGGCCGGATGAGCCAAAAAAAATGGCCCGGCACCCAAGGGGTATGGTGCCGGGCCAGTCTCAGTAAAGGAAGAAAAACCCAATAAGAAGCATCACGATCAGCAGGGTACTGATCACCACAGGATAGAGAAGATAGCCATCCCCGGCGCGCCGGGCCCGCATCAGGGAGAGTTTAAGCAGCAGAAACTGCAGCATCACCACCCCGCTGCCCGCCAGCACTCCCGCCAGAAAACTGAGTTCCTCCAGCTTCAGCAACAGCAAGCCCGCCACCAGCCAGTTCACCAGAATCAGGTAAAGAAACACCTTCTGCAGCCGATCGGGTCCATGGCGGACGAACCCCGCCGGTTGGGAGTCGAGAGGATCAGTCATTGTATCTCAGCCTGGGTTGATTCTGCTCGGCCCGGAACCTGGCCTGCTGCAGTTTGGCCTCGCTCAGACCGTGCTGTTGTTCCAGCTCCTCGGTGCCCTGGTCACTTAGGATAAACAGCTCGATACGGCGGTTGGAGGCGGACATGGGATCCTCAGGGATCAGGGGCATCTGATCGGCGTAACCGGCCACCTGCAACACCCTATCCGAAGCCACACCGCCTATGGTCAGGGCACGACGCGCCTCCAGGGCCCGCAGGGCCGACAGCTCCCAGTTGGTGGTGCGATTGCCGGCAAAGGGGGCCGCATCGGTATGACCACTGATGATAAACCGGTTCTTCACCGGTGCCAGCAGCTCAGCCATGGCCAGCATCAGGTCCTCGAAGTAGGGTTCCATCTGGGTGCGCCCACGCTTGAACATGAAACGATCCGAGGCATCCCGAATCAGGATGCGCAATCCGTCCGGGGTCATCTCCACGTCCACGTGACGGGAGAGGTCCCCCTGCTTGAGCAGCTGCTGAACCTGCAACGCCAGGGTCTCTAGGGGCACCTGGGCATTGGTCTCCCCTGGGATCATGGCGTTGAGCTCCTTGCCCTGGCCCGCCTCGGCGTCCTCCTGCCCTTCCGGGATGTTATTGAACATCGCCACCCCAGCCTGTTCCGGTCCGGTACCGGTGGCGGGAATGCCCGCCTGATCGATGCTGGGTCGTCCTTCGAAGTCGATGATGGAGCTGTTGATGCTGGTGGCCAGGGGGTTGGCCCCCTGCTCTATAGGGGGCCCATTGAGCTGCTGGACGATGGCCCGGCGCTCATTGACGTCCGCCACCTGCATCAGCCACATCACCATGAAGAAACACATCATCGCCAGGGTGAAGTCGGCAAAGGCCACCTTCCACGCCCCGCCGTGACTGCCTCCATGTTTGTGTTTCTTGCCCTTCTTTATGATCACCGGCGATTTCCCATGCTGACTCACAGCTGTTGGGCCTCCAGCCAACGCTCCACTTCGATGAAGCTGGGGCGGTTCTCCTGCTGAATCTTACGACGGCCTGCGTCGATGGCCAGCAGCGGCGGTTTGCCCTTGGCGTGCATCACCAGGATCGCCGCCATGCAGCGCAGCCTGGCGGTCTGCCGGTCCACCTGGTGCTCCAGGGCGGTGGCCAGGGGATCGAACATGCAGTAGCAGGCGAAGATGCCGATAAAGGTGCCCACCAGTGCCGCGGCCACCTTGACCCCAATCATGGTCAGCGGACCGTCGATGCTGCCCATGGTGATGATGATGCCCATCACCGCCGCCAGGATGCCGAAGCCTGGCATCGCCTCCGCCACCTTGGAGAGCGCCTCGGAAGGGCGAAGATGATCTTCATGAAGCCGCTCAATCTCCTCCTCCAGCAAGGCCTCCAGATCGTGGGGGGCCACCTTGGCCATGGACTGCATCCTCAGGTTGTCCACGGTAAACTGCAGCAGCTCTGGCTGCTTGAGCACCGCTGGGTACATCAGGAACATGGAACTTTCGTGGGGCGCCTCGATGTGCTCATCCAGCACCTTCATTCCCTGGGACTGCAGCTGGCTGAGCAGCACGTGCATCAGGCCGAACAACTGAGGGTAGAGCTCAGGGTCCTCCTTCTCCTGATTCCACATCTCCTTGAGCTGGTGAATCATGTCGCGAATCACGTCGGTGGGGTTGGCGATGAACAGGGCACCGAATCCGGCACCGAAAATAATCACCATCTCGGCGGGTTGCCACAGGTTGCCCAGATTACCGCCGTGGGAGGCGTAACCGCCAAACACAGCCAGGAGCAGGCCGACAAAACCGATCAACTTCTTCATGGGCGCTGTCTCTCCATCTGAGTCTGCCAGGTCTCTAAAACTTCCCGGAGCTGTTTGACCGCGGCCTTATGCAACTGGCACACCCGGGATTCGGTCAGGTTAAGGGTCAGGGCGATCTCCTTGAGATTGAGTTCATGCTGGTAATAGAGACCCAGCACCAGCTGTTCCCTCTTATTCAGTTTGCCCAGGGCTTTCACCAGGGTGCGTTTGTCGATGAAGCGTTTCTGCCCGTCCGGGCTGCCGTCCGGCTCCACCCCGTTCTGAAACAGCTCATCCAGACTCTGCATCGATTCAGCCTGACTGGCGTAGAGCCGCTCTCTGAGCTGGGCCGGGGTCAGTGCCATCGCTTCGGCCACTTCGCTGTCCTTGGGGGGACGCCCCAGTTCCCGGGAGAGCCGGCGAACCACATCGTTGAACTCATGGGCCTGCTGGCGTACCGGCCGTGGACGCCAGTCCAGGCGCCGCAGTTCATCCAAGATGGCGCCTCGAATCCGCTTAGACGCAAAATTGATGAAACCGCCATCCAGTTCTCCCGGATAGCGGCGCAGGGAGTCCAGCAGTGCCATCATCCCGATCTGCTCCATGTCCTGGGGCTCCAGCTGGCTGCCGCAATGGCTGCGCAGCTGGTTGACCGCCCGCTTGACCAGGGGCAGGAACTGGCTGAGCTGAGCCGATTCGCTGCCCTCCCGGGCGTCGGTCTGGTAACTGTACGCTTGTGCCAACATATCGCCTCCTACTGAACCACCAGACGGGTAAAGAGCACCGCATCCAGTTGTATGTCGAAGCCATGGTTGGTCAGCACCTCCTGCAGCGCCACCTTGGCCTCACCCTGCAGCTTCTCCATGTTGGAGGTGCTGTTGAGTTCATCCAGGCTCTTGTTGCCCATCAGCTTGATCATGGTGTTTTTCAGCAGCGGGTCGCTGGCAATCAGCTTGCTCTCAATCTCCTGGGTGGGGCTTTGCAGCGCCATCTCCAGTAGCAGGTATCTGGGGTAGCGCTCCCCAGGCAGGGAGATCACCAACTTATCCAGGGGATAGAATTTATCCGGCTCCGGCGCCGCCACACCCAGGCCAAAGGGCAGCTCAAGGTCGTCGGTTTTACCGATCCCCACTACCCCGACTATGACCATGGCTCCGGACCACACCAGCAGCACGCACACCTGAAGTAACCGTTTCACTCCGGTCGACATCGCCATTACGTTACCCCTACCTTTAAGCCAACATATCGATGAGATCCCGCTCGGTCGCGGGTTGATCCACCGCCGGGTCCTGGGCCGCCATCATGGGCGCACTCCTTCCCGGATACTCTGGTTGTTGTTGTTTCTCTTGCGGGGCGCCCTGCCCCACATCCACCTGGACCTCGCCACCCAGGCCCTGGGTCATCTCACTGCGCAGCCGCTCTGCACCCAGGGCCAGGGCTTCCCGCACGGCCGGGTTGGCGGCGGTCAGCTGAACCGTCACCCTGTCTCCCTCATGACGCACACTGAGATCGATACGGCCCAGCTCCGGCGGGTCCAGCCTGACCTCGGCCTTGGTGATGCCGTGATCCACACTGAAGCGCACCTGCTCCTTCAGAGGTGCCAGCATCTGTCTGGCCAGAGTCACAGTGCCCGAGGACGCATCCAGGGGCAGCGGCCCCCATTGGCTGCCTCTGCCGGCAGCCAGTTGGGCGGTGATGGCGGCCGGCGCGTCAGCGGTTGGCCTCTCCCTGTCGGTGACAGGCTGAGACAACTCTCCGGCCATCACCTGGGTAACGGCGCTGCCGGTCAGCGGCCGCCAGGCGCCCAGGCTGTCACCGGAGTGGGTGCCCAGGGACATGGTGGCCAGCTGGCCCGAAGCCTGGGAAACACTGGTCTGCTTAACCTGGGTGACGGCCATCTCCGACGAGACGGCTCCCCCCACAGGCGCAAGCTGTGCCTCAGGCTGAGTCGTCTGATTGAGCTGAGCGGACTGAGCTGCCGTGGACTCAGTGTTGGTCACCTGGGCGGAAACCGGCTGCGTACCATCGAGCGGCAGGGACCTGGCTGAAGTGGCTGGGGAAGGCCAGCTCTGATCAGCCCCTCTCCCCTGAGGCGCTGGCCCCTGCTGGCTGGCCTCTGCCATCACAGGCACCAGGTCGAGGGCCGTGGCCTCGCCACTGTCCGGGCTGTCCGGTTGACGCTGCTGTTGAGGGGAAGGCCGCGTCGCTTCCTGAACCTGGCCATAGGAGGCAACCGTCTCCCCCATCAGGGCAGCGGCGGACTCTCCAGGCTGAGTTTGCAGCTCCCCATAGGCGGGCAGCACGGTGGCAAAGCTCGGATAGTCGCCCACGCCACCGCCCTGGGGCTGAACCCCCGGGATTTGAGCGAAGCCAGGCAGGCTAGTGATTATCGGGTTCAACACTTAACTCCGTTCTGCGGTAGGCATTGATGCCCTCCCGCTGCTGTTGAAATCTGTCCATCTCCTCGGCCAGGTGGTCCCTGGCGGAGATCAGCTGACCCAGTACCTGATGATGAACCTGAGCCAGCGCCTTACGAGCCTGAAGCTCCTCCTCGCTGGAGGGCTTACCTTCGGCCCTGAGCCGTTGCTGCATCTTGCTGTCTATCTGCGCCACACGGGCCCAATCCTGCTCTGCGGCAAACTTCTGCAAAGCCAGGCCGATGCGGTGCCACTGCTCAATTGAGGTTTTCCCAGCCTTCACGTATCTCTCCAACCACCTTCACCACGGGCGCCAGCAACTCGGCATCGTTGCGGATGCTGGTGGTCAGCAATTGCCTGCTGCAAAAGTCATAAAGCTGATGCAGATTCATCGCCACCTCACCGCCACTCTCCAGATCCAGCATGGAATCCAGTCCCTGAACGATGTTGATGCATCGCTGCACCGAGTGGCCCTTCTTCTCTATCTGGCGGGCGTGGATGTGGCCTTCGGCCCGGGAGAGCTCCTCCAGCAGGCCATCGAGCAGCATCCGCACCATCTCGTGCTGGTTGGCGGCGGCCGCCCGGGCATCCAGGGAGGTCTGCTTATAGGCGTTGAATGGGTCCTGTTCCTGTAACATGTGATCTTCCGTCAGTAGAACAATCCGGCGCTGGCGTTCATGGAGTTGATGTACTGCTCCATGGCGGTGAACTGCGCCAGATAACGTTGATAGGCTTGCTGCATCTGGTAATCGTGCCGCGTCATGTCGTCTTCGAGTCGCTCCATCCGCGAGTCGAGGTTGTCCTGTTTGGTGTCGATGAAGCCGTTGCGCTCGGTGAAGGGGTCGATGATGCCGTCCAGGCGGTTGACGTACCCATTGGTGGAGGTGAACATCTCCTGCACCTTGGCGGAATCGCTCTTGAGCGCCTTTTCCAGCTTCTCTTCGTCCAGCTTCATCTTGCCGTTGCGATCCAGTTCGATGCCGATGTCGGAGAGGCGCATGCCATTGTCCGAGGCGGGGAACAGCGCATTGTTGAGGCGGTTTTTCAGCATGCGGATGCTGGAATCTCCCTTGAGCACCCCAAGCTGGTCCTCCTCAATCTTCTTGGCTTCCTCCTTGTCCTCGTCATCCTCCTTGCCGATGTCGGACTCCACCTCGACACTGCTGCCCAGGCTCTGGGTCAGGCCGGTGATCTCACTCATCAGCTTGTTGTAGGAGGAGACGAAATCCTTCACCGAATCCAGGGTCTTGTCGGTGTCATACCCGACACTGATGGTGCTGGACTCCCCGGCCTTGTGGGCCTCGGTCAGTTCCAGATCAACGCCATCAATCACCTTCTCCACGTAGTTGGTGGCACTGGTGATCGCCACGCCGTTGAGCTCAAACTGGGCGTCCTGAGCGGCAACCAGGTCGGTGAAGCCAAAACCACCATCGTCCTGGTTAATCTGAATCTGGTTGGCGGTACCCGCTTCCTTGGCGGTGAGCAGCAACTCGACACTGCCATCCCCTTTGCGCATCAGAGAGGCCTGCACCCCAAGATCTGCGGCATTGTCATTGATGTAATCTCTCAGGCCGGAGACTGTGCCGGTGCCTGAGGGGTTGATCACCGAGAAGTCGATGGTCAGCACCTCACCGTTCACCTCCAGCTCGAAGATCCCGCTGGTGGGGATCAGCGCATCTTCGGAGGCAAAGCTGGCTGATTTCTGATTGGCCTGAGCCAGCTGGTTTACCTTGAGGTTGTAGTTGCCCGCCGGAGCATCGGCCGCCACGGTCACCTTGGCGATGCTCTCATCGCTGATGGTGCCGCTCTTGGCGTTGAAGGCATCGTCGCCCAGGGCATCCAGATCCGCCGTCATCTGCTTCAGGGACGACTCCAGCAGCTTGTAAGCATCAAGCTCGGCCTGGTAATCGCTCTTCCTGGTGCTGTAGAGCTGATCCTTGCCACTGCGCTCTACAGCCACCAACTGCTCGGCCCACTGTGCCGCCGACATTCCGGAAATCATGCGCGTCTCCTCAAGATAGAACCCAACGGAATGCTAATTTCATGCCAGCTAAGATTCTCTTTACAATTCTTATGCTTACGTTAGTGGTGGCGGAAGTTCTCCCCCCACCTCTCATCGGGACGGCAGCGGAAGGGAAGCGACTCTTCCGCCCTGTCCCCCGCTGGGTCCACCTGATTCAAAGGGCGACCCCGACACGGGCAAACTTAAACAGCCAAAGGGGAAAAAAGTCGGGGCGATCCTGGATCCGCCCGGGGATCAGAAAGGATCCTCAAGATCAAGCTTAGGCAATGAATTTAAAGAGGTTTTTGATTGATTTGTGGCCGTGCGACGTGAGAGAATGTGCAAAGTTTCGACGCCGTAATACCGCCAAAGAGAGTGACACCCATGACCACCATAGTGATACTGCTGCTGGCTGCCCTAGGGGGCGGACTGCTCTACCGTCATCTCAAGCTGGGCAAAGGTCTGGCCCCGCTGACCGACGAGCACCTGAGCAGGCTGGAAAGCCATCTCGAGCAACTCAAGAGCAGTGGTATGGTCAACCAGCAGGAGTGCGACGAGTTCCGCCGTCAGTTTCAGTAAAGCAGCGCCTGGGTCTGGTTGCGGCTGGTGTTGGCCTGGGCCATCAGGTTCTGCATCCGGCGGCCAAACCCCTGAGGCTGCAGCAGTTGAGCCAGAGACTCCAGTTGCTGAGGCAGCTCCTGAAGCTGCAATCCCCCTTTTTCCCCCAATAGCCGCTCCGACGCCAATTCCAGAGCATGGCGCATCTGCTTGAGCATGCGGGCCAGCTTGGCCACCACTCCCTGAACCCTGGGCAGAGACTCTTTGATTCCCTGCAGTTCATTGAAAATCCAACCCCTGGGGTCCTGCCAGTGATGCAGCTCTATCAGCTTGATGCCCCGCAGCTCCCCAGCCGGCAGCCTCTGTCCCTGGCCTCGCATCCACCAGTGACCATCGAGACGCTGCCACAGCACCTCAGGCAGGGCAAACTGCAGCTGCCCCTCCACCAGACTGGCTTCGATGCCGCACTGGGACAGGGCCCGCTGCACCACCGCCAGTTGCCCCTGGGGCGTGCCCTGGGCGGGCAGAGGCAGTTGTAACCACAGATCGCCGATGCGCAGATCGATGGTCTCTGCCCTGGGCCTGGCGCTGAGCAGGTCCACAGACTTGAGCAGGCACAGCCTGGGAGAGGAGGCCCCGCGCTCGGCCACAGGCTCCAGCCTGTGGTCCAGCAATGGATGACCAGCGAAGCTGCCACGGCGAGCCAGCATCTGCCGCCTGAGGCGCTCCATCTCGTCCGTCTGTTCCAGGACGCCCTGAGACAGGGCCCGGGACATCAGCTGATGCAGCTTACGGGCTCGGCGCCACTGCTGCATCAAGGTCTCCTCCGCCGCCTGGGCGTAGAGCACCTGATGATGACCACGACTGATCCGTTCCCAGCGGTCATAGCACAGCAGCCTGTGCCTGGAGAGCGGCGTCGCCGGAACAGGACGCTGCTCCGTGGCGCCATTGACCGTCGGCGCACTGCCCAGGCCATTGAGCCTGGGCTGGTGAGACAGGGGGGAGATCTGAGTGTCGCGGATGGCTGAGAGCATGGGTTACATCTCGTTGAACAGGGAGAGCTGGCTGATCTTGACGAAGCTCTCCTGGGTCACCTGCAGGGCCACCAGGGAGCTCTGGTAACGGCTCTGTGCCTCGGCGTAATCCAGCCCCTCCACCTCACCCACCAGTTGCTTGTTGAACAGCATCATGTCCTGGTGAGAGGTTTCAATCAGGCTGAGGCTGTTCTGACGGCCGCCTATGGTGGTCACCGCGGCGCTGATGCTGGTCAAGGCATCATCCAGTGAGGCCATCATGCTCTTCTGCTCCACATCAAACCCGGGGTTGCCCGGGGAGAGTGTGGGGTCTCTGAGCACCTCGACGTAATCATCCAGGGCGTTGAAGATGTCCTTGCCGCCACCGGAGAAGAACAGGTCCTCCCCATGGCTGTTGGCGGTGATCCAGGTGGAGTCCGATACCTGCACCTCCCGGGTCTTGTTGTCGCCCTTGTAGACGTAGTTTCCGGCGCCATCGAGCTGAATCGGCGCCGTGGTGGTGCTGTTGCCGGCGAACAGGTAGTTGCCCTTGTCATCCTTGGCGTTGGCCAGATCCACCATGGCGTCTTTCAGGGTCTCCAGCTCATCGGCGTAGGCCTCCCTGTCCTCGGGAGACAGAGTGCCATTGCCGGCGGAGGTGACAATCTCCCGCATGCGGTTTTGCAGGTCGATCATCGACGTCAGATAGCTCTCGTTGCGATCCAGGCTGTCGGACAGGGCGCCGATGTTATCGACAAACTGACTGGTGGCGGCCTGGTCCCTCTGTACCGTCAGCACCTGCACGGCACCGATGGGATCGTCCGAGGGACGCTGAATGTTCTTGCCGTTGGACATCTTCTGCAGAAGGTTACCCAGCTCGGCGGCCCCGTTCTGCATGCTGTGCAGATTGTTGTTGTACAACAGTTGAGTGGAGATGCGCATCAGGGCTCCTTAGAAGGCTTGCAGCACAGTCTGAAACAGTTGATCGGCGGTGGAGATCACCTTGGCGTTGGCCTGGTAGGCCTGCTGGTAGAGGATCAGGTTCGCCCCCTCCTCATCCAGATTGACCCCGCTGACTCCGGCCCACTCCCCCTGAGCGCGGCGCTGGGCCTGCAGGGAGGAGTCGGCGTCCAGCTTGGCCTGCTGACTGCGGGAGCCCAGCTCCCCCAGCTTGGAGGCAAAGGCATCCCCCAGGGTGGCGTCCAGCCCCAGGGAGCCGAAGGTCAGCGTCTTGTCCGCCAGGGCCACCAGATCCTTGAGGTTGCTGTTGTCCCCCGGGGTGCCATCCTGGCCGAACGCCAGCTTGTCGGCGGTAAATCCGGCGGTCACCCTCAGGGTGCCGGCAGGATTCAGGGGATCATAGCTGAACAGATCCTGGGTCGGCGCGGCGCCGCCAAGGTCCGTGCCCGCGGACAGCACAGTGTTCATCTCATCGGCCACATGGGCAGCCAGCTCATCGATGAAGGCCTTGGAGTCCACCAGGCTGTTATCCCGGTAATCCAATAAGCCGCCAATGCTGCCGCCAACGGATTCGTCGATGGCAAACTCCGCCCCCTCCAGGGCCACACTCAGACGGCCAAACTCCGGCTTGGCCGGATCCGGCGCCATGGAGAGCTTGGCGGCATGGCTGCCCACCACCAGCGGTTGGCCCTGGGTCAGGGCCAGATTCAGGGTGCCGTCGTGATTCTCCGACACCGTCAGGTCCAGCTGTTTGGCCAGCTCGGCAATCACCGCGTCGCGCTCATCCAGCAGCTCCGGCGGCGCCTCGGCGATGCCGCCATGGCTTTTCACCTCGGCATTGAGCCGCGCCACCTCATGGAGCTGAACATTGGACTGCTCCACGGAGGCACGCAGTTGGCTCTCCACCTGATCGAACTGGCTCTGCAGGCCGTCATTGATGGCATTGAACCTGAGGGAGAGGCCTTTGGCTTCATTGACCACAGACTGGCGGGTCGCCAGATCGTTGGGCGACAGCAGGTTGGCATTCAATGCGGCAAACAGCTGATCCAGGCCGGTGGAGATGTTGGACCCCTCTGAGCCAAACACCTGCTCGACCTGACTGAAGTAGCTGGACTGGGTCTGCTGGAAGCTGGCGCTGGTGGTGGTGTTCCACACCTGGTCCACCAGGTACTGGTCGGCAATGCGACGCACCCCTTCCACCGCCACACCGCGGCCATAGACGCCGCCCTCGACGGTGCCCAGCATCACCTCCTGACGGGAGTAGCCGGCCACCGTGGCGTTGGCGATGTTGTTGGAGGTCACGGACAGGGCCGCCTGGCTGGCAATCAGCCCGGAAAGGCCGGTGTTTAGCATGGTTGTCATCGGGCTTCCTTAGCAACAAAAGGCAGGATCACCGCCTGCTGCATGGCGGCGGTGACCGGAGGTTGCCTATCCACAGCGACCGGGGTCGCCTCGGACTTAAACTCCCCGCCCAGTTGGCGGGTCAGGGCCTGGACCAGGCCGGTGCCGGCTTTGCCGCTCAGTGTCAGCGACAGCTCGGCATCGTGAAGGTCACGGTAGATCTCGTTGTTCTTGGAGGAGAGCGGGCTCTCCTCATCCGCCAGGGCGTCCGCCGCCGCCCGCATGTGCTTGAGCACCGTCTGCAGGAACTGGGCTTCAAACTGCTGGCTGACCGCCTGGATGGCGCCGTTGTGGCCGTGCTGAGAGACCAGTTGGCCCGCATCCAGCCGGTTCAGGTAGCCGCCATTGGAGCTTATCTGCATCAGATCACCACCAGTTCTGCGTCCAGGGCCCCGGCTTCATCCAGAGCCTGGAGGATGGCCATCAGGTCTGCCGGCGCGGCGCCCAGGGAGTTGACCGCCTTGACGATGGTCTCCAGGGAGGTGCCCTCGGGCCAGACAAACATGGAGGCGTCCCCCTGATCGATGTTGATGCTGCTGTTGTTGGTCACTGCGGTGTTGCCCCCGGAGAAGGCGCCGGGCTGGCTCACCGAGGTCTGTTCGGTGATCGCCACCGTCAGGTTGCCGTGACTCACCGCCGCCTTCTGCACCCGGACGTCTGCGCCCATCACCACGGTGCCGGTGCGGCTGTTGAACACCACCCGGGCGGGGCGGCGCCCGGGCTGCACCTGCAGCTCCTCCAGCATCGACATGAAGGTCACCCGCTGACGGGGATCGCTGGGGGCGTGCACCCGCACCTTGGCGTTGCTCTGGGCCCGGGCCACGTCCGGGCCAAAGGTGTCGTTGATGACCCGCTCGATGTTGCGGGCGGTCTTGAAGCTCTGGTGCTTGAGGTTGAGGACAATGTCGTCGCCACTCTGGAAACTGCTGGGGATGGAGGCTTCCAGCAGGGCGCCATTGGGGATGGTCCCCACTGTGGGCACATTGATGGTCACCGAGGTGCCATCGCGCCCCTCGGCGGTAACCCCGCCCACCACCAGGTTGCCCTGGGCCACGGCGTACACCTCGCCATCGACCCCGCGCAGCGGGGTCATCAGCAGGGAGCCGCCCCGCAGGCTCTTGGCATCACCGATGGAGGAGACGGTCACGTCCAGGGTCTGCCCCGGGCTGGCCAGGGGCGGCACCGAGGCGTGGATGGCCACGGCGGCCACATTCTTCAGCTTGGGGTCCGAGGTGCCGTCAATCTGCACCCCGAACTGCTTGAGCATGTTGACCACGGACTGGGCGGTGAACTTCACCTGGCTCTTGTCACCGGTGCCGGTCAGGCCCACCACCAGGCCATAGCCCACCAGCTGGTTGTCACGAATCCCCTGCACATCCACCAGATCCATCATCTGACGGGTCTGAGGCGCGGCCACCAGAGGCAGGGGCAGCGACAGGATCAGCAGCAGAACAAACAGAATTCTCATAGCGCTTCCTACATGGGGAACCAGGGGCTGTTGAAGTAGCGCGACGCCCACCCCATGCTGTTGCTGTCGGCGATGGCGCCCTTGCCGCCATAGATGATGCGGGCGTCGGCGATACGCTGAGAAGAGAGGGTGTTGCCATTGTCGATGTCGTCGGTACGCACCAGTCCCACCAGGCGCAGATACTCATCCCCCTGGTTCAGGCGAAGCCACTTCTCGCCACGGATCAGCAACACCCCGTTGGGCAATACCTTGGCCACGGTCACCGTGATGGAGCCGGTCAGCTGGTTCTGCTGGCTGCTGGAGCCATTGCCGCTGTATTGATGCCCGGTGCCCAGGGAGCCGCTGGTGGCGTAGCTCTTGCCGTTGGACAGCGCCAGATCCCCCTGGCCGCTGAGATTGGTGCTCTTGCGGGTGGAGGTGTCCGCCTTCTTGCTGGCCTGGGTGCGCTCATCCAGGTTCACCGTCAGGATGTCTCCCTCACGAAAGGCGCGCTTGTCCTTGAACAGGGTCAGCATGTAGCCGGGGCGGTAGAGGCTGCCATTCTCGGCGGCAGGCAGGCTGTAATCCACCGCGGGTGGCGCCCAGGTCGGGGTATCCGGCACCGGGGCGGTCTCGGGAAAGTGGGAGGCACAGCCCCCGAGAAACAGGAAAAACAGGGCGATCCAGGCTTTCATCTCTCTCTCCTTACACCGTCTGGTTGAGGAACTGCATCATTTCGTCGGACGCAGTCAGCACCTTGGCGTTCATCTCATAGGCGCGCTGCGTGGAGATCATCTCCACCATCTCCTCCACCACATTGACGTTGGCCGACTCCAGGGCGCCCTGACGCAGGGTCCCCATCCCCTGCTCGCCGGCGGTGCCCTCGACAGGTACGCCGGAGGCCGCGGTTTCCGCGTAGAGGTTGTCACCCCGGGATTCCAGGCCGGTGGGATTGATGAAGTTCACCAGGGTGATCTGACCCAGCTCCTCGGCGTCCGCCTGGCCCGCCATCTGGGCGGTCACCCGGCCGTCTGAGCCTATGGTGATGGTCAGCGCCTCCTCGGGGATGGTGATGCCGGGCACCAGGGGCAGGCCGCCGGCGGTGACCATTTCGCCATCGGCGTTGCGGTAAAACTGGCCGTCCCTGGTGTAACCCAGGTCGCCGTTGGGCTGCTGCACCTGGAAGAACCCCTGGCCTTCGATGCCCAGATCCAGCTGCTGGCTGGTGGTCACCAGATTGCCCGTGGTGAACACCTTCTGGGTGCCCGCCACCCGCACCCCGGTACCCAGCTGCAGGCCGGAAGGCAGGTCGTTGACCTCGTCCATCTGGCCGCCCGGCTGGCGCTGCACCTGATAGAAGAGGTCGTTGAAGGCCACCCGGTCCCGCTTGAAGCCGGTGGTGTTGACGTTGGCCAGGTTGTTGGCGATGGCCGTCATCTTGGTGTCTTGGGCCGTCAGGCCGGTCTTAGAGATCCACAGTGCTGAACTCATGGCTTATCCCCTGTTATACGTCGTTAAGCAGGCGGTTGCCGGACTTGGCCAGGCTCTCCGCACTCTTCATCAATTTGATCTGAACTTCGAACTGGCGGCTGAGATCCATGGAGGCCACCAATTCCTGAACCGCGTCTACGTTGCTCCCCTCAAGGAATCCGCTGACCACCTTCACCTGGTCATCGGCGGCCAGGGGCACACCATCGGCGGGACGCAGCAGCCCATCCAGGCTCTTGCGCATCTGGGCCATGTCCGGATTCACCAGTTTCAGGCGCCCCACCTCCTCAATCACCCCGCCCTCGGCCGGGGTGACGCTGATGGTGCCGTCGTCCCCGACGAAGATCTCCTTGTACTCGGGCAGCACGATGGGACCATCCAGCCCCGCCACCGGCAGGCCGCCCTGAGTCAGCTGTCCCAGAGCGTCGAGCTCCAGGTGACCGGCCCGGCTGTAAGCTTCGCCGTTGGGGGTCAGCAGGGTGAACATCCCCCTGTCTTCGATGGCCAGATCCAGGGTGCGGCCCGTGGGGGCCAGCTCCCCTGCCTTCTGGCTGACACCGGCGCTGCCCAGCTGGGACAGCACCCGGGTCTCGGAGACCGCCAGCGCCTGAACCCGTTCCAGATCGGCGCGAAAGCCATTGGTGTCGACGTTGGCCAGGTTATTGGCCTTGAGGGCCTGGGCCGCCATCACCCGGTTGGCGCCGCTGACGGCGGTGTAGAGCAACTTATCCATGGGTCACCTAGATGGCGTTAAGCAGGGACTGGTTCATGGTGTCCGCGGCGGTCAACACCTTGGCGTTGGACTGATAGTTGCGCTGGGCGGTCATCAGGTTGACCATCTCCGCGGTCAGGTCCACGTTGGATCCCTCGATGTAGCCGGCGGAAAGCCCGGCCAGGGTGCCGCTGCCCGGGGCGCCAACCGCCGGATCACCGGCTTCCTGGTTGGCAATCCAGGCAGTGTTGTTCACCGCTTCCAGGCCATTGGGGTTGGTGAAGTTGGCCAGCACCACCTGGCCCTGCAGTCGCTCCTCGCCGTTGGTGTAGGTGGAGTACACCTTGCCGTCTTCGGCGACCCGCACCCCTTTCATCTCACCGGAGGTGTTGCCGTTCTGGTCAATCTTGGAGGTGATGTAATCGGCGCCGTACTGGGTGGTGTTGTTCCACTCCAGATCCAGGGTCAGATCCGCGGAGCCGGTGCCCAGGGTGGCCGCACTGATGGTCAGAGCGTCGGTGCCGCCGGCAGTAAGGTTGCCGGAGGTGTCAAAGCTCATGGTGTTGGTGTCCGCCAGGGTGGTGCCGTCCACGGCGTAGTGCACCGTCCAGCTGTTGTCGGCGGTCTTGACGTAGTACTGGGTCAGGGCGTGCTTATTGCCCTGGGAGTCATAGACAGAGACGGTGTTGGAGCTGTGGTAGGTGCTCACGTCGGTGGCGTCGAAGGGGGCGGTGATGTTGCTGACTCTGGCGTCCAGGTTGGCAGTCATGTTCACCTCTGTGGTGGCCCGGGCCGGAATCGACCCCGCCTGCACCTGCAGGTCGCCCACAGAGCCGGTCAAAATGGTGCCGCCACTGCTCACCGGGTAGCCCTGGAGACGGTTGCCATAGGGGTCCACCACATAGCCGTCGGCGTTCTGGTTGAACATGCCGGCGCGGCTGTAGAGGGTGCTGCCGTCGTCGGCGCCCAGGACGAAAAAGCCGTTGCCCTGAATCCCCAGATCCAGGGAGCGGCCGGTGTAGTTCATGGTGCCGTTCAGGGAGAAGTTCTGGCTGGCACCGGTCATGGACACGCCCCCGGCCTGACCACCGTTGTAGATGGCGGCAAACTCGCTGCGGGCCCCGCGGAAGCCGGCGGTAGAGACGTTGGCGATGTTGTTGCTGATGGTGTTCAGCTCCTGGCTGGTGGAGCGCAGGCCACTCATGGCGATGTTGTAAGACATAGTATCCTCAGTATCCTTATTGCACTGCGCTGTCAGTGGCGCTGACTTCGCTGATGTTGAGCACCGAAATGGTGCCCAGACCATTGCCCATCTCCGCCATCATCATTCCTGAGGCGCTGGCAAAATGAATCTTCTCAATGGGGGCCCGAACAAAGGTGTTCACCGGCAGTTCGCTCTCTCCTGCGGTGGCGGTCACCTTGAGGCTGTACTCCCCATCCGCCAGGCCCAGTTTCTGCGGGTCCACGGCAAAGGGCACATCCCCTTTACCCTGACTGCCCAGATCCAGGGTGGCGGCCACCTCACCCTTGTCGTCAATGAGCTGCACCTGGACCGACTCGGCGCTGTTCTCCAGATAGAGCTTGCCGTTCACCGCCTCACCACTGAGGGTGAAACTGTCCGCCGGCACCATCGCCTGCTTGCCCAGCAGGGAAGCGGACTGAACGATGGCGGCGTTCTCCATCATGGTCATCTGGGCTGACTGGTTCTGGCGGATGTACTCCAGGCTCTCCACCTGGGAGAACTGGGCCAGCTGAGCCACATACTCGTTGGCGTCCAGGGGATCCGTGGGATCCTGATTCTCGATCTGGGCGATCATCAGGGTCATGAATTCGTTCTTCAGATCCGCCGCCGAGTTGGGCTGAATCTGGTTGCTGTCGCCGCCGCCCTGGGCGGCGTTGTTGATGGCATTGACCGTCATGGTTACTTGGTTCCCAGTTGCAGCAGGCCCTGTTGCATGGAGCGGGCCCGGTTCATGATGTTGACGCTGGCCTCGAAGCTCTGGGTGGCAGACATCATGTCCGCCATCTCCGCCACGGTGTCCACGTTGGAGTAGGCCACAAAGCCCTCTTCATTGGCGTAGGGGTGGTTGGGCTCGAAGCGCATCTCCACCGGCGCATCGGTCTGCACCACCGCCGCCACCTCCACCTTGGCGGAAGGCACGCCGTTGAACTGGTCGTAGATGGCACGAAACACAGGTTTCACCGCCCGGTAGGCCTGATCGGCGTCCGGAGCGGCGGCGTCGGCATTGGCCAGGTTACTGGCCACGGTATTCAACCGCTGGGTTTGCGCCGCCAGTGAGCTGCCTGCGATGTCGTAGATTCGGTTGAACGACATGGTTATTGACCCTCGATGGCGGTGCGAATGCCGCTTATCTTCATGTTGAGGAAGGTGAGGCTGGTCTGAAAATCCATGGAGTTGGCGGCAAAGCGCGCCTGCTCCTGCTCCAGCTCCACGGTGTTGCCGTCGGCGGCGATCTGATGAGGCACCCGGTAATCCAGCTGATAGTCGCGCTGCAACTGACCACTGGTCTGATACCCCTGCATCACCTTGGAGAAATCGATGTCTCTGGCCAGGTAGCCTGGGGTCTCCGCATTGGCCAGATTGGCGGCCAGAATCTTGGTGCGCTCCACCCTCAGATCCAGCCCCTGGGCATGCAGCCCCAGTGCCGATTCCAGGTTGATAGCCATGGCAACTCCTAGTAACGTGTTAATACAGTCCTGGCCACTGGAATCCAAAATCCGTGCCAGGTTTTTATTTTTATATATAACAAAGAGATACGCCTTGAGAGCCTGGTTTAACGGAAGCGGAAGTTCCCTGTTCCCCCTGCTATTGCTGCTGGGGTTTCCGCTGTCCGCGACCGCCGAGGACGCCCCGCAGCAGATCCGCGCCGCCCTTGATGACGCCCTCAGCCAGGAGGTGGTCCAATGGCAACAGCAGCACCCCGGCCACTGGCTTAAGAGCAAGATTCGCATCCAGCTTCCTTCGGGCGCCGCCACCCTGCCCCCCTGCACACAACCACTGCAGCTGGAGGGGGAGCGGGGTCGCTTTCCCGTGGGCCGCCAACACCGGCGGGTCAGTTGCCCCAGCCCCAAGTGGTCTCTGCGAGTTCGGAGCACCGTCTCTCTCGAGGCCAGGGTCCCGGTCACCCGGGCAAAGCTGATGGCCGGCCATCTGATTCAGCCCAGCCAACTGCATTGGCAGCAGCGCGCACTGACTCCGTCTGACGGCGACCTGCTGATGTCCATAGCGTCCATTGCCGGCCAACGTGCCCGGCGGGGCATTCGTGCCGGCTCCCCCATCAAGGCTCAGCAGTTGATGCCACCACTGATGGTAGAGCGGGGTCAGCAGGTGGTGATGGTGGCCCGGGGTGACAGCTTCGCCGCCACCACCTCGGGCATTGCCCTCAAAGGAGGCAGCGAAGGTGAGGTGATCAAGGTGAAGAACAGCCGATCCGGCAAAATTGTTTCCGCCCGGATCGTCGCCACAGGAAAAGTGGAAACAATTTTTTAAGTTCCTGCCGAAACCTGCCGCCCTCCATAGACAAAGGCAACATCGATTGAGAGAACACCATGGAAATTACTCCGGTATCCCAGCAGCTGGTCTCCCTGCAGAACCAGGAGGCCAACACCAGCAATGCCCCGGTGAGTAAGCACCAGAGCGAGAACCAGTCCCAGTCTGTCAGCCAGGAGTGGCAGCAGCTGAACCAGGCCAGCAAGGAGCTGGATGAGATGGACAGCGTCGACAGAAACAAGGTTGCCGCCCTGCAGGCGGAACTGTCCACAGAGGGTTACCCCATCGATCTGGAGCTGATCGCGGAAGCGATGCTGGAAGAGCACGGGTCCAAACTGTGACCCGAGCGGAACAGGTTCGTCAGCTGGTCAAGGGGATTCAGCTGGACGTTAAGCAGTATCAACAGCTCAAGAGCCTGATTCGTCACCAGCACGGCCTGCTGGAGCGTCGTGACACCGAGGCCCTGTCCAGGCACAACAACCGCCAGGACGAGCTGTGTCAGGTGCTGCAGCAGCGTGCCCAGCACCGCTGTGAGCAGCTGGCGGCCCTGGGCCTGCCCGGCGACGACAAGGGGATGAAACGACTGCTGTCCGCCATCCCCGGAGACAGCGGCAAGAAAATCGGCCTGTTGTGGCAACAGCTGCAACAGCTGGTGCATCAGTGTAAGACCCAGAACGACATCAATGGCCGCCTGCTCAATACCCAGCAGCGCTCACTCAATCGACTGGTGGATCCCCAGAAGGCCCAGGCCCTGGAAAACGACTATGGCCAGTTGCAGCCCTGAGCCCCTATGGCCAGAGACACAAAAAAAGGACCCCAGGGGTCCTTTTTTTATGCCGTGATAGCGGGCGGCTAACGCCTGAATCCCCGGGCCGATGCGGCCATCCGAGCACCCGCTTCATCCTGCTGACGCTGCTCGGTGCGGTTGTGGCGTTCAACCCCCTGCTGACGGCGCTGCTCCTCGAGCCAGGCCAATCCCTGACGGCGGGCCAGGGCGTGCTGCCAAAGGCGGCTGATGCGCCCCTGTTCCTGCTCCGCCAGTCCCTGTTCCATAGCCAGTTTCTGGGTTGCCGGGATCAGCTGCCCCCGGTAGTGGCTGCGATTTTGCCAACTGAGGGCACAGCCTGTGGCCGGGGCCTCACCGCTGGCCTCCAGGGCCTGCTCCAGCCCCAGGCGACGGCGCTCGAGCTGTGCCAGCCTGAGCTGGCTGCGCTGCTTCTGCTGCCCCAGCTGAGCCATCTGCTTCTCCTGCTTCTCCCGCAGCAGCTGTATCTTACGCACCATGTTGGGCTATCTCCTCCAGCATTGTCTCCAGGGTCTGAGCGCTCTGCGCCAAATCAACCCGTTCATCTTTGTCCTGCTGCAAAAAGCCCGCCAATGTGGGGTAACTGCGCACCGCCAGGTCCAGCTCTGCATCCTGACCGGGTTGATAGCCCCCCAGGGGCAGCAGCTCGCGCACCTCCTGGTAGCGCCCCAGCAGACGACGAACCCGGGCGGACGCCTGCAACTGCGCCTTGCTGTGCAGCTGATCCGCCACCCGGCTGGCCGAGGCGTTGATGTCGATGGCGGGGAAATGCCCCTGCTGTGCCAGGGCACGGCTGAGGACGATGTGACCATCGAGAATCGCCCGGGCGGCGTCGGCCACCGGGTCCTGCTGATCATCCCCTTCTGCCAACACGGTGTACAGAGCACTCAGGCTGCCGTTGGGGTGCTCGCCATTGCCCGCCATCTCCACCAGCGAAGGCAGGGTCGAAAACGCCGAAGGCGGGTAGCCCCGGGTCGCCGGCGGCTCCCCCAGGCTCAGACCGATCTCGCGCTGGGCCTGGGCATAGCGGGTCAACGAGTCCATCAGCAGCAACACATCCTGGCCCTGATCCCGGAATCCGGTGGCTACCTGGTGACACAGGCGGGCGGCGCGAAGGCGCATCAGCGGCGTGGTGTCGGCCGGGGCGGCGATCACCACCGCACGGCGACGCCCCTGTTCTCCCAGGGCATGGTCGAGAAATTCCCGGACCTCACGCCCCCGCTCACCGATGAGTCCCACCACCACCACATCCGCCTGGGTATAGCGGGTCATCATCCCCAGGAGCACCGACTTGCCTACGCCGGAGCCGGCGAACAGCCCCAGGCGCTGGCCCTTGCCAATAGGCAGCAGGGTATTGAGGGCGCGCACCCCCACGTCCAGTTGTCCGGCGATGGGACGTCTGAGCAGAGGGTTAGGGACCTTGAGATGAGTCGGCTGGGCGCTGCAGTGACGCAGCGGGCCCTTGCCGTCGATGGGGTTACCGCTGCCATCGAGTACCCGGCCCAGCAGGCCGGGTCCGATGGGCACGGTGGAGGGGCCAGAGAGTGGCCGCACCCTGGCACCGGGCATCAATCCAGAGGTGGGATGCAAGGGCATCAGCAGCAGGGTGGCGCCTTCGAAGCCCACCACCTCGGCTTCCACCTCACTGCCATCGCGGCAGCCCAGCATGCAGCGGTCACCGGTGCCCAGCTGGCAGCCTACCGCCTCCAGCATCAGTCCGTTGACCCGAATCAACCTACCGTAGATGGTGGCAACCGGTACCTTGGGGTGACAGGCTAGGTTAAGCACCCTGGCCATGGTCATCCACCAGATGCTTGGCCACCTGCTCCATGCAGGCATCCAGCCGGGTGGCGGTGGAGGCGTCCGCCTCACACTCTTCGGTCACCACCCGCACATCGCCAATGCCCAGAGTCGGGTCGGCCTTAAGCTCCCACTGGGCCACCTGATCTGCCGCCACCTCGCTGAGGGTGGTGAGCACACCGGGCTCCAGGTGGATCACCGGATTGGTGCGCCCGTCCGGCAGAGCCGCCAGAGTCTCCTCGATGAGGCTCATGATCTGCTGTGGGTGCAGAGTCAGTTCACAGCGCACCACCTGCTCGGCCACCCGCTTTACCAGCTCAAGGATCAGCTCCTGCTGCCCCTTGAGCTGCTGTTCGTGGCCCTCTCGCAGCAGCTGCTGCAGTGCGGTCAGCGGAGCGATCATCGGCGCCAGACGCTGTTCCATCTCCTGATGGGCCTGGGCCTGGCCCTGGGCGCGGCCTTCTGCCACCCCCTGAGAGACCCCCTCTTGGCGGCCCGTCTCCAGGCCCTCCTGGTAGCCGGCCTCGCGGCCCTGCTCCATCCCCTCCTGATAACCCTGTTCCACCGCACGCTGATAATCGGCGCCGGTAGACGCCGGCGCACTCTCCCCTCCCTGAGTTCCCAGGGGCGGGAAGTGGTAGAGACGCACCCGGCTCGCTTGGTTGTTCCAGTGTTGCTGACTCATTATTCCACCACCGGCTCTTCAAAGAGTTGCAGTTCCAGCTCCTTGGCTTCCATCATGCTCTTGGCCTTATCCATCACCTCGGCCCGGGCCAGGTCCGCCCTGGAAAGGGCCACGGCACCGATCGCCTCCATCCGGGTCTCAATGGAGGAGGACATCCGCTTGGGCAAGGCGCCCAGCACCGCCTTCTTGAGGTTGGAGTCCACCCCTTTGAGGGAGATGGCCAGGGTCTCCGGATCCACCTCTGCCAGCAGTTTCTGCAGGGTGTCGTCCTTCTGACGGCCCAGGATGATGAAGTCGAACATGTTGTCCTCCACCTGGGTGGCCAGGGTCTGATCGTGCAATCGGAGCACCGACATCAGCTGTTCCCTGTCCCCCTCATAGCGGTTGAGGATGTCCGCCACCTGTTTCACCCCGGCGACCTGGGTATGACTCTTCTCCATGGCGATGGCCACGCAGCGCTCCACCAGCTGGCGCAGCTCCTCCACCACATCCCGGTCCAACTCGCCCAGGGCGGCGATGCGCAGCAGCACCTCATCGTGGCAGTGGCCCGGCAGGTGTTGCAGTACCAGGGAGGCGTTTTCCGCGGGCAGCAGCCCCAGCAGCACCGCCTGAAGCTGGCTGTGCTCGTGGGTGATCTCATGGGCCAGCAGTTTGGGGTCCACCCACTCCAGGCGACGCACCAGGGTCTGAATCTCATCCCCATAGATGTTGTCGATGAGTCCCTTGGCCACCCGATCGCCCAGGGCGATGTCCAGAGTACGCTGCAGGTACCCCCGGGAGGCCCGGGCGATGCCGGACTGATCCCGATAGGCATCGAAGAAGCGGCTCAGCACTCCGCCGGCCTCTTCATGGGAGATGTGGCTCAACCGGGCCATCTTGTGGCTCAGACGCTGCACGTCGCTGCGATCCAGGTGGGCCAACACCTTGGCGGCCCCCTCCTCGCCCATGCTCAGCAGCAGCATGGCTGCCTGTTCCATGTTGTCCATCTGGGACGATTTCAGGGCATTAGTCACGTTTCTCTGCTCCAATCCACTGGGAGATCACCTCGGCCACCCGGGCCGGTTCCTCCTTGGCCAGCATGCCAAGGTGCTCCAACTGTACGGTCAGCGGCGAGCCGGGCTCCGGCAGTCCCAGGGCCACGATGGCACTGCTCAGCCCCTTCTGCTCAGGCTCGACTTCCGGCGGCGGTGCCAGCTCAGGCGGGTTGTCGGCGACAGGCAGCGGCGGCGCCTCTTTCGGCATCCGCTCCACCTTGATCAGGTGGCTGACCATGGGGCGCAGCACGAAGAAGATCAGGCACAGCCCCACCAGGCCACCCACCAGGTAGCGAAAGTACTGGGCGTATTCCGGCATCTGCCACCAGGGCATGGGCTCCACCGGGGTCTCGGTGACCACAGCAAAGGGGAACACCGACAGGGAGAACTGGTCACCCCGGCTGGCGTCGAAACCGATGGCATCACGCACCATCTGGGCCATCTGATCCTGCTGGGCCTGGGTCCAGGGTTGCTCCATGTCAGCACGCTGATTCACCAGCACCGAGACAGACAGCTGTTTCAGCTGGGCCTGCTGGTACTTGGTGTGGCGCACCGAGCGTCCCGCCTCGAAACTGCGGCTGGACTCCTCGCTCAGGGTGCTGGACTGGTTCGAGGGCTGCTCCCCCTCCTGGGCCGGTGGCTGGTTGGATAGGGCGCCCGGGATCCCCAGGGCCAGGGAGCCGTTGTTCTGATTGCTGCGCACCTTCTCCTGCAGCAGTACCACGCTGGGGTCGACGCTCTCCTGGGTCTCCTCCACCTGGTCGAAGTTGATGTCGGCGGACACCTGAACCCGGTATTGCTGAGGACCGAGAATCGGCAGCAGCATGCTTTCCGCCCGCTGGATCAGCTGTTGTTCCAGGGTTCTGCTGTACTCCACCTGCTGGGCGCTCAGGCCACTGGCGTTGTGCCCCATGGCCTCATCACCGGCCAGCAGTTCGCCGCGCTGATTCACCAGCTGCACCTGCTTAGGGCTGAGTCCGGGCACGCTGCCCGCCACCAGGTTGACCACGGCGGCCACCTGGCCCGGGCTCAGGGTTTTGCCCGGCTGCAGATCCACCATCACCGAAGCCGAGGTCTGGGCATCCTGCTTGCGCACAAACAGGGTGCGCTTGGGGATGGCCAGGTGCACCCGGGCGGCTTTCACCGGATCCAGAGCCATGATGGTGCGAGCCATCTCCCCCTCCAGGCCGTGGCGATATCTGGCCTGCTCCATAAACTGACTGGTGGTCACGTCACTGTCGAGGTTGTCCAGGCCGCTGGGCAACTGAGCCTTGATGCCGCGGGCCGCCAGCACCATGCGCACGGCGCCCACCTGGTCGTGATTCACCAGCAACTGACCTGTGCCCCGATCAATCTGATAGTCGATCCCTTCGGCTTCGAGCACCTCGATGATCTGGGCACTGTCGTACCCCTCCTGATTGCCATACAGGGGGCGCAGATTGCCCCCGGACTTCCACAGCACCAGGACGATGACGGTGGCGGCGATCACCGCCAGCACCGACACCAACAACACCTGGCCCTGGCCCCCTTCAGAGCGGACAAAGCGCTGCCAGACGCTGCGAACGCCTTCGAATGAACCGAAAGGTTGAGCGGATTGGGATAATACGGTCGACATAGAGCTCCCCTAGATCGGCATCTTCATGATCTCGTCCAGCGCGGCCACCAGACGGTTACGAATCTGCACCATGGCGCTGAATGAGAGGCTGGCTTTCTGAGACGCCACCATGGCGCCCACCAGATCGTCGCTTTCCCCGGTCTCCACCGCCGCGGTGCGGGCGGAGGCCAGGTTCTGGTCGGTGTTGACGGACACCACCTTCTGCTTCATCAGATCGGAGAAACTGCCCGCTTCGGCCTGATCTTCGGCGGGACGAATGATGCCCGCCGCCTGGTCCTTCTGCAGGGCCATGGTCGCCAGCATCGACTGCTCGGTAATAATGCTCATGATTGCTCAGCTTCCTCTAGGCGGCGCATTCGGCGCTTTTGATGATGGCATCCACGTCGATGCCCGCTTCCCGCATCTGCGCCATCTTGTAACGCAACGCCCTGGTGGTCATCCCCAGGGTTTCGGCGCTGCGGCTGCGATGGCCGCCGAACCGTTTGAGGGTGTCGATGATGTACTGGAACTCCGCCTGCTGCTTAGAGGCTTTCAGCCCCTGGCCGGTGGCGGCACTGGCCGGAATCACCTGCTGCTGGGGCAGCCCCAGCTCCAGGGCCTGAAGGGCGGTGCCCCGGCGCATCACCAGGGCCCGTTGTACGCAGTTGTCCAGCTCGCGGACATTGCCCGGCCAGTCATGGGCCAGCAGGGCGGCACGGGCGGCCTCACTGAAGTAGCAGCTGTCGTCACCCGCCAGATGGTTGTGACGCTCCAGCAGGTGATCCGCCAGGGGCAGAATGTCTTCACGGCGCTCGCGCAAGGGCGGCAGGTGCAGCGGCAACACATCCAGGCGGTAGAAGAGATCCTCGCGGAAGTTGCCCTCGCTCACCTCCTTGCGAAGGTCTTTGTTGCTGGCGGCGATGATGCGGATATCCAGGTTGATGGGCTTATGGCAGCCCAGGCGCTCCACCTCGCGCTCCTGCAACACCCGAAGCAGCTTGGCTTGCAGCATCAGCGGCATCTCACCAATCTCATCCAGCAGCAGGGTGCCGCCATTGGCCAGCTCAAACTTACCCGCCTTATCCGCGTGGGCGCCGGTGAAGGCGCCTTTGGCGTGACCGAAGAGCACCGACTCCAGCATCGACTCGGGGATGGCGGCGCAGTTGACCGCCACAAAGGGCTTGTCGGCCCGGGCGGAATGACGGTGAATGTAGCGGGCAAGCTGCTCCTTGCCGGTGCCACTCTCCCCAGAGAGCAGCACACTGGCTTCGGTGGAGGCGGCTCGATGGGCCAGCATCAGCAGCTGGCGGCTGGCCGGGGCTTCCGCCACCAGATCCGCCCGGCTGCTCTCGATGGTGATGAGCCGGCGAATCAGCCGGTGCAACTGCTCCAGATCCAGAGGCGCCAACAGGTAATCCTGGGCACCGCAACTCAGGGCGGCGCTGGCCACCTCGCCGGCGTCAGGGTCCACCAGCACCACCTTCATGCTGCCGGCGACTTCGGCCATCTTCTGGCTCACCTGTTCCGGGCAACACCCCTGCAGGCCAACCAGGGTCAGCCAGGCGGGTTTTCGGCTGTCGGTATCCAGCAGGTTAAACCCCTGAAGGTCCAACTGGGCCCGGTCACACCCGCTGAGTTCAAACCCGGCAATTCGAATGGAGTAGTCGCTCATTCTCCGCTCTCCTGAGCACTGAGTTTTTTTGGCAGGGTGCTGTTCATGTCCGGGGCTTCCTCCTGTGAGGCGACCTGGTCCTCTCCGGCCATCACCAGGCGAATGGTGACCCTGCGGTTCTTGGCGCGCCCGTTGGCGCTGCCATTGCTGACCAGAGGGAAACGCTCCCCATGGCCACGAATCTCAATCTTTGCGGCAGGCACGCCGGCCGCCACCAAGCGGGCGGCGATCTCATCGGCCCGGGTGCGGCTGAGCACCAGGTTGGCCAGGCTGTCGCCGTCGCTGTCGGTGTGGCCGTCCACCAGCACCTTGCGGATTCGGTGGTCTGCCTGTACATAGGCAGCAGCGGCATTGATGCTGGCCGTCGCCCGGTTGGCCGGCTCCACACCACCACTGGGGTAGGGGATCTCCAGTCGTCTCACCTGTTCATAGGACATGGGCAACAACTGCTTCAGACACTGGCGCATCTCCAGGGCAGCCGGCTGCCCCTGGACATTGGCACTGGAGACCTGCCACTGCTGCCCCAGTTGGTCATTAAGATCCACCTGCCAGTTCCAGCCCAGCTCCAGGGCCTGGAGGAAGGGCTCGCCCGCCCCTACCAATCTGGCTTTGCTCTGTTGCCACTGGGCAGGATAGTGATGGGCTGCGTCCGGAGAAGCAGGTTGCCATCCCGGTGTCTGTAAGCTGAAGTTCGCGTCGATGCCCTGCTCCGGCAACCAGTCCGTATCCAGGCTCAGGGTAAGAGGGTGACCGGCGTGGCGGCTTAATACGAATCGGCCGAAATTCTCGACTTCATGTATGAGGCGACACTGAAATTTGTCACCGTCAAATTTCCATCCAGCTCTTTCCAGCGGCGTGTCAAATTTAACCACCGCAGCATTTGCTAACGTCGGAAAAACGACAACCGTCAAAAATACCTTATTTATCAAACTAGACATTATAGTCACTGGGCGAATTTTTAAGAGTTGGCAGACTATTATTTTTCCACCCAATAAATCAAGTTTGATTTTATATTTTTCCACCCAACAATCAGTGAGATCTATTTTTCATTAAATACCATTGAACACCCCACAAACCCCTGATATGTTAGCCATCGCCGTGAATAAATGGCTTGATTTTGGCAACGTATTTTTGACTTTGTCAGATAATTGACTGAAGTTCTAAATACCAACCAAGAGTAAAGGATTAAATTTAAACAGTGCTGACACGATAGATTCATATATTAGTCAACAATAATGTCAGACAGTGCTTTACACCCAGGCCAGGTCTAGTGGCTGCAGGGTTTTACGAATTTAAGCTCAATTAAAGAACAGTTCATAATGAAGACAACAGCAAAAGCAAAACTATTAGCTGGTGGCACTGATGCAACGGTAAGACCCGTCGTTTTAGTCCAGGAAAAACTGGCTCGCAGCCGCCTGCTTCGCCAGCTTGAGCTGGGATACAGCCAGATGCTGGACGCCGTGTTGCAGATCTTCAAACCCCTGATGCGCCTCGGTCAGGCCACCCCGATTCGGGTACGGCTGGAGGAACAGCCCCTGCCAGCGGATCAGGGCAATGCCTGTTTTGTCCTCAGTCATGGTCGCACCGCCCTTGCCTGGCTTGCCATCGACCGCTGCACCCTGGATCAACTGGCCAGCAGCTATTACGGCGGTGCCAGCCAGCGGCTGGTCAGCCCATTGCGTCCCATCAGCCACTCAGAGCTGCGTCTGGCCCATCGCATCGTCGAAACCAGCCTGGAGACCCTGCCCAAGACCCGACTCTCCATGGAGGAGCTGGATCTGGAGGTGGTGCCGAGCTTAGACGGCATTCAGTCGCCCGCCTGCTGGCGCTTCGAATGGCCGCGAAGCCACCCTTTTGAACCCATCCGTTTCTATGTCAGCGAAGCCCTGCTCGGTTCCCTGTCCGAGCAGCGCACCGAACACAAAGCGGATCCCGAGTTGATGGCTAAGGTCAAGCAGCGGATGACCCAGATCCCGGTGCAGGCCAGGGTCGAACTGGCGCGCAAAGCGGTGCCGGTCCAAACACTCAACGAACTGAAACAGGGCGACATTCTGCCCATACATCTGCACGCCCGCTGCCCGGTCACCATAGGTGGCCGCACCCAGTTCTACGCCAGCGTGCATGCCCAAGACGGCAAACTGGTGGCCAAGCTCAACCAGGATGCCCATAAAGCTGAGGAGTACTAACGTGGTTGATGACAACCTGCTGGATGATGACCTGCTGCTGGATGATCTGCTGGAAGAGGATGTGCCGACGGCCACCGTTGCCGCGTCCCCTCAATCCCGCCCCAAGAAAGACATGGGCTTCTTTCAGCAGTTGCCCGTCCAGGTCTCCCTGGAGCTGGCCAGCGCCGAGATGACCCTGGGCGAACTGACTACCCTGGGAGAGGGCAATGTGATCACCCTGGACCGCATGGTGGGCGAGCCCCTGGACCTGCGCGTCAACGGCGCCCTGCTGGGACGCGGCGAAGTGGTTGAAGTGAACGGCCGCTACGGTGTGCGTCTGCTGGAGGTGGAAAACACCAAGGTATCCGGCGGCTACGATGGCTAAGCTGGCCCGCTTCTGGCCTTTGCTGCTGTTGGTCCTGCCCTTTGCCGCCGGTGCCGAGGGCCTGACCCTGCTGACTCTGGATGACGGAGATCAGTCTCAGGCGATCAACATCAAGCTGGAAATCCTGGCGCTGATGACCGCCATCAGCCTACTGCCGGCGCTGCTGCTGATGGCCACCAGTTTCACCCGAATCATCGTGGTGCTGGCGGTACTGCGCCAGGCCCTGGGCCTGCAACAGAGCCCCCCCAACAAGGTGCTGCTGGGGATCGCCCTGATCCTGACCCTGTTTATCATGCGCCCCGTGGGCGAACAGATCTACGCCGACGCGGTTCAGCCCTATGACGGCGGCGAGATCAACCTGGTGGAAGCCGCCCGCCGCGCCGAGGTGCCCCTGCGCGCCTTTATGCTCACGCAGACCCGGGAGTCGGACCTGGAACAGATGATGCGCATCGCCGGCGACTCCCTGGACCTGACCCCCGATGAGGTGCCCTTCCTGACCCTGATGCCCGCCTTCGTGCTCAGTGAGCTCAAGACCGCCTTCCAGATCGGTTTTCTGCTGTTTCTTCCCTTCCTGGTCATCGATCTGGTGGTCGCCAGTGTGCTGATGTCCATGGGGATGATGATGCTGTCACCGCTGATCATCTCCCTGCCCTTCAAACTCATGGTGTTTGTATTGGTGGATGGCTGGAGCATGACGGTAGGCACCCTGGCCGCCAGTTTCGGATAGCCCCATGGACACTCAAGTACTCAGTACCCTGTTTGCCGACGCCGTATTGCTGGTGGTCAATATGGTGGCGATACTGATTCTCCCCGGCCTGGCATTGGGGATCGTCATTGCGGTGTTTCAGGCCGCCACCCAGGTCAACGAGCAGACCCTGAGCTTCCTGCCCAAGCTGATCATGACCCTGCTGATGGTGCTCTTCGCCGGCCACTGGTTGCTGCAGCAGGTAATGGACCTGTTTCAGCGTCTGTTCAATGACATTCCCTACCTCATCGGGTAGCCCATGCTGACCCTGACCAGCGCCGAACTGGGCAGCCTGCTGGGTCACATCTGGTGGCCATTCTGCCGGCTGATGGGCGCCTTCAGCTTGATGCCCATGTTCTCCAGCGCCCACATCAGTATTCGCGTCAAGATATTGCTGGCCCTGGTGCTGTCTGTGGTGATGGCCCCCATGGTGCCCACGCCCCCTCAGGTGGATGCCGCCTCACTCACCGCCATACTGCTGGCCGCCGAACAGATCCTCACCGGCATGCTGCTGGCGTTTCCCCTGCTGCTGCTTATTCATGTACTCACCGTGCTGGGCTCTGTGGTCTCCATGCAGATGGGCCTGTCCATGGCGATCATGAACGACCCGGTCAACGGCATGAGCCAGGCCATCGTCAGCCAGTTGCTGATGCTCTACGGCATCCTGATGTTTCTCGCCCTGGAGGGCCACCTGGTGGCCCTGGGCATCCTGGTGGATAGCTTTACCCTGTGGCCTGTGGGCAGCGGCATCTTCAATCTGCCCCTGGAGATGCTGGCCCTGAGATTTGGCTGGATCTTTGCCTCGGCCCTGACCCTGGCGGTCCCGGCGGTCACCGCCATGTTGCTGGTCAACCTCACCTTCGGCGTCCTCAGCCGGGCCGCCCCCAGCCTCAACGTCTTCGCCCTGGGCTTTCCCATGTCGATGATGATGGGGTTGGTGTGCCTGCTGCTGGTGTTCACCGGCCTCCCCGACCTGTACACCGAACTGACCAGTGACGCCCTGCGAGCGATGCTGCAGGCTATCGGGGGGACGCCATGAGCAATGAGCAGTCCGGCGACAAGACCGAACAACCCACGGCCAACCGGCTGCGCAAAGCCCGCGAGCAGGGCCAGGTGGCCCGCTCCAAGGATTTTGCCAGCGCGGTGCTGCTGCTCGGGGCCGCCACCCTGCTGGACAGCGGCAGCGGTTATCTGGCCAGTTTCGTTCAAGGAGTGGGGGCCAACAACTTTTCCGTCAGCCGCGAAGCCCTGGCGGTGCCCGGCATGATGCAGCAGCATCTGGGGCTGGCCCTGCTGATGTTGCTGCAGACCCTGGTGCCCCTGTTGGCCGGCCTCTATCTGCTGACCGCCGCGGCCGCCGCCCTGCCCGAGGGCCCTCTGCTCAACCTGGGCAATGCGGGCTTCAAGCTCAGCCGCATCAGCCTGATCTCCGGCTTCGGCCGGCTGTTCTCATTAAACTCTTTGGCAGAGCTGGGCAAATCCATCCTCAAGGTGGTGCTGATTGCCGGCACCATGCTGCTCTACCTGCGCCAGGTGTGGATCACCCTGCCCAAGCTGGCCCAACAGCCCCTGCCACTGGCCCTGGAGCGGGCGTCAGACGTGCTCACCAGCGGCCTCTACTGGCTGGCCGGCGCCGTCGCCGTTGTAGGGGTTATAGATCTGCCGTATCAGGCCTGGAGCCATAAGCGCAAACTGAAGATGAGCAAGCAGGAGATCAAGGATGAGCACAAGCAGCAGGAGGGCAAGCCCGAGGTCAAATCCCGCATCCGCCAGCTGCAGCAAAAGATGGCCAGAAGCCGCGCCGAGGTGGCCCTGCCCCAGGCGGACGTGCTGCTGATCAACCCCAGCCACTACGCGGTGGCACTCAAGTATGAGCCAGAGAAGGCCGACGCCCCCTATGTGCTGGCCAAGGGGGTGGACGAGGTGGCCCTCTACATGCGTTCACTGGCACCCAAATACGATCTGGAGGTGGTCAGCGCGCCCCCTCTGACCCGGGCCATCTACCACTCCACCCAGGTGGAGCAGCAGATTCCGGCCCAGCTCTACCACGCCATCGCCCATGTGCTCAGCTATGTGCTGCAGCTCAAGGCCCACCGGCGCGGCAAGCAGGGGCGCCCCGAGCCCCTGCCCCAGTTCCACATTCCCCAACACCTGCGTCACGATTGAGGACACCCGATGACACGGCTGCTACAGTCCCTGACTAACAACAAAGGCTTTATGGGCATCCCGGTGATGCTGCTGGCGATCCTCGCCATGGTGATTCTGCCGCTGCCCCCCTGGCTGCTGGACATCCTGTTCACCTTCAACATCATCCTGGCGATTCTGGTGCTGCTGGTGTCGGTCTCCATCCGTCGCCCGCTGGAGTTCTCCGTCTTCCCGACCCTGCTGCTGCTGGCGACCCTGATGAGGCTGACCCTGAACGTCGCCTCCACCCGGGTGGTACTGATTGAGGGCCACCAGGGCGGCGACGCCGCCGGTAAGGTGATCCAGGCCTTCGGTGAGGTGGTGATTGGCGGCAACTACGTCGTCGGTGCCGTGGTGTTCCTGATCCTGATGATCATCAACTTCGTGGTGATCACCAAGGGCGGCGAGCGCATCTCCGAGGTGTCCGCCCGCTTCACCCTGGACGCCCTCCCCGGCAAACAGATGGCCATCGACGCCGACCTCAATGCCGGTACCCTGACTCAGGAGCAGGCCAGGACCCGACGCCAGGAGGTGGCCCGGGAAGCGGACTTCTACGGGGCTATGGACGGCGCCTCCAAGTTTGTCCGCGGGGATGCCATCGCCGGCATACTGATCCTGGCCATCAACATCATCGGCGGTATCTGTATCGGCATCTTCATGTACGATCTTGGCGCCGCCGACGCCTTCAAGACCTACGCCCTGCTCACCATAGGTGACGGCCTGGTGGCCCAGATCCCGTCACTGCTGCTGGCCACCGCCGCCGCCATCATTGTCACCCGGGTGTCCGACGCGGAGGAGATGCCCAAGCAGCTCTCCCGCCAGCTGCTGGCCAACCCCAAGGTGCTGGGCACCGCCGCCGGCGTCATGGCGATCCTGGGACTGGTCCCCGGCATGCCCGCCCTGGTGTTCCTCTCCTTTGCCGCCGTCCTGGGGTTCGTAGCTTTCCGTCAGTCTCAGCTGGCCCCGGAGGCGCCCCTGGAAGAGGTGCAGGAGAAAGCACAGGAGCTGGTCAGCGAACCCACCCAGCCGAGCTGGGATGCCCTGCCCCACACCGACATCATCGAGCTGGGAGTGGGGTACCGCCTGGTGCACCTGGTGGACCGCAGTCAGGGGGCGGAGCTGATCAAACGGCTCACCGGCATCCGCCGCACCCTGTCCGAGCAGGCGGGCTTCCTGCTGCCCGAGGTGCGGGTCAGAGACAACCTCTCCCTGCCCCCCAATGGCTACCAGATCTCCATCCTCGGCACCCCGCTGGCTAAGGCGGAGCTGCAGCCGGAGCGGCTGCTGGCTATTCAGAGTGGTCAGGTGTACGGCAACATCGAGGGGATCATCACCAAGGACCCGGCCTACCAGATGGACGCCATCTGGATCGACAGCAACGACAAGGCCAAGGCCCTGAACCTGGGCTACTCTGTGGTGGACCACGCCACCATCATCGCCACCCACGTCAGTAAACTGCTGCGGGAAGCCCTGCCGGAGATGCTGCAACACGATGACATCAACGCCATCGGCGAAAGGCTGGCCATGGTGGCCCCCAAGCTGTCGGAATCGCTCTCCACCGCCCTGACCCCGGTGCAGCAGTTGAAGACCTTCAGGCTGCTGCTGCGGGAGCAGGTCTCCCTCAAAGACATTCGCACCGTGGCCACCACCCTGCTGGAGTCCAGTGACGCCACCAAGGACCCTGTGCTGCTGGCCGCCGATGTGCGCTGTGCCCTGAAACACAATCTGGTGCATCAGATTGCCGGCGAGAGCGGCAAGCTCAGCGTCATCACCCTGGCACCGGAGCTGGAGCAGCAGTTGCTGACCTCTCTCAACCAGGCCCAGCAGGGCGGTCAGGTGGCCCTGGACTCCTTCCCGGTAGACCCCCAGTTGCTGGCCAGGCTGCAGCAGGCGATGCCGGAGCAGCTGGCCGCCGCCCGCCAACAGGGTCACCCCGCCATGCTGCTAGTGGCCCCTCAGCTCAGGCCGCTGCTGGGCCGCTATGCCCTGGCCTTCGCCAGGGGCCTGAACGTGCTCTCCTACAATGAGGTACCGGAAACCCGCGAGCTGGAGATCGCCGCCCAGCTCACCGCTTAACCCTCCCCAACCAAGCCGCCCGCAGCGTTTCCGCTGCGGGCACTTTCCTCCTCAGTTGCCTTTGCGTACAATGGCGCGCTTTGATTGCCGGAGAGCCAGATGCAGCCCCTGAACAGCACCACCCATCCAGACGCCATCCCCCAGGGCAGCGAAACCCTGCGCAAGGCGGTGCGGGCCGCCATCCTCGACGGCGATCAGATCCTGCTGCTCTACACCGAGCGTTACGAGGATTACAGCCTTCCCGGTGGCGGCGTCGATAAGGGGGAAAGCCTGGAGCAGGCGCTGCTGCGTGAAGTGGCCGAGGAGACCGGTGCCGCCAACCTGGCCATTATCGAAGAGCTGGGCCTCTATGAGGAGCTGCGCCCCTGGTACAAAGATGACGCCGACAACCAGAGGATGCTCTCCTACTGCTACCTGTGCAGCGCCCATCGTCAGCTGGGCGAAACCCAGCTGGAGCACTACGAGCAGCAGAACGGCATGCGTCCGCTGTGGGTTAACATCCACGACGCCATCGCCCACAACCATAAAACCATGGCCGCCAGCCCCAAGGCGGGCATGTCCATCCAGCGGGAAACCTGGCTGCTGGAGTACCTGGCGGCGCGCCTGGATGAACGCCAGGAGCGGGTGGCTTAACACACACAAAAAAGGCGCCGATGGCGCCTTTTTTCATGAGCTTGATTTAGGCCACTGCCCCACTGGCTTTCAATTCGGCAATCTCCGCCTCCCCATAGCCCAGCTCTTTGAGCACCGTTTCGCTGTGCTGCCCCAGAGCCGCACCGGGCCTGATAGGCCCCTGTCGATTCAAGGGGCAGGCCAGCTGAGTTATAGACTGGCCCTGATGGGTCAGCTGACGCACCATGCCCCGCGCCACGAACTGTGGGTGGGCCATCGCCTCATCCAAATTCAGCACCGGCTCGACGCAGCAATCCAGTGCAGCAAACTTCTGGCGCCAGACACCCAAGGACTGCTCGGCGATCACTGCGGCGATCTCCCCCTTGAGCTCAGACTGCTGCCCCGGGGGCGCCAGGGCATGCGCCGCCCAGTTGGGCCGGTCGATGGCCTGGAAAAACACCAGGGCAAACTGGGGCTCCAGGGCGCCTACCGCCAGGTAACGGCCATCGGCAGTGGCATAGTAGTCATAGAAACTGCCGCCGTTGAGCACCTCGGTGCCCGGCCGGGGCGCCGGGGCTCCACAACCCACCGCCGCCGAAGCCATGGCGTTCAGCGCCAGCGCCCCCTCGGCCATGGCGACATCCAGATGCTGACCCAGACCGCTGCTTTGGCGCTCAAACAGCGCCGCCAGAATGGCGATCACCGCCTGCTGGGAACCCCCGGCCAGATCCGCCACCTGGGTGCCACTGAGCACAGGCTCAGTGTGGCCGCTGTAGCTGGCCAGCCCGGACAGGGCCAGGTAGTTGATGTCGTGCCCCGCCCTGTGGGCCAGGGGACCGTTCTGGCCATAGCCGGTCAGGGAGCAGTAGATAAGCCCCGGGTTGGACTCCCTCAGGCTGGGGTAGTCCAGCCCCAGCCGGGCCATCACTCCGGGGCGAAACTGCTCTAACAGGATGTCGTGCTCCGCCACCAGGCGGCGAACCAGCTCGCTCGCCTGTGGCGCCTTGAGATCCAACGCCAGACTGCGCTTATTGCGGTTGATGGTCAGGTGCGCCGCCGACTCCCCGCCCACCCTGGTGCTCAGCTGCCTGAGCAGATCCGGCCTGGAGGGGGACTCGATGCGGGTCACCTGAGCCCCCATGTCCGCCAGCAGCTGACTGGCGAAGGGCCCCGGCAACAGGGTGGAGAAATCCAGCACCTTGAGGCCGGTCAGGGGGCCACTGGCTTCGGTGCTCATTGCTGCTCCAGCATCTTACGGGCGATGATCAGCTTCATCACCTCACTGGTGCCGGCGTAGATGCGTTGTACCCTGGCATCGGCCCAGGCCCGGGCCACCGGGTACTCCCACATGTAGCCATAGCCACCGTGCAGCTGCAGACACTCATCGAGCACCTCCCCCTGAAGCTCAGTGGTGAGCAGCTTCACCTCGGCAGCCATGGCCGCGTCCAGTTTGCCCTCCAGGTGCAGTTCGATGCAGCGATCGGTAAACACCCGGGCCGCATCCACCTTGGTGCGGCACTCCGCCAGCTTGAACTGGGTGTTCTGCAGGGCGGCGATGGGCTTGCCGAAGGCGCGGCGCTCCGCCACATAGGCCAGGGTCTGCTCCAGTATGGACTCCGCATTGGCCACCGCGTTGCTGGCCACAGACAACCGCTCCTGGGGCAACTCCCGCATCAGGTAGGCGAAACCGGCCCCCTCCTCCCCCAGCAGGGCATCGGCGGGCAGTCGCACATTGTCGAAGAACAGCTCTGAGGTGTCCTGGGCCTTCATGCCAATCTTCTCCAGATTGGTGCCGCGGCTGAATCCGGCCATCCCCTCCTCCACCAGGAACAGGCTGAAGCCACGGGAGCCCGCCTGCGGGTCGGTTCGGGCCACCACGATCACCAGATTGGCGTGCTGACCATTGGTGATGAAGGTCTTGGCGCCGCTGAGCAGCCAGCCGTCACCGTCGCGCTGGGCCTTGGTCTTGATCCCCTGCAGATCCGAGCCGGTGCCGGGTTCGGTCATGGCGATGGCGGTGACCAGCTCACCGCTGATGCAGCCCGGCAGCAACCGCTGCTTCTGGGCCTCGCTGCCGTAATGGAGGATGTAGGGCACGGCGATGTCCGAATGCAGGCCCCAGCCCAGGCCGGACGCCCCGACCTTGGCGATCTCCTCGTTGATGATGACGTTGTAGCGGAAGTCCACCTCCACTCCACCATAGGCCTCCGGCAGAGTCGGGCAGAGGAAGCCCTGCTCCCCCGCTTTTAACCAAAGGCCCCGGTCGACGCAGCCCTCCTTCTCCCACTGGGCGTGGAAGGGCACCACCTCCGCCTCCAGGAAACGACGGACGCTGTCGCGAAACAGTTGGTGATCGCTGTCAAACAGAGTTCTTGGAAACATGTTCTCCTCCTTGAAATCGATTGGAATCAATAGCCCTGACCTTTAGCAGCCCGCGCTCTGAGGCCGTCGGGCACCCGGAAACGCTCGCCGTAGTTCTCGGCCAGTTGGTCCGCCCGGGCCACAAAGGCCTTGGGGCCCAGGTGGTCGATAAACTGAATGGCGCCGCCACTCCAGGCGGGGAAGCCGATGCCGAAGATGGAGCCCACATCCGCATCCCGCCGATGGTTGAGCACCCCCTCCTCCATGCAGCGCGCCGTCTCCACCGCCATGATGAACAGCAGCCGCTCTTTAAGCTCCTGCACCTCCGGCTGAACCTCGGCCTGAGGGAAGTACCCGGCCAGGCCGCTCCACAACCGCTTCTTCTCCCCTTTTGGGTAGTCGTAGAAGCCCCGGCCGGCAGCCTTACCGGCCCGCTCCAGCTCCAACATACGGTCAATCACCGGATCCGCCTCCTTGGGAGGGGCAGTTACCCCCTCCTCGGCCAGGTCCGCCACCGTCTGGTTGCGGATCTTCTCCATCAGGGTCAGGCTGACCTCATCGGAGACCGCCAGGGGTCCCACGGGGAACCCCGCCAACCAGGCGGCATTCTCGATGGCGGCGGGCGCCACCCCCTGTGCCAGCATGGCGATCCCTTCGTTGGTAAAGGTGCCGAACACCCGGGAGGTGAAGAAACCACGGCTGTCGTTGACCACTATTGGGGTCTTGCCCAGTTGCAGCACGAAGTCATAGGCCCGGGCCAGGGACTCAGACGAGGTCTGTTGGCCGCTGATGATCTCCACCAGGGGCATCTTGTCCACCGGTGAGAAGAAGTGCAGGCCAATGAAGTGCTGCGGTTGCCTGGAGGCCTGGGCCAGGCCGGTAATGGGCAGGGTCGAGGTGTTGGACGCCATCAGGGCAGTGTCCGCCAGCACCGCTTCCGCCTCCCGGGTCACCTTAGCCTTGAGGTCGCGGTTCTCGAACACCGCCTCTATCACCAGCTCGCACCCGGCCAGATCCGCCGCCGATTCCGTCGGCACTATGCGTTCGAGCAGTTGCTGAGCCTGAACCTCGCTGCTGCGCCCCCGCTGGACCCGCTTCGCCATCAGGGCCTCGCTGTAGGCCTTGCCCTTCTGTGCCTGAGCCAGGTTGACATCCTTGAGCACCACCTCGATGCCCCTGGACGCGGCAGCGTAGGCGATGCCCGCCCCCATCATCCCGGCGCCCAGCACCCCGACCCGGGTCACTCTGGAGGAGGAGACATCCTCAGGACGCCCGGCACCGCCCTTAATGGCGTTGAGTTCAAACCAGAAGGTGTTGATCAGGTTCTTCGCCTGTTGGCTGCACACCAGCTCGACGAAGTAGCGCGACTCGATGCGACAGGCGGTATCAAAGTCCACCTGGGCCCCCTCCACCATGGCGCAGAGAATCGCCTCCGGCGCCGGCATCACCCCCTTGGTCTTCTTGCGCAGCATGGCCGGGGCCACCGCCAGCATCTGCGCCACCTTGGGAGAGCTGGGGCTGCCACCGGGCAGGCGATAGCCCTTCTCATCCCAGGGCTGAGCCACCTGGGGGTGAGCCTGGATATACTCTCTGGCCGCCTGCAACATGCCCTGCTCCGAGTCTGCCAATTGGTGCACCAGGCCCGCCTCCAACGCCTCGGCCGGGGAGAACTGCCGCCCCTCGGTCAACAGGGGCAACGCCTGCTGTAAGCCGAACATGCGCACGGTGCGGGCCACGCCTCCCCCGCCAGGCAACAGCCCCAAGGTGACCTCGGGCAGCCCGATTCCCACCCCCTTACTGTCCAGGGCGATGCGGTGATGACAGGCCAAGGCCAACTCCCAGCCACCGCCGAGGGCGGCACCGCCGATGCAGGCCACCACAGGTTTGCCACCGGTCTCCAGGGCCCGCAGACTGGCCTTGATTGACTCCACCATGGTGTAGAAAGGTTCGGCGCTCTCCCGGGTCACTTGGGCAATCTGACCCAGATCGCCTCCGGCAAAGAAGGTGCTCTTGGCAGAGCGCAAGATAATGCCTTTGTAGTCCATCTCCTGGATGGCTGACACGGTCTCAGCCAGGTCCTCGGCAAAGGCCCGGTCCATCAGGTTGGCGGAGGCGCCGGGTTTATCCAGCACCAGATGGAGGGTGCCATCGCTCTCCAGTTCGATTCGTATGCTGCTCATCATCTGCTCCCTCAGACTCGCTCAATGATGGTGGCGATGCCCATGCCACCGCCCACGCACAGGGTCGCCATGCCCCGCTTCAGATCCCTGGCCTCCAACTCATCGAGCAGGGTCCCCAAAATCATGGCGCCGGTGGCCCCCAGAGGGTGGCCCATGGCGATGGCGCCGCCATTGACGTTCACCTTATCCAGGGGCACATCCATCTCCTTGATAAAGCGCAGCACCACCGAGGCAAAGGCTTCATTGACCTCATAAAGATCGATGTCGTCTGCGCTCAGCCCGGCCAGGGCCAGCGCCTTGCGGGCGGCCGGAGCCGGCCCGGTGAGCATGATGGTGGCGTCGGTGCCCACCACGGCGGTGGCCATCACCCTGGCCCGGGGCGTCATATTGAACTGCTGACCGGCGGCTTCGCTGCCCACCAGCACCAGGGCGGCGCCATCGACGATGCCCGAGGCATTGCCCGGGGTGTGCAGGTGCTCGATGCGCTCCACTTGGGGATACTTGGCACGGGCCACCTCATCGAAGCCCATCTCCCCCAGCGCCTGGAAGGAGGGCTTGAGCTTGCCCAGGGTCTCCAGGGTGCAGTCCGGCCGCACCAGCTCATCCTGGTCCAACAGGGTCAATCCGTTTTGGTCGGTCACCGGCAGCACGCTGTTGGCAAAGGCCCCCCGCGACCAGGCGGCCGCCGCATTGTGGTGAGAACGCTGGGCGAAGCTGTCCAGCTCCTGCCTGGAGTAACCATCCAGGGTGGCAATCAGATCTGCACCGATGCCCTGGGGCATGAATCCGGTGGCCAGGTTGGTGGCAGGGTCATTGGCCCAGGCGCCGCCGTCGGAGCCCATGGGCACCCGGGACATGGACTCCACCCCGCCGGCCACCACCAATTGCTCCCAGCCGGAGCGCACCTTCATCGCCGCCATGTTCACCGCCTCCAGCCCGGAGGCACAGAAGCGGTTGAGGGTCACTCCGGCCACATCGTCGTCCCAGCCCGCAGCCAGGGTGGCGGTCTTGGCGATGTCCGCCCCCTGATCCCCCACGGCGGACACGCAGCCGAGGACCACGTCGTCCACCGCGCGGGTATCGAAGCCGTTACGCTGCTGCAGACTGGCAAGCAGTGAGGTGAGCAGAGAGATGGGTTTGGCCTCGTGGAGGGCCCCGGTTGCCTTGCCCCGCCCCCTGGGGGTGCGGATGGCATCAAAGAGGTAGGCGTGCTGAGTCATCAATCGTCCTTGCTGAAGTGAGCCTGTTATCACTCTAGGCAAGGTGGCGGGGTTTGATAATGACCTTTCTTGTCAAAGGCAGTGACCTTACTGCTCACTCTGAAGTATTCAGGCACAAAAAAACGCCCCGGGGAAAACCCTGGGGCGCCTTTCTCACTGAAGTATTGGCCTTAGTTGATGGCCAGCAGCTCCACTTCGAAGATCAGCAGGGAACCGGGAGGGATCTTGCCCACACCGCGGTTGCCATAAGCCAGGCGGGCGGGGATAAACAGGCGGGTCTTCTCACCCTCAACCATGCGCTGCACGCCCTCAGTCCAGCCTGGGATCACCTGGTTCAGTTTGAACTCGATGGGTTCACCGCGATCCACTGAGCTGTCAAACACGGTGCCATCGAGCAGAGAGCCGTGATAGTGAACCTTCACCTTGTCCTTGGCCGTTGGGTGCACGGCACCGGCGCCAGGTTGCAGCACCAGCATCTGCAGGCCACTGTCTGTGGTGATCACCCCATCGCGCTTGCCGTTCTCTTCAAGAAACTCGTCGCCGATAAGGGCATTCTCCTGAGCCACCTTGCCATTGGCGGAACTCTTATAGAAGAAGTAGCCGATCAGCAGCACGACCATGGCGATAATAATGTACTTGGACACTGTTTATCCTCTCGATATCTAAACAGATTTCATGGTAGCAGGGGCAGTGACCCGGGCTCAAGGAAAGGGTGGCTGACGAAGGGCAAGAATGGACTTGGGCAGACCCAGGATACGCTCATAGCGAAGCTCACCATCGGGAAACAGCTCCGCCATCATCGGGGTAGTCAGCAGCCGGGCACTGTCAACTGTGACGATGGCGTCATCCAGATTTCTCGCCTGCTTCCAGTTTCCCAGGGCAAAACGCCTCACCAGGGCCAGTTGCCAGGGGCGGGGCAACCAGTGAAAGCAGGGGGTCAGGCAGTGAGGCTCCATGGGAAACCAGTAGTGAGGGGTCTGCACAAAATAACCCTGGCCGACCCGGGCTATCTCGGCGGCGAAGCGCTTCATCCGCTGCCAGTCGCCCACATGCTCGATCACCGAGTTGGAGTGCACCAGATGAAAGCTTCGGTCCTCGCACAGGCTCAGGTCACAACCATCGGCTTTAAGCTGGCGAAAGTGACCACAACCCGTGTCTCGCTTGTGAGGCGCAAGGTTGGCAATGGTGATCTCCACCCTGTGCTTTGACAAAAAGGACTCAGGCACGATGCGCCAGTACTGCTCGGTGCCGCCAATGTCCAGCAGTGTCACCGTCTGACCCCGAACCGACAGGCGCCGAATCATCTCCAGTAAGGGCTCCAGCCTGGCCCGCCTCAACCTGGCCCCCAGGCAGCGATTGTCTTGGTAGTTGACCAGACGCCTGGCCAGGGTTCGGGTGAGGGCCACAGCGACTCCTTAGGGGCGCAACTTCAGGCAATAACCATCAAGGATAGTCGCAATTGGGGAGCAGCGGCGCTCATAGGCGGAGAACGGATTGGAAAAACAGCTCTTCGAACCACCACCGTGGGGCCGAACTAGGGAGAGATGATCGCCTCTAGCAATAAGGGTCAAAGCCCGACATAGAAGAAAGTTGGGAAAACAGCTCTTCGAACTGCCATTGCGGCGCCGAATTAGAGAGAGATGATCGCCGGAAGCGGCACGAATCAAAACCTTGAATAGAGGAAGGATTAGAGAAACAGTTCTTCGAACTACCACCGTGGGGCCGAACTAGGGAGAGATGATCGCCGGAAGCGGCACGAATCAACGACGCTGTCTTAGCGAAGAATCCACAGGCAGCTCTTCAAACCACCACCGTGGGGCCGAACTAGGGAGAGATGATCGCCTTCGGCGTTACTCCGCTCATGCTTCGCTCCGTTGCGAACTGGAGAACTCAAACCAAGTTCTCCCGTAACGCGCATAAAGAAAAAGCCCCTGCACCGAGCGTCGAAGGGACAAAGTGCGACAGAATTAGGGAGAGATGATCGCCTTCGGCGTTACTCCGCTCATGCTTCGCTCCGTTGCGAACTGGAGAGCTCAAACCAAGTTCTCCCGTAACGCGCATAAAGAAAAAGCCCCTGCACTTCGTGCAGGGGCTTTTTCTTTATATGGCGGTTAGGGAGAGATTCGAACTCTCGATACGTTGCCGTATACACACTTTCCAGGCGTGCTCCTTCAGCCACTCGGACACCTAACCAATTTGTTGCGAACAGCGATGCTTCATCGTTGCTGCGGATGCGTATATTAGGGAGGCGGGGCGGGGATTGCAAACCCTTTTTTCGGTTTTTCTGTTGAATGCTCTAATTTTGTTCAGAGTGCCAGTTCTGTTGGTTGAGCTCGGCCACTTGCCTGGCTTGTCGTTCGCGGGTTTCCCGAAGCAGGCTCTCCATCAGCGGCCTCGTGTCGGCACCCACTTCATCCAATCTGGACTCGAGAAACCCTATCTGGCTGCAGCTGTCATTAAACTCCCCCAGTGCATCCTGCAGCGCCTTCTCCCGCGTCCAGGGCTTGTGAGGCAAACACACCTCTTTGAGGTAACGCTGCGCCTTGATTCTCAGCCTCAGCCGGTGCCAATCTTCGGTGGCACCGCTCTCTCTGGCCTTGTGCAGGTCCTTCTGTGCCTTGCGGGTCAGCTTGTGCTCCACCTTATCGGTTATTGCATCAAAAGCCCCCTTGCCCTTGCCCCAGGGCAGGGAGAGACAAGTCTGACACAGCGCCCTCTCCCGCTTGAGCTGACCCAGAGCAAGGTAAAGCTCGGTGAAACTCTGCTGCCGCCATCGCTGCACCTGAGCAGCCAATGGGTGCTCGGGCCCAAGAGATTCGGCAAACACATCCAGATCCCGCATCCGGTTGCTGATGCGCGCCTGCTGACCTGTGCTAACCAGCAGCGACTGCACCGGCTGTTCCGGCAAATAGGGGCGGTAGAGCTTGAGCAGACAGCGCAACTTGCGCAGGGCCACTCGGTACTTGTGCAGCGGCTCACTATCCCCATGACAATCCATCGCCCTCCCCTGCTCAAGCGCATGTTGATACAGGGCTGCCAGTCGCGGCTGCAACTCGGGGATCAACCGGCGCGTCATAGGTTATCTCCTCAATTCAACAGTGTTCAGTCTAGACCGCGAACCTGAGTCAGGCTTTGCGAACATTGACCTTTACCCAGGGACATCAGTTTTCTATCCTCGAACACACCAACAAGAGTCGGGAGTCACTCCTTTGCCATCACGAGGATTTACCCTCATAGAGATCCTGGTTGTCATCATACTGCTGGCCCTGCTTGCGGCCGTTGCCCTGCCGCGCCTTGTTTCCCTGAATGACGATGCCCACCAGGCTCAGGCCAGAACCATCTTTGGCGCCTTCAGCTCTGCGGTGGGCCAGTTTCACGGCCTGTGCATGGCCAGGGGGGGCGATATCGTCGGTCAGGGCGCCCTGGGGATCGGCGGCGGCCTCGATTTTCCGGAGCTGGGGGTGCGCTCCAGCACCCTGGGCAGCTGCTACCCGGAGGCCGGACTGGGAGATGGCCGAATCAGTGACTTTGCCGACTGCCTGCAGACGGTGGAGGGACTGCTCGAACCGATTCCCGAGCACAACATCAGCGCCCTGGCCCAAACCGAGGCCAGCTACCAGGACGCGGCCAACTACCACACCCTGGTGATCCATTACGCCGGCATTCACCAGTGTGATCTCTACTATGTCGCCTCCGGGGAGGGCCTGGCCAGCCCCAGGCTCACCTATAACGGTCTCACCGGCGAGATCACCACCCGCTACTGATGGGTTGAAGGCATAAAAAAACGGGGCCATAAGCCCCGTTTCCTGTTATCGCCTTGGTGTCAGGCGTTGCCCTTCACCTGCATACGCAGCTCGGCGGCAAAATCCAGCATCCGGTTCAACGGAATCATCGCCTTTTCAGCCAGAGACTCGTCAACGAACACCTCATGATCCGTCAGGTCGTCGGTGTTCAGGCAACGCTCAATGGCCTGCAGGCCGTTCATCGCCATCCAGGGGCAGTGGGCACAGCTGCGACAGGTCGCGCCGTCACCGCCGGTGGGGGCCTCGAGGAAGGTCTTCTCAGGAGAAAGCTGCTGCATCTTGTAGAAGATGCCGCGATCGGTGGCCACGATGAAGGTCTTATTGGGCAGCTCCTGGCTGGCCTTGATCAGCTGGCTGGTGGAACCCACCGCGTCGGCAATCTCGACGATGAAATCCGGCGACTCAGGGTGCACCAGCACGGCGGCTTCCGGGTGTTGCTTCTTCAGATCCACCAAAGCGCGGTACTTGAACTCATCGTGCACCACACAGTGGCCCTGCCACATGATCATCTCGGCACCGGTCTGCTTGGCAATGTAGCCACCCAGGTGACGGTCAGGCCCCCAGATGATCTTCTTGTCTTCGCTGTCCAGGTGCTCGACGATCTCCAGGGCGATGGAGGAGGTCACTACCCAGTCGGCACGGGCCTTCACCGCCGCCGAGGTGTTGGCGTACACCACCACGGTATGGTCAGGGTGCTGGTCACAGAACTCGCCAAACTTATCCGCAGGGCAGCCGATGTCCAGGGAACAGGTGGCCTCAAGGGTCGGCATCAGCACCCGTTTCTCCGGAGTGAGAATCTTGGCGGTCTCCCCCATGAAGCGCACGCCCGCCACCACCAGGGTCTTAGCCGGGTGCTCGTTGCCGAAGCGGGCCATCTCCAGGGAGTCGGCCACACAGCCACCGGTCTCCTCGGCCAGTGCCTGGATTTCGGGATCGGTGTAGTAGTGGGCCACCAGAACGGCGTCTTTCTGCTTTAGCAGGGTCTTGATGCGCTCACGATACTGCTTCTTCTCCTCGTCGCTCAGCTTGGCTGGCTTGGGCGGGAACGGATAGTGCATATCGTCCAGTTGAGGGACTTCCATCATGATTCTTTACAACAGCCTCTAATTTGGGTCTGAGGCCATTATACCTAATTAGAACCGCCGTGCTAAGTCACAAAATCGATTAAGAAGGACAAAACTGTCTTAACTTTGGCGCATCAATAGGGTGGGAAATGAATGGGCAGGCGTAAAGCTGATGTTGGCGGGCCCGGACGGGCCCGCCATCGGGAGCATCAGCTGAGATGCAGCATCATCTCCGCCGGGTTCTCCAGCAGCGACTTCCACAGGTTGCAGAATCGGGCGATGGTGCCGCCGTCTATCACCCTGTGATCGCCGGACCAGCTCACCTGCATGATGGTGCGCGCTTCCACCTCGCCCTTGTCGTTGAATCTGGGCAGCGTCTGCAGCTTGCCCAGGGCGACAATGGCCACCTCAGGCTTGTTGATGATGGGGGTGGCCACGGTGCCGCCCAGGGCGCCGATGTTGGACACCGACAGGCTGCCGTCACGCAGGTCTTCCGGGGAAACCCGGCCATCACGGGCCGCGGTGGTGAGTCGGGTCACCTCATGGGCCACCTCGATAATAGACTTCTCCTGCACCTTCTTGACGTTGGGCACGATGAGTCCCATCTTGCCGTCCACCGCCATGCCGATGTTGTGGTCACCCTTGTAGGTGATCTCACTGCAGTCGTCTTTCACCTGGGCGTTCAGCACAGGGTACTCCTTGGCCGCCACAGACATCGCCTTGATGATAAAGGGCATCAGGGTCAGCTTAATGCCCTTGTCGGCATAACGCTGCTTGAGGGAGGCGCGCAGGGCCACCAGTTCGGTCAGATCCAGCTCCTCACAATAGGTGAAGTGGGGAATGGTCTGCACCGAGGCGGTCATCTGCTTGGCCATGGCCGCCTTGATGCCGCGGATGGCTTCCACCCGGTCTTCAGAGGCGGGAGTTACCGCCTGTACCACGGGCTGCGAAGCTGCCACTGGCTGGCTCGGACCATCCACAAAGGCCTGAATGTCCTCCTTATAGACCCGGCCGTTCTTGCCACTGCCGGGCACCTCGGCGATATCCACATTCAGGGTCCGGGCCATGCGCCGCACCGCCGGGCTGGCCAGGGCCTTGCCCTGGGCCACGGCGCCGCTGTCGGCAGCGGTCTGGCGGCTCACCGGTTCGGTCGCCTGTGATGGCGCCTCTGGCGCTGGGGCGGGCTGCGCTTTGGCAGGCTCGGCCACAGCCGCACCACTCACCATGAGGGAGAACAGCGGCTCATGCACCTTGGCAATCTCCCCCTTCTGATAGTGAAGCTTGTGGATGGTGCCACTCTTCACCGCCGGGATCTGCACCAGGGCCTTATCGGTCATCACGTCGCAGATGGGCTGGTCCTCGACCACCTCATCCCCTTCGCTCACCAGCCATTCGGCCACTTCACACTCGACGATCCCCTCGCCGATGTCCGGCAGGATAAACTCTTCCACCTGCTCGCCCTGTGGGGCCACTGCAGGCTGGGCCTTGGGAGCCTCTGGTTCTGGCGCCTTGGTGGGGGCAGCCGGTGCAGCCACCTCTGCGCTGGCACCGTTAAGCTCCACCGAGAACAGCGGCTCATGCACCTTGGCCACCTGGCCCTTCTTGTAGTGCAATTTGACCACCTTGCCATCATAGGGGGCCGGGATCTCCACCAGGGCCTTGTCGGTCATCACCTCGGCGACCACCTGATCCTCTTTGATCTCGTCACCTTCGGCCACCAGCCAGTCCATCACCTCACACTCGACGACACCTTCGCCGATGTCCGGCAGGATAAATTCCTTAATCATGCTGCGCTCCCTTAAAACTCTACGCTGGCCTTGATGGCTTCAAAGATCTTCAGATGATCCGCCATATGCGCCTGCTCCAGCGCCAGGGGGTATGGAGTGTCCATGCCACACACCCGGGCGATGGGGGACTCCAGATGCAGGAAGCACTCCTGCTGAATGGTGGCGGCGATCTCGCCAGCAAAACCACCTGTGATGGGCGCCTCATGGCTCACCAGCAAACGGCCGGTTTTGCATACCGACTTGGCCACGGTGTCCACGTCCCAGGGCAGCAGGGTACGCAGGTCGATGATCTCGCAGCTGATGCCGATGTCGGCAGCCATCTTGGCGGCCTTCTCGATCAGCTCCATCTGGGCACCCCAGCCCAGCAGGGTGATGTCGCTGCCGCTCTGCACCACCTCTGCCTTGGAGAGGCTGATGGTGTATTCGCCCTCGGGCACCTCGCCAACAGAGGCGCGGTAGAGGCGCTTGGGCTCGAAGAACACCACAGGGTTGTCGTCGCGGATGGAGGCCAGCAGCAAACCCTTGGCTTCATAGGGGTTGCGCGGCACCACAATTTTCAGCCCTGGGGTGTGGGTAAAGTAGGCCTCGGGGGACTGGGAGTGGTAATGACCACCGGCGATGCCACCGCCATAGGGGGTGCGCACGGTCAGGCGGCCGACGTCAAACTCGTTGCCGGAGCGGTAACGGAACTTGGCGGACTCGTTCACCAGCTGGTCAAAGGCCGGGAAGATGTAGTCGGCAAACTGGATCTCGGCGATGGCGGTGCTGCCCTGGGCAGCCAGACCGTTGGCAAAGCCGATGATTCCCTGCTCGGTGAGCGGGGTGTTGAAGCAGCGCTCCTTGCCGTACTTCTCCTGCAGCTTGGAGGTGGCGCGGAACACACCACCGAAGTGGCCGACGTCCTCACCAAACACCACGGCGGAGTCATCGGTGGCCATGGCGATGTCCATGGCGCTGTTGATCGCTTGTAACAGGTTCATCTGGGCCATGGGTTACGCCTCCTTGCCACTGTCTGCGGGGTAGTGGTCGGGGTAACGAGCCATGTGATCCCGGGTCTCTTGCAGTTGTTTCTCCAGGTGCTCGGGTACGGTGTCGTACACGTCGGTCACCAGGGTGTCATAGGCGGGTTTAGGCAGGGTTTCAGCCACCTTCACCGCCGCCAGCACCTCCTTGCGGTACTGGTCATACAGGGCCTCATCCTGCTCCTCACTCCACCAGCCCTGAGCCAGCAACCACAGCTTGAAGCGCAGCACCGGGTCGTGCTCGCGCCACTTGGCCTCCTCCTCGCGGGAGCGGTAGCCGGAAGGATCGTCGGAGCTGGAGTGCGCTCCCAGGCGGTAGCTCATCGCCTCAATCAGCACCGGCTTGTTCTCCGCCACGGCGATGGCACGGGCCTGCTGAGTGGCGGCCAGTACCGCCAGCATGTCGTTGCCGTCCACCCGGATGGTGTTGATGCCGTAGCCCACACCACGGGGGGCGATGCCGTCACCGGCAAACTGCTCTGAGGTGGGGGTGGAAATGGCGTAGCCGTTGTTGCGGCAGAAGAAGATGGCCGGACAGTTGAGCACCGCCGCCATGTTCAGGCCGGCGTGGAAGTCGCCCTCGGACGCGGCGCCTTCACCGAAGTAACACAGGGTCACCGCCTCTTTGCCCGCCCGCTTCTGGCCATAGGCGTAGCCGGCGGCCTGAGGGATCTGGGTGCCCAGGGGCGAGGAGACCGTCATGTAGTTGAGCTCGTTGCTGCCGTAGTGGATCGGCATCTGACGGCCCTTACCCAGATCCTTCACGTTGGAGAACATCTGGTTCATGAACTGCTCGGTGGTGAAACCGCGGTAACGCAGGGCGGCCTGCTCGCGGTACTGGGCCATGATCATGTCATCCTGACTCAGGGCCGCGGCGCTGCCCACCACGGCCGCTTCCTCGCCGATGCAGGTCATGTAGAAACTGATGCGACCCTGACGCTGGGCGGCCAACATCCGCTCATCCAGTACCCGGGTAAACACCGCTGTGTCATAGATTTTGAGCGCCAGTTCCTGATCGATGTCAGGCAGGGTGGCGCCGGGGTAAGGGGTTCCGTCGGACTGCAAGATCTTCAGTTCAGGGATCTTCAAAGCGTGACCCGAGGTCATGACCGCCTTGTGCACCTGATGTTGAGGTTCGAGGCTCATTATTTCGCTTCCGTCTTGTGTCTGAGGCCAGCATCCCTGGCCGTTTATTATCACCAAACCTGGGTTTGGCCTTGTTATGTTTGGGCTAAGGTTACTGCCTGCCCATAGGGTGCTCAAGGTGGGAGCCATCCATGATCGCGATCACACTTTGTCAGCTGTATCGCAATATTTACAGTGACTTCTCACCAGGCACTCTAAATCTACTCAAATCGTTCGTCTATTTCTGTGGGCACCACGGTCAGCAGCGCCCGCTGACCGATGGCCACGTTGGCGTTGGGGAAGATGATCGACTCCGCCACCTCCCCGACCCTCACCTCCAGCTCGCCATCGTTGGCCAGCAGATGCCCCGGGGCAAACTCGGTGAAGTTGGCCTGATCATCGGCGAAGGTGAACTGAAAATCCTCATGGTGCTTGTTCAGCACCTGGCAGACATCAAACACCACACTCTTCGACAGGGGCGGATAATCTAGTGCCTCGGCGGCAATCAACCTGGCCAGCTGCGCCTTGCAGGAGGCGAAGCGGCTCATGTCGTTCTTGCCGAAGGGGTACACCTTGCCCAGCTCCACGGTGAAGGCATCGGCGCCAAACTCGTTGGAGGAGAAGTAGCTGTAGGTGGTGGTGGGGTTGTGAGACAGCAGAATGGTCTGCACGCCGCACCCGGCCAGGAAGCGAATCTGCTCGATGCTCCAGGGGCGCCCCGGGCGGTAGGGATAAACCGCAAACTTCTCCCGCTGGGAATCGCGGATGGCGGTATGCAGATCGTAGTGGAACCGCTTGCGTCCCGGCTCTTTGAAGAACTCTCTGACTGTCTGCTCCAACAGGGCCGCCCGGCGCTTTTCGTCGTTGGGCTCCCCCTTGGCGTGGGCGCCGCTGAACAGCCGGTTCATGTTCTCTGCCACGCCCCGGGTGCCATTGACCATCGCCTGGGTATTGCCCAGTTGCACCAGCAGCCGCTGGCGACAGGTGAGGCTGCCATCGATGATGGCGTTCACCAGCTCATTCACCAGCTCGATGGGGGCGGTCTCATTGCCATGAACGCCACAGGAGAGCACGATGTCGCTGTCGCCGGGCTCAGCCGGTTCGATGGCCAGGATGCCGGTGTCGATGAGGGTCAGTAGAGTACCGTCGGCCAGGGTGCGGCTTTCCGGTTGCTTGCGGGGGTGGGGATGGGCCAAGGTCAGCGCCAAAAGATCCTGGTGTTCAAATAACACGTCGCACTCCAATTGCTTTTTTCTTGTGCCGGCCATTGTAGCCTCAGAAGCCGCAAAGCGGCACCCCGGACGATTAAGATTCGGGGTTGCAATCTGTCATGGAGCTGATACAGTTTACGGACATTCGGACGTTTAGCCGTCTAGAAATCCAGATTGAGGAGTCAGGTTATGGCCATTGCCACCTTCGGTGCAGGATGTTTTTGGGGTGTAGAGCAGTTCTTCAAGGAGCTTGATGGCGTGACCTCGGCGGTGTGTGGCTACATGGGCGGCGATCAGGACAACCCCAGCTATGAGCAGGTGAAGACCGGGGAAACCGGTCACGCCGAGGTGGTGCAGGTAGAGTTCGATGAAGCCCGCATCAGCTATCAACAACTGCTGGATACCTTCTGGCAGTTCCACAACCCCACCACGGTGAATCAGCAGGGAGAGGATCACGGCAGCCAGTACCGCAGTGTGGTGTTTTTCCACGATGATACTCAGCGTGACACCGCCGAAGCTTCCAAGGCGCACCAGCAGGCAGAGGGATACTGGAAGGATAAAACCATTGTCACCGCCATCGAGCCGGTGACCAACTTCTTCCGCGCCGAGGAGTACCATCAGGGCTACTTCGACAAGCACGACCTGCCCAGCTGCCACATCGCCCTGTACTGAGCCTCTGTTTCCGGCCTAAGGGCTGAGAACTAGACGCTCAGGGGCAGCGCCTCGATGGCGGGGCGCTCGAAGGTGAGATCCCACAGCTGTCGTTGCTCGTTGAAGTGACGCCGGGTGCACCTGAAGCCAAATTTCTCCAGAATCCGGGCGGACGCGGCGTTCTGCTCGAAGGCTTCCGCCACCAGAGGCGCATCGGGGTGATGGTCTGCCACCCAATTCATCAGCGCCGCCATCGTGGCACTACCCAATCCCTGTCCCCAGTAACGCCGGGCCAGCTTATAGCCCACCTCGTAATGGGCACTCTCCCCCCGGTAGAAGGCGGCGGTACCTATGCTGCCGAGAATGGGGTGTTCCACCACCCACAGCTTCAATCCCTCGGGATCGTCGTAACCGGCCAGCAAATCGGGCATCTGCACCTGAATTTGCGCCAGTGTCTGCGGGCCGCGGTCGGTAAAGCGCATCACCTCTGGGTCGCGCTCCAGCTCATAGAGCCACTGCTCATCCTCTGCCGTCAGCGGTCTGAGACTCAATTTGCTCAAGACTGTCTCCTTAATTCTGCTCCGGGGTTTCGATGCGATCGGTCACCACCCTGCCCTGCTCTACCTCCAGCACCCTGGCCCGTTCGTAGATCAGCTTAAAGTCCAGTTCCGGCTTGCAATCCAGCAGCTCGCCCTGTGGCAGGAGCAGCTCCCCGCTGAACCAATGGGCAAACACCGGGCCGTCAGTGAGCCGGTACTTACCCCTGAGCTCCTTCAGATACAGCCGCCCGTCGTCAACGGACCAGGTGCCCAGGTATTCGCGCCAGCAACAGGAGGACAGCAGGGCTCTGTCCACCGCCTCCCACTCGTCTTCGGTACGCGCAGCGACACCCTGGCCGAGTTTCGGCAGGGATGGCCAGTCATCGAGGGGATGGAACTCACCATCAAGATAGATAAAATCCGGAGTCTGTGCGGTCATCGGCCCTTCTCCTTTACATCATCAAAACTGCGTATTGGGACAGATGCACCCCCATCGCCACCTCAAGGGTACCCGCTTTTCGTTAACCGTCAGCCCTTGACTGTGGTCAGCATGCAGGTGGCCGTGGCCATCGCCAATAACCGTCCCTTCTCATCGATGAGCTTACCCTCGGAGACCCCCAGGGAGCGGGTCATGCTCACCACCTGCCCCTCGGCCCTGAGTCTGGCCGCCTTGGGCACCGGCCTGAGCATCTTCACATTCAGCTCTATGGTGCCATAGCCCTGCCCCGCTTCCAGCATGGTGTGCACCGCACACCCGGTCACCGAGTCCAGTACTGTGGCGGCAAAGCCGCCATGGACGCCGCCCAGGGGGTTGGTGTGCCGCTCATCGGCCTGGGCTTCAAACACCACCCCGCCCTTTTTCACCGACACCGCCTTCATGGTGATGGTCTCGGCCATATTGGGGTGGGGGATCTTGCCTGTGGCGATGGCACTCATCACCTCCAGGCCGCTCATGGAATCCACTGACATTACCGCTCCTTGTCTGTTCTGCCCATTCCTCAGGCTACAACTCACTCATTAACCATGCCTTTATCACCACACCTCTGGCAAGCCGTCTGGCCACCTGACGTGGCATCACGCCAAAAAAAAACGGCAGCCCAGGGCTGCCGTTTTCTGCGAAGCTGTGCCTTACTTGGCGGCGAACACACTGTCCACCAGAGCCTTGGCATCCTCAATCAATTCAGCCAGATGGGCTTCACTCTTCAGGCTCTCGGCGTAGATCTTATAGATCGCCTCGGTGCCGGAAGGACGGGCGGCAAACCAGCCGTTGTCCGTGGTCACCTTGAGGCCACCGATGGCCGCACCGTTGCCGGGGGCCTGAGTCAGCTTGGCGGTGATCGCCTCACCGGCCAGGGTGTCGGACTTGACCATTTCGGGGTCCATCGCCTTCAGCAGCGCCTTCTGTTCATCGTTGGCCGGGGCATCGATGCGGCTGTAGAACGCCTGACCAAACTTCTGCTCCAGACGACGGTAGTGCTCGGCAGGCGATGCTTCGGTCACCGCCAGGATCTCCGCCGCCAGCAGGCCCAGGATGAAGCCGTCCTTGTCGGTGGAAAAGGCGTGTCCGGCCCTGTCCAGGAAGCTGGCTCCGGCGCTCTCCTCGCCGCCAAAGGCCAGGTCGCCGCCATGGAGGCCGCTGACGAACCACTTAAAGCCCACAGGCACTTCGTTCAGCACCCGGCCATGATCCGCCACCACCTTATCGATGATGGCACTGGACACCAGAGTCTTACCCACGGGCAAGTCGCTGCGCCAGTTGGGACGATGCCCCAGCAGGTAATCGATGGCCACCGCCAGGTAGTGGTTGGGGTTCATCAGGCCGCCGTCGCGACAGACGATGCCGTGACGGTCGAAGTCGGGATCATTGCCAATGCTGATGTCGAACTGATCTTTAATCTTCAGCAGATTGGCCATGGCATAAGGGGAGGAGCAATCCATGCGGATCTTGCCGTCCTTATCCAGGGGCATGAAGGCAAACGCCGGGTCCACCACCGGGTTGGCCACCTCGATGTTCAGGCCATAGCGCTCGGCGATACGAGGCCAGGTGTGGATGCCGGAGCCGCCCATGGGGTCGACACCGATCTTCAGGCCCGCCTTGCGGATCGCCTCGAAATCGATCACCCCGGCCAGGTGCTCCACATAGGTGCCAATCATGTCCACCTGCTCCACCAGGCCGGTGGCCATGGCCACGTCCAGGGTCACCTGACGCACACCCTGCAGGCCGTCACTCAGGTAGGCATTGGCACGGTCGGCGATGTAGCCGGTGGCGTCGGTATCCGCCGGCCCGCCGTGGGGCGGGTTGTACTTGATGCCCCCGTCCTGTGGCGGGTTATGGGAAGGCGTCAGAATCAGGCCATCGGCCAGTTCGCCGCCCTGGCGGTTGTGATCCAGGATGGCGTGAGACACCACAGGAGTGGCCACAAAGCCACGCTCCTGCTGCACCCGAACCGTTACTCCGTTGGCGGCCAGCACCTGCAGCACAGAGGCAAAGGCGGACTGACTCAGGCCATGGGTGTCAAACCCCAGGTAGAGAGGGCCGGTAAACCCCTGCTCGCTTCGGTAATCCACCACCGCCTGGGCAATGGCCAGGATGTGCTGCTCGTTAAAGGAGCGGCTCAGGGCACAACCACGGTGGCCCGAGGTCCCAAAGCTGACCTGTTCGGCGCCCTGGCTGGGGTTGGGTTTTAGGGTGTAATAGCTGCTGATGAGATGGCTGACGTCGATAACATCAGCCGGGCCGGCAACGGTGCCGGCCCGGGAATGGATTGCCATAAATTGTCCTACTAAGTGGCTTCCGTGCGTCGGAGTAGTAAAGGTAGCGGCCTCAGATGCGGGCCGCAATGTCCTTGGCTACGTCCACGGGGCACCCCAGAGACTCGGCAGCAGAGCTCAGCAGGGAGCGCTTCTTGCCGGTGTTGTTGTTGGTGGTCACCCAGTACTGGCTGTCGCCAATCTGCTTGGGGTTGGCACTCTTACTGGCGGAGAGCAGCTCATCTTTGCTGGTGGCAAAGTAGAGGCGGTCACGACCGCGGATCTCCAGTACGGAGGCAAAGGCTTCAGGCTGCTGACGATAGAGGGCGTCCAGCAGGTAGAGGAAGCGACCAACGGCGCCCTTCTGCTTCTCCAGCAGGGCATCGTCCAACAGCTCATTGAACTGGCCGGCCTCGGCCACTCGGGAACGAACTTCCACCTGCGCCTTGGGCGCTTCAACGACGGCTTCACCGGACTCCAGTCCGGGCTGGCTTACATGCTTGGGCTTAGGGGCCTCTGCCGCGGTACCGGGCAGGTCCAAAAGACGGCGCAAGATGTCAGAAGCACTCTCGCCGATACGCTGAGTGTTGCTGGCAATATGACTGTAAAGTTCGTCGTCGATTTCGATGTATTTCATGGGCTTTCCAATCGCCGGGGTTCAAGTCGTCACGCATTATAAACACACCTGGGGAGATCAGACCAAGCCACCGATTGCTTTTTGCCGTTGCCATCCGCACAATTTGCGCCATCAAACTTTAGGGCATGTAGATCTTTACTGAATACTTTTGCGCCAGCACCTGGCCTCTGTGACATCAATAAGATCGAAGTTTGCCCTGAACTGGGTTGCCTCCAAGCGGATAGGAGCGCCCTTCGGGGCTGGCCTGACGACAACCACTCTGCGTTGTTCGATATTGACGTAGAGCAGTACCAACACAATTTGATATCTGCGAGCTCAGTTGAAATAAAACGGGCTTCAGGCAAGGCAGCCAATCAAAGCTCTAGTGGTTCTAAAGCGAGATTGGCAAACGCAGCATGAAGTCCGTTTTAATCAACCCGCAGGGAAGTTGCCCTGAGCGTTGACTCTGTGTTGTGACTCTTTAGAAGGGCAATACCATTCCTTCAGAGTCACGCCTTGATTCATCACTCATGGCAACTTCTGAGCGACACAGCTACCACATTGGGCTGGTACCTTGCCTGCAATCGAACGCCTTGATTGGTTGCCGTCATTCTCAGCCAAAAGTTCACCATCAAAGATCAACACACCCTAGGAATCAGGATGTCATGTTGAATTTTATTGACCAGGGCAGCGGGCCGGCGGTGGTATTGGTCCACGGTTTGTTTGGCAGCGCAGACAACCTGGGACGCCTGGGCCAGGCCCTGATTGAGCGCCATTGGCGGGTGATCCGGGTGGATCTGCCCAACCACGGCGACTCCCCCAAGGGCCAGTCCATGGTGCTGACCGATATGGCGGAGGAACTGGAGTCCCTTCGCCAGCAGCTGGGGCTGGAGCAGTGGGCCCTGGTGGGCCACTCCTTAGGCGGCAAAGTCGCCATGACTTATGCCCAGAGCCACCCACAGCGAGTATTGGCCCTGGCGGTGGCGGACATCGCCCCCAACGGCTACCGCACCAACCGCCACCAGAGCATTCTGGCCACCCTGACCCAGCTGGAGAATCAGCCCGGCCTGACCCGGAAGATGGCGCAGCAAGCCTTTATGGAGGCGGGCATCGAAACCGGCACCACCGCGTTTCTGATGAAAAGCCTCAAACCGGAAAAGCAGGGCAGCTACGACTGGCAGTTGGACATCAGTGCCATCGTCCACTACTACCCGGAGATCATCGGCCCTGTGCCTGAGCTGCCTGCGTTCTCCGGCCCGGTGCTGTTTTTGAAGGGTGAGTTGTCGGAATACCTGTTGCCGGAGCACCGCGAGGAGATCGTTCGCCGCTTCCCCGCCTCCAAGGCAAGGGTGATCACCGGCACCGGCCACTGGCTGCATGCGGAAAAGCCGGAGCAGTTTAACCGCCATGTGGCGGATTTTCTTGCTCCACACATGAACTAAAGGGCATCGGCTGCTGTGCTAATCCACACAGGAAAGGCGTTCTAACGCCCATGTGGTTGTGCTATAGTAGCCCGCCGGTTTCGCCAGGATGGTAAATAGATGTTAGTCAGTGATGTAGCACAGCTCGAAGCAGTAGGATTAAACCTCTTTTTTGCAGCGGTGTTTTTCCTGATAGGAATGTCGATCCGGGACGTATTAAATCGAGGCGATGTCCCTGCGTTTGGTCGCTACATCGTCTGGTTGGTTCTCTTTCTCGGCTGTGCCGGCTTCATCGCCAAGGGCATCATTCAGCTGGTATGGGAAGGGAGCGGAGTAGGTTGAGCAGCGACTTTGCATGGCAGTAGAAAAGACCGATAGAACCACCATGGATCTGTTCGCCACCGAAAGGCGGCGCGGCAGACCCAAGACCAACCCCTTGCCTCGTAAAGAGCAACTGCGCGTCAACAAGCGAAATCAGATTCAGCGAGACCGTTCTCAGGGGTTGAAACGTATTGAACTTAAAGTGTCGGATGCACTCTATAATGCGTTGAATGAGCAGGCGATGACCGACAACGTCAGCCGCAGTCAACTGATTGAGTCCATCCTACTCGAACAGTTTCAACAAGTTGGTAAGGCCCAGGATTGACTCCTGGCCTAAGTCAGTGAAAAAGATAGGTAGATAAATGGCAAGTGTAGGTCTGTTTTTTGGCAGTGACACCGGCAACACCGAAGCCGTGGCCAAGATGATCCAGAAGAAACTGGGCGGAATGTGCGACGTTAAAGACATCGCCAAGAGCACCAAGGAAGAGATTGACGAATTCAGCCTGCTGCTGTTCGGCATCCCCACCTGGTACTACGGTGAAGCCCAGTGCGATTGGGATGATTTCTTCCCCGAGCTGGAGCAGATCGACTTCAACGACAAGCTGGTAGCCATCTTCGGCTGCGGCGATCAGGAAGACTACGCCGAGTACTTCCTGGATGCCATGGGCATGGTGGGCGACATCGTTCGCGACCGTGGCGGCATCATCGTTGGTCACACCTCTACTGAAGGCTACGAGTTCGAAGCCTCCAAGGCCCTGGTGGACGACAACACCTTTATCGGCCTGGGCATCGACGAAGACCGTCAGCCCGAGCTGACCGAAGCCCGTGTTGACGCCTGGGTGAAGCAGATCTTCGAAGAGATGTGCCTGGCCGAGCTGGCTTAAGCCCTAAAAGCTTTGCAAAAAAACGGACCCAACTGGGTCCGTTTTTTTATTGCTCCAACAAGAGCCACAGGCCTAAAGCCGCTCTATGGTCAGGGTCAGTCCGTCCAGCTTGCTGAGCTGCGCATTGGGTACCCCTTCAATCAGCAGCTCATTGGCGCGCCTGTCGCCATACTGCTTGCCGCTCTGCTTATCGGAAAACAGGATACGATAACGATCCTTCCCGCCAACACGACAATTCACATGGCAGTCCAGGCCGGTGGTCAGGTAGAGCCGCCCCTCCTGCTTGCCAATTCTGGCGCGTACGCCAATGGGGTTGTCCAACAGAAACTGATAAGCCCGTTCAGACAGCGGGTGCTTCTGGTTGTTCAGCTTGTTGGCATACTGGACCACCTCGATGCCCGGCAACTTGGGACCGAACCTGCCGTTTATCTCAATGGCGCCGGAACTCAGCGGACGGCGCCGATAATCATGAAAGTGACGGTTCAGCTCTGCCACAATCCTGTTTTCAGGCAGTTGCCAATGCAGAGGGATATAGAGGTTGGAGTGGCCGGCGTCGGCAGGCTCAACCCGAAGCTCACCCACCTGGAGCCCGGCCTGCTGCAAGACGGCGTCAATGACGTTCTGCTGCAACTGCTGCTGCATCTGCTGCCACTGCTGTGTGGCGTCTCGGGCCATCCCGGCAAACTGGCTGTCAGGCAACAGAGTACTGAGATCGCGGCGCGCCACCTCCCTCTCGCCCTCCACAAGGACCAGGGCCAGTGACAGCGCCGCCCCCTTGTCAAAACTCCTGGCAGTGAGCCCGGTAATCCTCAGAGGATTCTGCTCACGGTACAACATCAGAGGCTCGCCCTTGCCCCGGTGAGCCGTCAGCAGCTGAAACTGATCATCACCCCGGCCTCGACAGCCCACATGGCAGTCTCGCCCTGACGCCAGTACCAAAGAGGCGCTCTGACCCGCAAAACGGGCTTCCAGCCTCAACTGGTGGGTCACCAGCCAGCGGAACAGCACCTCGCTGTGCGCTTGGTGTTGGTGCTCCCCCTGGTTCCAGAGCCTCTCAATCACTATGCCGTCACTGAGCTTATCGCGGCCTTTGTCCAACGCCACCCTGCCCCCGGTAATGGCGCGCCCTTTGTAATCGCGAAAGTGCTCATTGATCACCTTGAGCAACGGGGGCTGCTCCACCTGCCAACTCAGGGGCAACAGCAGGGACACCTTGCCCCCGTCATCGGCGGCGGCGCTGATCTCGCCGACGGTCACCGTCAGGTTGTTCATCATCCCCAGCAGCAACTGCTCGCTGAGCTGCGCCTTGCCCTGGCTCAGGCCATCCTGAGCCTGCTGAACCTTGCTGGCCAGTCCCGCCGTGGCCACCTTGATGGTGGTGCCGCCGGTGGACTCGGCGGCAGAAGTGGAGGCCGAGTCCAAGTTGCTCTTGGGCTTCACCGTCGCAACCGGCTTCGATGACGCCGGTAAGCTCTGCTCTTGAGGCTGTTTTGGCTCCGATGCCGCCTGAGTCACCTCGGCCGCAGGGCGCTGACGACGCTCCGCTCTCTCCCTTTGTGCTTCAGAGTGAAGCTTACCCTCATACAGGCTGACCCCCATTTTCAGCAGCAACAGGCACAGCCCCAGGCCGAGGACCCAATTCAACGCTTTGGGCAGAGACGCCTGTCCCGGCTCTTGCCAGGCGGCATTGGTGTCAGCCGCAGGGGCTTTATGGGCTTGGGGCTCGACAGCCTTGGCAGCGGCTTGCTCCTGCAGCGCCTTCAACTGGGCCATCACGTGATCCGCCCGGCGAACAAACTCATCGGGATCGTTCAGGCTGAAGTCCGGCTCGTGTACCGCCTTGTTTCTCAAGGTGGCTATCCAGCGAATCTGCCTGATAAGCAGCTTGGGCAACTGATGCTCGACGCTGCTGACCTTTTCATGCAGGCCCCGCCCCTCGGCGCCGAACTGCTCGGTGAGTGCCGCTTCAATCCGTTTGGATTGAGTGACGGCAATTTCAATGCTTCCCACGAATGGTCCTTGGTTGTTACTTGTATAAGGTGTTGTCTGACAAGGCCGGGTTACCAGTCATCAAAACTGGAACCGATGCCGCTATCAAAGCTGTCGCTGATGCCACTGTCGAAGCTGCAGCCGATGTCAGAGCCGAAACTGTCTCCGATACCGCCATCTACGCTGCCGATGGGGTCCATCCCAATGCTGCTGTCGCAACCAAAGGGGTTGCCGGCCACATCCAGACTGCCGCACATGGGCAGTCCGGTGGCGGGATTGATCGCAGAAGAGCCCAGGCTGTCATGCTCCATCATCGACACATCACAGGTGGTGTTGGCGAAGAGGTCATCATCACTGAACAGGGTCTCTTCCTGCGATGCCTGCCATTGAAACGGGTCACCGGCTTGCTCGCCGGAGGAGTAGAGCCTGTCCTGAAGAAACGGGTCATCAACAGTGGACGACTGGGTGGCCTCAGAGGACGAGCCGGGCGTTGGCGCCTTGGAGGCAAACCATCTGGTTAGAAAGGAAAACAGCTTAAAACCCAATAAGATGGAAGTGAGGACGCCTAGACTAACGCAAGGCTGTCTGAGTGATCAAATGAGGACATTCGGGAAGTGATCTGAAAGGCCCTCCGGCTGATACCGGAAGGCCCGAACGCCGCCAGCATCAGGCGGCGCGCTCCTGCTTGTTGGCGTACACCTTGCGCACATAGAGGGTGCGGTGCAGACGGCACACCACCTCACCCCGGGCGTCAATCACCTCCACCACAAACTCCGGGTGATGCTTGGAACCACACTCGGTGGCCTCACGAATCATCGCCAACTGCTCCTCACTGACACGAAACTCTGCGGTCAGCTTGCCCTTACCCGGCTTGATGAAATCGATGGACGCGGCCTTGTCCCACACCCGGTAGCCCCGACCCAGCTTCCCCATCAGCAACAGGGCATAGATGGGGTCGGTCATGGAAAACAGGCTGCCACCAAAGTGGCTGCGATTGATATTGCGGTTCCAGGGGCGCTCTTTCAGCACCACCCGGCAGTAGCTGTAGTCCGGCTCCAGATGCTCCAGCTTGATGCTGCTGAACAGGAAGGGGGGCCAGAGGTTGATCAGGCGGCGAAAAGCGGCCGCAGAAAAAGGGATAGCCATGAGTCTCCATACTGGTATGACCTGTTGTTAAGCAGGTGTTATAGCCCAGGACGAACAAAAAGTCATCTGTAGCATCAATAATTGAAATCAGCAGATAAATGAGGCTTGAAAGCCGCTCACCTCACTCTCCTGCCTCACCCCAACCTCAAAGCCAGTGTTTTTCTCTGCGCATTTCATTCACCAGACCGAATGACGCCGGCAAACCAATAAATCCAAGGCTTTTCACTACCAGCATATTTCGCTATGGTGAGCCTCCAGATACTGTTTTTACCCCCCACCAGAGGTTCCGTGGTATGCATCCCATCCTAAAATCCGACAAGCTCAGTACCGTCTGCTACGACATTCGAGGTCCGGTAGCACGGGAAGCGAAGCGCTTGGAGGAGGAGGGTCACCGGGTCCTCAAACTCAATATCGGCAACCCCGCTCCCTTTGGCTTCGAAGCCCCGGAGGAGATCGTTCGTGACGTCATCCACAACCTGCCGGAGAGCCAGGGCTACTGTGATGCAAAGGGGCTGTTTTCCGCCCGTAAGGCGGTGGTGCACTACTTCCAGCAGATGGGCATTCACGATGTGGATGTGGACGACGTCTACATCGGCAACGGTGTGTCCGAGCTCATCGTGATGGCGATGCAGGGCCTGTTGAATAACGGCGACGAAGTGCTGGTCCCCGCCCCCGACTATCCCCTGTGGACCGCGGCGGTGCACCTGGCCGGAGGCAATGCCCGCCACTACCGCTGCGACGAGGAAGCAGACTGGTTCCCGGATCTCGATGATGTGCGCGCCAAGATCACCCCCCGTACCCGGGCCATGGTGCTGATCAACCCCAACAACCCCACAGGGGCCGTCTACAGCAAGGAGATCCTGCTGGGGATGCTGGAGATCGCCCGTGAACACAACCTGGTGGTGTTCTCCGACGAGATCTACGACAAGATTCTTTACGACGGTGCCGAGCACATCCCCACCTGCACCCTGGCCGACGACCTGTTCATCATCACCATGAACGGTCTGTCCAAGGTGTACCGGGCTGCCGGCTTCCGCGCCGGCTGGATGGTCCTCTCCGGGGACAGGGGCCGCGCCAAGAGTTACATCGAGGGGCTGGAGATGCTGGCCTCCATGCGATTGTGTGCCAACGTTCCGGTGCAGCACGCCATCCAGACCGCCCTGGGGGGGTATCAGAGTGTCAATGAACTGATCATTCCCGGAGGCCGCCTCTATGAGCAGCGCCAGCTGACCGTGGACAGGCTCAACGCCATCGATGGCGTCACCTGCAAGATGCCCAAGGGGGCCATGTACGCCTTCCCCAGGCTGGATGTGAAGAAGTTCAATCTGATGGACGATGAGAAGCTGGTGCTGGATCTGCTGATGCAGGAGAAGATCCTGCTGGTGCAGGGCACCGCCTTCAACTGGCCTGAGCCGGACCACCTGAGGTTTGTGTTCCTGCCCCACATCGAAGACCTGGAAAAGGCCCTGGACAAGTTTGAGCAGTTCCTGAGCCGCTACCGCCAGTAACGCAACGAAATTGAACCTAAGCGCCTCACCATGGAGGCGCTTTTTGTTGCACTCCCCAAATTGAACGCGCGTTTGCAGCCCCTCTCCCCTTTGTTATGCTCAGTCGATGAATCTCCACAGGAAGTGCCCATGAGTTATAAGTTTTTGAACCTGGCCCTGCGCCAACGCCTGCTTAAGCGCTGGAGCCTGATGTACTCCATGCAACCGGAATCTGTACTGGAACACTCCGCCATCGTCGGCATCCTCAGTTTCCTGGTAGGCAAAATCGCCCAGCAAAATGGCCGCGACCTGGATCTGTCCAAGATGCTGTCCCACGCCCTGCTCCACGACATCTCTGAGACCATCACCGGCGACGTGGTCACCCCGGTAAAGCGCTCTTCAGACACCCTCTACAACGAGTTCAAAGCGCTGGAGCGCACCGCAGAGCAGAAGATCCTCAACACCACCCCCCCCGAACTCCACGAAGCCATCGAGGAAGCGTTTAGCCCGGGTGGCATAGAGCAGGAGCTGGTCAAAGCCTGTGACATCTACTCCGCCTACCTCAAGTGCCGGCTGGAGGTGGCCTTCGGCAACTCAGTGGAGTTTGGCGATGCCCTGGCGCGAATGGAGGAAGCGGTGGAAGAGGTGTGCGGGAAATACCCGGAATTAACCACCCTGCATCAGTGGTTTGGGGAGGACAGCGACTGCTCGGTGGATCACCTGATCACCTCCAGCAAACTCTAGGCAACACCCCGGATAGACGAAAACTTGGCGGCGTCACCTTTTTGACGCCTTTTCCTTTAATAATCAACCGTTAAGCATATAGCCAAACGTTCTAGAATCCCCCCGGCCAAACCGCATATCTCACTTATACTTTCTCTACCCATGCGGTCATTGTTCTGATTCGTTGGGGGGAGCACCCTCTCTGACTGCGCGAAATGGGTGCCTGTACGGGGAAGATTCCCCCTGAGCCGGCACCCAAAGCTTCACCCACGGGTCAGCACCGCCGCATTCATTGGCAATCAAGGAGGAGAGCCTATCGAAACCACACCCAAAACAACGGTCAGCTACCGGCCTCTGCCCCGGTCACGACCGGTTTCCGGCGGATCAGCGGAAACACCCACCTTATGCGCACCTGTGCCTGATCCAGTTTGACCCAGCCTTAATTTGACCCCGCTCCCGCGGGGTCTTTTTTCTCTGAGCGGCGCACCTGCTCTATGGCCTCACACAGCTGAGCCATCCCCTTGAGGATGCGTGGGCCGGTGCGGTGCAGCCAGTCGCTGTTGACCGAATAGAGCTGACCATTGGCCACCGCCGGGATCTCCGGCCAGCTCTGCCAACGCTCGGTGCTGTTGTCACCCAGCCCGTGATTGGTGGGTACGATGATCCCCTCTGGCGCGGCGGCCACCACCTGCTCGACACTGACCTGGGGGTACTCCGCCAGGCTGTCGGCAAACAGGTTCACCCCACCGCAATCGCTGATCAGACCATCCATCCAGCTGCTGGACGCGGTCATCAGGGGTTCGGACCACAGCTGATAGAACACAGGCACCGGATTACGCCCCTGGTAGGCGGACTTCAGCCTGGCGTATTCATCGGAGAAACGAGTGGCCGCCTCGGCCCCCTGCTGCTTATGGCCGGTAAGCTCCCCCAAGCGGGCCAGCAGTGGCGCAATTTCCGCCACTTGAGAGACACTGGTATCAACCACATTGAACCCCAGCTCCCTTAAGCGGGTCACAAAATGCATGGAGGTATCACCAACCCCGAGCACCACCAGGTCCGGCTGCAGGGCCATCAGGGCTTCGAAGTCCATCTGGTTGTGACGGCCCACCCGGCGGATGGAGCGGGCGGCCTCGGGATAATCGGCGTACTCCACCGTGGCCACGATCTGTTCACCGGCCCCCACCTCGAACAGCAGCTCCACCGAATGGGGCGTCAGAGCCGCGATGGTGGGCAGCTTTGCCAGGGCTGGCTGGGTCAAAAACACCAGTGAGAGGGCAAAAAAGCGACGCAGCATGGTTCCGTCCAACAATAAGCTTGATACACTGGCGGCTACTCTAGCAGAGGCCCTGAGCCTTGGCTAACGAGCCAAATGATAATAATTCTCATTGACATCATTTGTCCCGCCGCTAGACTTGTATCACAACTGAAACATATCGGGTTGAATCACAGGAGTTCTCAATGTGTGAGCAACACGCCACCCCAGTCGGGTCCACCGTCATCACCACCTTCAAGGGCAAGCGCAAGCTGTGGGAGCTCAACTCCAAGCTGCTGTGCCCGGTGATCGGCACCTGCCTGACCACCGTCGAGATCCGCAAGCTGGTGGAGAAAGTGGCCGACAAGCAAGCCGCTCGCAACAGCGACTACTGGCTGCACACCTGGGTAGTCTCCAACTGTGATGACAAGAATCGCCTCTCCATGGCGGTGCAAAAGCACCTGGACCGTAAGTTCTCCGCCGCCACCAAGCGCTTTGGCCAGATCAAAGAGCGGGAGGAGCTCAAGCAGGCCTGGAAGGAGCACATCGACCGCGGTGCCGCCGCCGAAGCCCTGTGGGCCCTGCTGACCCACCCCTTGTGCGACATCCCCACTCAGGACATGGCCTACGAGACCATCCATATGCTGTCCCACCAGGTGGGCGCCGGCGAACGGGCGGATCTCAAGCGGCTGCACGCCCTGGAGAAGGAGGTCGCCGATCTCAAGCGCAATCTGGAGCGCAGCCAGCAGAAGGCGGCCCAGAGCCTGGCCAACAAAGAGAAGCAGATGATCAACCAGCAACGGGAGATCACCCTGCTCAAGGCGGAAAACCAGAAACTTCAGCAGCAGCTGCAGCAGGCCACCACCAAGCCGGGCGACAACCTGGAGCAGGTGATTCAGCTCAAGAGTGAACTGACCAGTGCCCAGGCATCCGCCCAGGCCCTGGCCCGTCAGAAGGAGGCCTGGCAGCAGAAACTGGAGCAGACCGAAGCCCAGGTGATCACCCTCACCCAGCAGCTGACCCTCAAGCAGGAGGAGACCATCGCCCTCGAGGGAATGGTCAGCCAGAGCCTCTCACCCTGCGGAGGCTGTGGCCCCGAGAAGGGGGGCTGCACCGACTGCACCAAGGTGCCCGACCTCAAGGGCCAGAAGATCCTAGTGGTGGGCGGCCTGCACCGGATGGTGGACCAATACAAGGCCCTGGTGGAGCGCTGTCAGGGCGAATTCAGCCATCATGACGGCGGGGTCGAGGACAGCCGCAAACGTCTGGACGCCCTGCTGTGGAGCGCCGACGCGGTGATCTGTGCCACCGACTGCATCAGCCATGATGCCTATTACCGACTGAAAAAATTCTGTAAACAGCAGGGCAAACGTCACCTGTTTGTGCCCTCCTCCAGCCTGTCTACCATCGCTAAGGCCCTCTCCGACGTGGCCAACGACAGCGGCTGCATCGCCTTCGGTGCCCAGGACGCGTCATAACAAGCCATTGAATAGTTTACAGAGTTAGTCAAAACTAGGAGGAGACAACCCAGAGGGAGCCCGATATGCAGTATTCCGACTCGATGGCGCGCCGATTCGAAGAGTCCAAGCAGCGCCAGGACGATCAACGCTCCCCATTGCAGCGGGACAAAGCCCGCATCATGCACTCCGCCGCCTTTCGCCGGCTGCAGGCCAAGACCCAGGTGCTGGGTGTGGGGATGAACGACTTCTACCGCACCCGGCTGACCCACTCCCTGGAAGCGGCCCAAATCGGCACCGGCATCGCCGCCCAGTTGCGCCGCGCCCACCCGCAACACGCCGAGCTCATCGGCAGTGACCACCTGATTGAGTCCCTGTGCCTGGCCCACGACCTGGGTCACCCGCCCTATGGCCACGGCGGCGAGGTGGCGCTCAACTACATGATGCGTGACCACGGCGGCTTCGAGGGTAACGGCCAGACCTTCCGCATCCTGGCCCGGCTGGAGCCCTACACCGAATCCTTCGGCATGAACCTGACCCGGCGCACCCTGCTGGGCGTGCTGAAATACCCGGTGCTGCTCTCCAGCCTGGGAGGGCATCCTGAAGAGGCCCACAGCGGCAACTTCCGCCAGCTCAAGGCCGACGAGTGGGCCCCGGGCAAGGGGATCTTCGACGACGACGCCGAAATTCTCGACTGGGTGCTGGCGCCTCTGAGCGAGCGGGACAAAACCCTGCTCACCCAGACCAGGCCCGGCCCCAGAGGCCGGCCCCACTCCCTCTACCGCTCCCTGGACGCCTCCATCATGGAGATGGCCGACGACATCGCCTACTCGGTGCACGATCTGGAAGACGCCATCGTCATGGGGATCGTCTCCTATGGCAGCTGGCGTCAGAAGGTGGCCGAGCCCATCCGGGCCATCGGCGACAACTACCTGGCCCAGCGCATCGATGCCATCGGCGAGAAACTGTTCTCCGACGAGCACCACCAGCGCAAGGACGCCATCGGCACCCTGGTCAACGCCTTCGTCACCCACATCCGCATCGACAAACAGGGGGAGTTTGACTCACCACTGCTGGCCTACCATGCGGTGATGGAGCCGGGCTTCGACACCTGCCTCAACCAGCTCAAGCGCTTCGTCTTCGAGTGCGTCATCCGCAAGCCCGAAGTGCAGATCCTCGAATACAAGGGGCAGCAGGTGGTGATGGAGCTGTTCGAAGCCTTCGCCTCAGATCCGCTGCGGCTGCTGCCCAAATCCACCCAGAAGCGCTGGCAGGCAGCCCGGGAAGCGGGCCACAGTGGCCACCGGGTGATCGCCGACTACATCTCCGGCATGACCGACGAGTTTGCCGCCCGCCTGCACCAGAACCTGTTCACCCCCAAGATGGGTAACCTGGCGGAGCTGCACTCGCCGTTTTAGACAATTGGGGCCCGCTGGCTGCCAGCCTAAAAACTGGTATACTGCGGGCCTAGTCATCCATACAGAAACAGGAGAATTTGATGATTGTGCCAACCACCCACCCGGTAAAGGCCACCAAGTAGAGACCCAACAGACTCCGTCTCCGCTTCCCCCTCCTTTGCCCGGTGCTCTGTAACCGGGAACCGGTCGACCACGACCACACAGGTTTCCAACAATTCTCTGTTTTGTGCACACAGAGCCGACTCTGTATGCCTAGGGAAACCCAATGAATACAAAGCTTTCTCTTTCACAACTGGGGTGGCAACCCAGCTTCCAACAACAACTGAGCCTGGACGAGTTCGAATCGACTCTTCCCGCCCGCGTCGTCGCCCATCATCGCAGCGAGTACCAGCTGCTGAGTGAGCGCGGCAAGCACCCCCTGGCACTCACACCGTCACTGCCGCAGATGACCCCGGGGGACTGGCTGCTGCTCGATGACCAGGGCCAGTTTGTGCGCCTGTTGGAGCGCAAATCCCTGTTCAGCCGTAAGGCCCCCGGCAGCAAGCTGGGACAGCAACTGATCGCCGCCAACATCGACACCCTGTTTGTGGTCTGCTCCCTCAATCAGGACTTCAACCTGAGCCGGATTGAACGCTACCTGGCCCTGGCCCACGAAACCGGTGTCGATCCCGTGGTGGTGCTGACCAAGGCGGACCTGTGTGACGACGCCGAGGAAAAACGGCGTCAGGTGCAGCAACTGGACCCGCTGTTGATGGTGGAATCGGTCAACGCCCTGGAGAGCAACAGCTGCCAGTCTCTGCTGAGCTGGTGTCGACCCGGCCAGACCCTGTCGGTGCTGGGCTCCTCAGGCGTGGGCAAGTCCACCCTGATCAACACCCTGCTGGGCAGTGAGGCACAGCAGACCGGCAGCATCCGCGAAGACGACAGCAAGGGCAGACACACCACCACCGCCCGCTCCATGCACCTGCTCCCAAGCGGTGCGGTGATCATCGACACCCCGGGGATGCGTGAGCTGCAGTTGGCCGAGTGTGATCAGGGAGTGCGGCGCACCTTCGCCGACATCGACGCCCTGGCCCAACAGTGCCGCTTCGGCGACTGCCAGCACGGCAGTGAGCCGGGCTGCGCCGTGCAGCAGGCCATAGAGCAGGGTCAGCTGGAGCCCAGACGGCTGACCAACTACCTCAAGCTGCAGTCGGAACAGGCCAGGAATGCCGCCTCCCTGCAGCAGCTTCGCGCGAAGGACAGGGAGTTCGGCAAGATGGTGAAATCCGTCGGCACCGCCTCCAGGCGAATGAAGAAGGGGTACTGAGCCTTCGCTCCTAACAGCCAAATAAAAGCCAGGCATTGCGCCTGGCTTTTGTTTTCCAAGATCTGTGTTAGCCCTGACCCCCATCAGGCCTACGCCCCCTTTAAATAACTGGCCCTTCAATCCTTTGAAAAATATCTGTAAATTGCTCTAGCAACCCAATCGACCATCAGGACTCCCAAGGTGAGTGACAACAAAATCTACAAGTTTCACAAGACCCTCCATGCCCAGAGCAAGCTGATGGGCATCGACCGCCTCTACGCCAGGGTCGACGACGCCTTCCAGCAAAATCGCGGTCACAGCATCAAGAAGAGCACCTTCCACAACAAGATCAATCCGGACCGGGAGGCCCACAAGCTCAATGTGGATGAGTTCATCCTGGTGCTGATGGCGCTTAAAGAGGAGAACCAGCACGCACCGGTGCTCGATGACCTGCTCTCCCTCTATGGCATGCGCCTGGAATACCTGCAGAGTGATGGCGAGCAGGAGCACGACTACAAGTCGTTCATGGCGGACTGGATGGGGCTCAACAAGGAGCACGGCGATGTGCAGGTGGCCCTCACTTCGGCCCTCAGCGACTACAAGATCTCCGAAAACGAACTCAACGGCATCAAGGTGGAGCTGTCCGAGCACATTCAGGCGCTGACCCAGCTGCGCCAGGCCCTGGACAGCGTCTGCGGCAAGCGCCTCGACTAGCCCCACAACTCCCTGGAGGCCCCTTCTTCTGGGGTCACCGCCCTCCCCCATAGTGCCACCACATACAGGATCACCGAGAAAAGCGCCCGCTTTTCTCGTAGATGGTCTGCGGCCACTTCCTTAGATTCAACCCCAACGAAACAATAACTTAGGGCCCTGCCCCCGTTGAATCGACACAAGGAAGCCATATGCACTCTATTGCCCAATTCACGCCGCGACGCCACCTGCTCGCATTGAGCCTGGTGGGGCTGCTCTCCGCCTGTGGCGGCTCAGACTCCGACAGCACCCCCGCCCCCCAGCCAGAAGTCAACCTGGTGCCGGTGGCCCAACTGGACGGCCCCGCATCCGTGCCGGAGCGCACCAGCGTACTGCTGAGCGCCGAAGCCTCCAGCGACGCCGACGGCGGCATCGTCAGCTACCAGTGGCAACTGAATCTGAACGGTTACGACGGTGGCCAGATCTCCCTGCTCCCCAACGGTGAAACCGCCAGCCTCAAGGTGGGGGAACTGGCCGAGGACGCGGACATTGAAGTGGTGATTACCGTAGTGGATGACCAGGGCGCCGACGATACCCACGCCCTCACCCTCACCCTGGAGGAGCAAGACAAGGCGAAACTGCCACAGATGCCCGCCAATCCCGATGAGGAGATCGCCGGCGTCGACGCAGACAGCGACGGCGTTCGCGACGATGTGGAGATCAAGATCCTCGAGCTCTACCCCCTGTCCCAGCCAGAGCGGGAACTGGCCCGCATGGGCGCGGCCAAGTACGCCGAGGTGATCGCCTCAGGCACCGAAGAGGACGACGTCAAACAGACCCTGGCCGCCAACGAACTGGCCAAGATGAGCGCCTGTTTCGTGGGCGAATACGGCATGGACGCCAGCCAAAAGGCCGCCATCATCCGGGCGCTGATGCTCAACACCCGTGAGCGCCAGCAGGCCTACGACGCGTTCGACCGCTCCCGCAGCGGCACCGTGGGCAACAGCTATGACCCCACCGACCTCGACTGCCAGCTGCCTCAGGAGTAAGGAGACATGAAGATGAAGCACAGCACCATTGCACTGGGGATCGTCAGCGCCCTCACCCTGGCCCCTGCCGCCGAGGCCAGCCTCAGCGGCTGCACCTTCCAGGGCCAGGGCACCCTGCAGACCCAGGTCTACTTTGCCAACGGCATCAACACCAAGTACGCCGACGCCCTGATCGCCAGCGATACCCTGCGCAGTATCTACAAGGGGCCACTGGAAGGGGTGGAGGAGAACAGCACCTATCAGTTTTTCCCGGCCTACAACCTCAGCCAGGGGTTTACCACAGACGTGATTCAGGTGTTTCAGCAGAAAATGCAGGAGGACCCGGATGGCAGCATCGCCTACATGGTGTACGACATGCTGCAGGCGGGCCTGACCAATGATGCCATCCGCCAGACCGTGGCCATCGCCGTAACCGACGGCTACCTGCTGGCCGCCGCCCTCACCGATGAACTGCTCGATGATCTGGCCGACACCATGGCACAGCTCTCCGCCGATGCCATGAAGGATCTGAACCAGGTCAATGATCTGCACAGCGGCCTTTACGCCGATGCCCTGCTCAACGGCAAGCGGGTGCTGGTGGTAGCCCACAGCCAGGGCAACCTGTTCACCAACTCCTCGCTGGCCAGGGTGATTGAGATGCTGCCGGAGCACAAAGAGAGCATCGGCTACTTCGGGGTGGCCTCGCCAGCGGCAGAAACCGTCAACGGAGCCGACTATGTGACCGCCGAGGACGACAGGGTCATTCAGTTGCTGCGGGTCAGCGAAACCGTGTTGCCGGCCAACATCGACAATGACCCAGGCCTGCTCCATGACCCCAGGGACTTCCTCAATCATGGTTTCCTGGAAAGCTACCTGGACGGCCGGCTGAGCTCCCGTGAACGCATCGATTCAGGCATCATCCAACTGGCCAACACACTCAAGTATCCCGAACTCATCGCCGGAGAGGGCGCCATTCGTGCCACCCTCACCTGGGGAGACCAGCCCGACGTGGACCTGCATGTGTTCGAGCCCGGCGGCGCCCATGTGTACTATCGCAATCCCCAAGGCAGCGACGGCACCCTGGATGTGGATGACACCAACGGCTTTGGGCCGGAGAACTACTATGTGGCCTGCAACGACGTCAGCGCAGGCACCTATAAAGTCGGGGTGAACTACTTCAATGGCAACGGGCCGGAGACCGCCAGCGTCACCCTCTATCTGGGCAACGGCACCACCTTTGGTCCGCGCCAGATTACCCTGACCGAAGACAAAGGCAGCGCGGGCAACAACTCCCCCCGAAGCGCCTTCTCGCTGACGGTCAGCGACGACGGACAGGGCAACGCCCTCTACTCGGTGGAGTAGCCGCTGAGTCGCAACACCCTAAAGTCCCCCCACCATGCTCCCCACCCCGGGGAGCATTTTTCAGCATTATTCGCCGCCGCCATTGATTGCGCACCATTAAATTGCGCATAATACACATTACCGATTCGACGTATTCCTCCTGGAGATGAACAATGGACAAACTGAGGGCCTTTGCCCTGGCGCTGACCGCCCTGATGAGCGCAGGCTACGCTCAAGCAGAAACCGACCTGGCCATCGATGCCAGCAGCTTTAAATGCGTCACCGACATGAGCCCGGTGCGCGGCTTTTACGTGGACAACCTGATCCCAGGAAAACTGGAAGACACCCTGGCGGTGGCCAATGCAGAAAACGGCGACTACCCGCCGGGCTCGGTGGTCAGCCTGATCCCCACCGAGGTGATGATCAAACACCCCAAGGGCTACAACGCCGCCACCCGTGACTGGGAGTTCTTCGAACTGGATGTGTCTGAGCAGGGCACCAGCATCCGCAACCGCGGCTTTGTAGACGTGAACAACCGCTTTGGCGGCAACTGTTTTGCCTGCCATGCTCAGGCCAAGCCCCAGTACGACATGATCTGCGAGCAAAGCCACGGCTGCGCCCCCATCTCCATCACCTCGGAGATGACCCGGCTGCTGCAAAAGACCGACCCACGTTGTGGCACCGAGTTCACCCCTACCGAGCACGAAGCCAAGATCCTCGAAAAGCTGCAGGCCTTGTTCGATAAGCATCCCTGATGCTGACCCTGAATCATGTGAGAGGCTGCGGCCTCTCTTCTTTTTTCGTCGACACCGTCATCAACGAACCGATTCAAGCCCGGGTAAACGGCAATTCCCGGCAGTCAGCACTATAGTTATTACCAAATTGCTCCGGATAGCTTGACCACCACAGACAACCGCCCCAATCTGAAAACAATAACCAGCCGTGGCCAAACCTGAGAGATGATCAGAACAACGGACGCCGACCAACGTTATCAGGCCATATTTCACCAGGCAGCGGTGGGCATCGCTCGCATCGCTCCAGAAGGTAGGTGGCTGGAAGTCAATGAAAAGATGTGCCAGATCCTCGGCTACTCCGAGCAGGAGCTGCTGCATCTGAGTTTCAGTGATGTCACCCACCCCGGCGATCTCGACGTCAATCTCAGGCTGCTGAAACAGGCTCTCGACGGCCACACCCAGTCCTACACCATGGACAAGCGCTACATCCATAAGTCCGGCAGCATCGTCTGGGTGTCCCTGAACGCCTCCCTGGTCAGGGGGGCCGATGGCAAGCCCAAGTATTTTGCCGTTGTGATTCAGGACATCACCGAACTGCGTCGCATCCGCGAGGACCTGCAGCGAAAAGAAGCCCACTATCGCCAAACCCTGAAGGTCACCAAGACCGGCTCCTGGGAATGCAACCTGCTTACCGAGCAGGTGTTCTGGTCTGAGAACATGGAACAGATTTGGGGCATGCCCAAAGGCAGTTTCGACGGCAAGCTGGAAACCGTATCCGCGTCCATCCACCCGGAGGACCTGCCGGCCTGGGAGGAGGATGTCAGGGCCTGCATTGAGGACGGCAAGGAGCACAATCTGGAGTATCGGCTGAAATTGCCCGACGGCAGCATCCGCTGGGTACTGGCCATCGGCGATGCCGAAAGAGACAAACAAGGGGAGGCGGTGCTGCTGCGTGGTTTGGCCATGGACATCACCGAGCGCAAGAACACCCAACAAGCAGTCAAAGACAGCGAAGCCCGGTTGCAGATCGCCGGCCAGGTGGCCTATGACCTCATCTACGAGTGGGACGTGGCCACGGACGAGCTGCAGTGGTTTGGCAACATCGATAACTTCCTCGGTTTCGAGCACGGAGAGATCTCCGAGAACATCGAAGCCTGGCTCGACCTGATTCACCCGGATGACCGTCAGGCGCTGAGCACCGCCGTCGAGCTGCATCGCACCTCCACTCAGGAGCTCAACTACGAGTACCGCATCCAGCAAAAAGATGGCCAGTATCAGTATTGGAGTGACAGGGCCCTGCCCATCATCGATGAGACCGGCAAGCCCTGCCGCTGGATTGGAGTGTGTCGCAACATCACCAAGTTCAAGGAGCAACAGCTGGAGCTGGAGCGCATCGCCCACTACGACAACCTCACCAAGTTGCCCAACCGGGCACTGCTGCTCGACCGGCTGCAGCAGGCCCTGGCCTACGCTCAGCGTCACTCCACCCAGTTTGCCGTGGTGTTTATGGATCTGGACGGTTTTAAGCAGATCAACGATGAGCACGGCCACGACATTGGCGATCGGGTGTTGGTGCAGGTCGCCTCCAACCTGCTGACCGCCATCCGGGAGGAGGACACCATAGCGCGCCTGGGCGGCGACGAGTTCGTCGCCATCCTCAATGATTTCCCGCCCCAGGATGAAGGCAAGGCGCTGCTCGACCGTCTGCTGATCGCCGCGGCGACGCCGCTGAAGGTGAACTCTCACTCCCTGAGCGTTTCCACCAGCATTGGGGTCACCCTCTACCCTCAGGGCGCGGAAACCACGGTGGAGCAGCTGCTACGCCAGGCCGACCAGGCGATGTACCTGAGCAAACTGGCGGGGAAAAACCGCTACAGCTTCTACGACCACGAACACGCCGACAACCTGGGCAAACACCACAAGGCGGTGCAGCGCATCGCCCAGGCCCTGCAAAACGACGAGTTCATTCTCCATTACCAGCCCAAGGTCAACATGGCCCGGGGCACCCTGATTGGGGTCGAGGCCCTGTTGCGCTGGCAGCACCCGGAGCGGGGCCTGCTGGAACCCAACCACTTCCTGCCCCTGGTGCACGAGCACGCGGTCTATGCCCAGATTGGCGAGTGGGTGATCAACAAGGCGATGAAGCAACTGGAGATCTGGCAACTGCAGGGGTTTTCCACCCCCATCAGCATCAACATCGGCGCCAGGCAGCTGCAGTCTCCGGACTTCATCCAGCTGATCCAGTCCATCAAGGCCCGCCACCAGTCGGTAACCACAGACTCCATCGAATTTGAGATTCTCGAGACCAACGCCATCCGCAAGATTGATGAGGTCTCCAAGGTGATGCAATCCTGTCAGCAGATGGGGATCCGCTTCGCCCTGGATGACTTTGGCACCGGCTACTCCACCCTTTCCTACCTCAAACAGCTGCCCGCCACCCAGCTCAAGGTGGATCGCAGCTTCATCCGCGACATCATGCAGGACCCGGTAGACCTGGCCATTGTCCAGAGCATACTGGCCATGTCCCTGGCGTTTCGCCAACAGGTGATTGCCGAAGGGGTAACCTCAGAGGAGCATGGGAAAATGCTGCTATGGCTGGGCTGCGAGCACGCCCAGGGGTTCTTCATCGCTCAGCCCATGACCGGCGAGGATATCCCCCGGTGGCAGGCCAACTGGGCGCCACCCGCCAGCTGGCTCAGTACCCGCTCGCTGTCCCCCACCAAGCTGGCCATCGTCATCTCCATGGTGGAGATCCGCTCCTGGCACAACGAGCTGCAATGGTACCTGGAGGGTCGGCGGCCCCATCCTCCGGCCCTGGGTGGTCACGACTGCCGCTTCGGCCAATGGCTGCTCGGTGACGCCAAACAGCTCTATGCCGGACACGCCGACTACCAGACCCTGGAACACCTCTATGCCGAGCTGCAGCGCTATGCCGGCCAGGTGCACGACGCCCGCAAGAAAGGGCATCATGGCCGGCTCGACAGTGCCCTGCAGAACCTGGCCAACACCAAGGAGATCCTGCTGAGCCACCTGAGCAGCATGGTGAGATGAGCCCATAAAAAAATGCCAGTCAGGGGCGCTGACTGGCATTAGGAATTGGGCGGGTATCGCGGCGGTTAGGCGGCCTGAGTCTGCTCCGCTGGCACCGGGGTGCGAATCAGGTAATCGAACGCCCCCAGGCTGGCCTTGGCTCCCTCGCCCATGGCGATGATGATCTGCTTATAAGGCACAGTGGTCACATCACCGGCGGCAAACACCCCGGCCAGGCTGGTGGCGCCGTGGGCATCCACCTCAATCTCACCGCGCTCGGACAGGGCCACCTTGCTCTGCTTGAGCCACTCGCTGTTGGGCACCAGACCAATCTGAACGAAGATCCCCGCCAGCTCCAGCTGATGCAGCTCACCGCTGCTGCGGTCCTTATACTCCAGGCCAGTGACCCGGTTGCCGTCACCCAGTACCCGGGTGGTCTGAGCCAGAGTGATGATGTCGATGTTGGCGGTGGCATTGGCCTTGTCGATCAGCACCTGATCAGCCCTCAGGGTGTCGGCAAACTCCAGCACGGTGACGTGCTCGACGATGCCGGCCAGGTCGATGGCCGCTTCGATGCCGGAGTTACCACCACCGATCACCGCAGTGCGCTTGCCCTTGAACAGCGGGCCATCGCAGTGTGGGCAGTAGGCCACGCCCTTGTTGCGATACTCCTGCTCACCGGGCACCTTCATCTCGCGCCAGCGGGCCCCTGTGCTGGTGATGACGCTGCGGGCTCTGAGCACCGCGCCGCTCTCCAGCTCCACATGGATGTAGCCGTCACCGCTCTCCTGGGCACCGACGATGTTGGCCGCCCGCTGCTCGGTGATGATCTCTACCCCGTAGTCCTTGACGTGCTCCTCCAGGCTGGCCACCAGCTTGGGGCCGGTGGTGGCCTTGACCGAGATGAAGTTCTCGATGGCCATGGTGTCCTGCACCTGACCGCCGAAGCGCTCAGCCACCACCCCGGTGCGGATGCCTTTACGGGCGGCGTAGATGGCCGCGGAGGATCCCGCCGGACCGCCGCCCACCACCAGCACATCAAAAGGCGCCTGCTGATTGAGCTTAGCCGCCTGCTTCTCGGCGGCGCCGCTGTCCACCTTGCCGAGGATCTCCGCCAGGGACATACGCCCCTGACCGAAGAGCTCACCGTTCACAAACACACTGGGCACTGCCAGAATGTCCCGCGACTTCACCTCATCCTGGAAGGCGGCGCCGTCGGTCATGGTGACCGACACCAGCGGATTGATGGCCGCCATCATGTTGAACGCCTGTACCACCTCGGGGCAGTTCTGGCAGGAGAGGGAAATAAAGATCTCCACCTTGAGCGGTGTGTCCAGGGCAGAAATCTGCTCTATGGTCTCCGCTTCCAGCTTGATGGGGTGGCCGCCGCTGTGCAGCAGTGCCAGCACCAGGGAGGTAAACTCATGGCCCATGGGCAGGCCGGCAAAGCCGATGGCGGTGCCCTTCTCCAGGTTCTCCACCAGCATCAGCGGCTTGCGCTCGCTGTGGCTGTCATCCCGCACCACGCTGATGCGGCCGCTCAAAGAGGCGATGTCCGCCGCCAGGGCCGCCAGCTTGCTGCCGGTGTCGCTGTCATCCAGGCTCAGGCGCAGCTGCACATCGGACTTCAGGTTGGACAAGTAAGATTGTAATTGCTGCTTCATCGCTTGGTCTAACATGGTGAAACCTCAGAAATTTGGTGGTGGTAAGGTTAATGGCCAGTGACCACCCCGCCGCACCAGGGCGACGGGGGGCACTGGGAAGAGAACCCGTTAGAATTTAGATTTTGCCGACCAGGTCCAGGGAGGGAGCCAGAGTCTCTTCACCCTCTTTCCACTTGGCGGGGCACACTTCACCTGGGTTGTTGGCCACGTACTGCGCCGCTTTCACCTTACGCATCAGGTCTTCCGCGTCGCGGCCGATGCCTTCGGCGGTGATCTCCATCGCCTGGATGACGCCCTCAGGGTCAATCAGGAAGGTGGCGCGGTCTGCCAGGCCCTGGCCTTCACGCATCACATTGAAGTTGTTGGTGATGGTGCCGGTCTGGTCGCCCACCATGAAGTAGTTGATCTTGCCGATGGTGTCGGAGCTGTCGTGCCACGCCTTGTGAGTGAAGTGGGTGTCGGTGGACACGGAGTACACCTCGACACCGCGGCGCTGCAGCTCTTCGTAGTGGTCCGCCAGGTCGCCCAGCTCGGTGGGGCATACGAAGGTGAAGTCCGCTGGGTAGAAGAAGAACACGGCCCACTTGCCCTTCACGTCCTGCTCGGTGATCTCTACAAACTCGCCCTGTTTGAAGGCGGTGGCTTTAAAAGGCTTAATCTGAGTGTTGATCATGTCGTATCTCTCTTATTCGCAAGGTTTAAATGGTGACGCCCGCTGCGTCGATGGAGCTATAGTGCCCCAGACGACGAAATCACAAAAGCAATTACAAGCTATCGTCGCAACCGCATTTTTCGATTAAGGGGATAAAGGTGAGCAGAAAAAGGGAAACCAACGGGAATCAGCAGGATGGATTTAGGCTGGCCAGATGGGCGCCGCCGAGCACTTCCACACGCTTGGGAGCGGAAGCACTCAGCCGATGGACGGTCTAGGAGGAGTGCTCGGCAGAGGTGGAAACCGTCAGGTGCTTCTGGGTCAGCCACAGCACGGTTACCACAATGTACATCGCCAGGGGCAGCAACCTGACGGTGATGGAGGTCGCTTCGGGGCTGGCCGCCAAACCCAGCATGGGGGTCTCGCCCAGGTCCCAGGCCCCGGACGTGCCGTGCAGGTAGAAGGACTGCGCCGCCCAAAACAGACTCACCAGCACAAAGGGAAAGCGCCGACGCGACAGCATCTGATAACCGCCATAGGCGCCAGCCAGAGACAACAGACAGACGGCAACGAAGCCGGTTAACTCGGCGCCGTTGGTCCAGTCGGAGAACATCAGGGTGTTGAACAACCGATAGATGGCGTAGAACACGGTGATCGCCATGCAGGCCACCAGGGCCTTAGCTTCCTTACTGTGGGTCAATGTTCAGCTCCTTGTGGCAACGCGCCTCTGGCAAACACACGGCAGACTCGGTGTTTACTCAAAAAAATGGACTCAACCACCAGAGTATCAGAACACCCTGTCCAATCACCGGGGAAAAATACAGCCCTTTTGTAACAACTCTGGTCGAACCCTGCCGCCATCCCCTATCAATCTGGTTCAAAAAGTGTTGATCATTAGTAACATTCACGGCCATACTAAACTAGAGCAAATGCTCTAATTTATGGTTTACAATGAGGATGACACGACCGCAGCCCGACGAGTGCGCCCCGGCGACCTCAAGGCTGGCAGTTGTTGGGGAACAGCTGAAATCGGACTACACAGAGACGCCTCCCTACCGAGGATAGGTTTTTCCATTCACGAAAAAAATGGCAGGAAAGGAAGCAACATGAAGAAAGTCGTGGTGACCGCTGTTATCGCAGTACTGGTTTTACTCTCTCCCGTTCTATACATGCTCTACTCATTCTCCGCCAACGGCCCCATGCCCGATGAGGAGTTCCAGGCCAAGCTACCGGAGATTGTCAGCAATCTGGAATACCAGGTTGAAGGGAACGGCCCGCAGACCCTGGTGCTGATCCACGGCTACCCGGACAGCCTGGAGATGTGGGACCAGCAGGTGGACTACCTCAAGGATTACTACACCTGTGTGCGCTTCACCCTGCCGGGCTTCCAGCTCAATGACGATGGTCAGCGCCCCGAATACAACATCCAGCAGACCCGGGCGATCATCGACGGCTTTATCGAAACACTGGGCAAAGACAAGGTAACGGTACTGGCCCACGACTGGGGCGCGGTGTTCGCCTTCAAGTACCTGGAGAAGAATGACCTGGTGGACCGGGTGGTGCTGTACGACATCGGCAGCTTCGGCGACGAGGAGCGCCCCTTCATCAACGTCAAGTACACCTTCGCCCTGGCAGTGGCCTGGGCCCTGCCTGAGTCCTGGGGCGAGAGCCTCACCCGCTACACCGCCGAGGAGATTCTGCACATCGAGGATGTGGACCCACACAAGACCATCGATGACCTGCGCTCGGACCCACGCCTGACCTACCCCTACTGGCATCTGTGGAAATCCATCCTCGCCAAGCAGTTGCCGCCCTCTCTGGAGGTGGAAGACTACGGCACCCCCTTCCTGTTCCTCTACGGCAAGGACAAGAAGGTCTGGTTCCATGCGGACAGCTGGGCCGAAAAGGTCGAAACCCTGGGCAAGGGCCAGGTGGAATCGGTCCCCGGCGGCCACTGGTTTATGCACTCCTCCGCCGAGCTGGCCAATGAGAAGGTACATGACTGGCTGCAAAGCCACTGATCACCAGAACAGGCTCAGCCACCTGCGGCTGAGCCTTAACCCCGCAGTTGAACACCTCTCACTCGACACATGCGTATATCACAAACTACTGATTTAGCGAGACTAACTACGCACTTAAGCCATTGAATGCCATTCCTCTGCTGGTGTAGAATTCGGCAGTTTTCTACCAGGATGTGATGATGGGAAATCATCTTGTGTTTTAACGCTTTGGCGTAGGAGGGACGCTACCAGAAGTGATCAGGCGAGAGCCAATGCCGCGATGTTTGAACAGATGACCACCACCAGCTCGGCTGAGTCAAACATACTCTCCTACCTGAACAGCGGCACTGACCTGCAACAACGGGTCAGCATGATTCGCAGCGACCTGGTACGAAGCTGCCCCTCTATTCACCGCATCGCCATCGCCCTCTACGACCCCGAGCGGGACGTACTCAAGACTCATGCCTGTGACGAAGACAGGGCGTCCGGCCTGAAAAACTACGAAGCCAGCCTGTCAGAGTGCAGATCGCTGAGCGTCCTGGCCCGCAGAGCCAACAAGCGGGTGCTCAACGACATCACCCAGCTGCCGCCAAACCACCATCAGCATACGGATCTGGTGCGCAATGCCGGCTATCAGTCCAGCGTCACCATTCCGCTGCTGGCCGAGGACAAGCTGCTGGGGTTCTTCTTCGCCAACTCCAGAAACAAAAACGCCTTCCCGGAAGCGGTGACCCGAAACCTGCAGATGCTGGCGATGTTCCTCACCCTGCTGGTGGAGCAGGACCTCAACAAAATTGGCGTGCTCAAGTCCACCATAGAGTCGATGAAGCTGGTCAATGAGCACCGGGATCCGGAAACAGGGTCCCACCTCAACCGCATGGCCCGCTACTCCCTGCTCATCGCCCGCGAGGTGGCAGACAAATTTGCCCTCTCGGATTTGATGATCGGTTACATCTATCTGTACGCCCCACTCCATGATGTGGGCAAATTCATGGTGCCGGACAGCGTGATGTTCAAAGAGGGGCCACTGACCCTGGAAGAGTTCGTATGCATGCAGAAGCACTGCGAAGATGGCGAGCGGCTGATCAGGCAGGTGCTGGAGGTGTACAAGCTGTCCGATGTGCCCTTCCTCAGCACCCTGACCGCCATAGTGCGCTCCCACCACGAGAAGCTCGATGGCAGCGGCTACCCCGATGGCCTGGTGGGAGAAGAGATTCCGGTCGAGGCGCGCATCGTCGCCGTGGCTGACATCTTCGACGCCCTTACCAGCGAGCGTCCCTACAAGCGCGCCTGGTCACTGGAAGAAGCCTTCGATGAGATACAGAGGCTGTCCGGCACCAAGCTGGACCGCGACTGTGTGAATGCCCTGCTGAGCAACAAAGACAAGGTCATCGACATCATGACCTCGTTTGCTGATGGTGAGGGTTAAACAAGCCTGACAACAACCATGTTGAAGAGCTTTAATGACCTGTGAGCCGCCCCGCCCTACTAAAAGCCTCTCAATCCAAGCCGCTCAAAGAATCACCACAAACATCAAAGTCACTGTTTTAAAAACAAAAGCGTGACGACAGCCCACAATTGAATTCATCAAGGATTGTATATTCTGTCTCGGCTTGAGCGCTGTCTGTGCCTCAGGTCAAGCATAACGAGGAGAGCCATTTGAAGCTCTCCTGTCTAAATAATGAACTCGATTGACTCATGGAGTGATGATGGATTCTGTTGTTAATTCAGAAAACCTCAATGAAGAGGGGTCCCAACCTGAGGTTGGATTCTTCGAGATTTCAAAAAACAAACTGCTCATTATGAGCATTGGCACTTTTGGGCTCTACAGCCTCTACTGGTTTTATCAAAACTGGTGCCGATACAACCAGAGGGAGAATGCTGATACCTGGCCCATAGCCAGAACCATATTCAGCATCTTTTTCATGCATTCTCTTTGCGCGAGGATTGAAGCTTACTTCGAGCTGAAAAAGGGCCATGCTCCCTACGACCTTAATCAATACGCCACTCTGTACGTGCTGGTATGCCTAACTTCATTCCTTCCTGAACCCCAGAACCCTTCAGTCGCCATTCTAGTTGGATTGATAATCGCCATTGTTGGCGTAGCAGGATTCACATTTGTTTTGGTCAAAATACAAAACATCATCAATGTGGCTAATGGGGAAGGTTCGACGAGCATCAACGATAAACTGACAGGCATCAATTACGTTTGGTTGACTCTCGGCGGCCTGTTCTGGCTGAGTTGTTTGGCAAGTGCCGTATTCGCTTTGTCTATGCTTTAATTCGCCTGGAACATGGAGTTGCCGCGCTATGCGGCAACTCTGTTTGTCGACTCAGTTCTGCTAATCCTGCCTTACATTTCCTGAGTCAGTGTTAATGATTAGTTTGTATCCAGCACCAGTGCAGTAATGGGCTTAAAGCTCAAGTCGTCAAAGGTGTAGGTATAAGTGATTTTCATACCTTTGATCTCGGTGAAGACCTCAAACCGGTCTTTTGCATTATTTGCGATCTGACCCAAGACCTGTTCCAAGTTAGAAAACCCCTCATCCGTCTTCAGGAATGCCACATTCTCTTCTCTGGTCAGTTCGTTTTCCGCCACCATCTCCTTCAAAAGCTGATCAGTATCAATGATGTACATGTAATTCAACATGCAGCTTTTACTCACGTAAAGAGCTTGAACGCCAGACAGCGTGGTCATGTAATCGACCTTAAGCGGGATCTGCTCTTGTAACTCGGCAGCAACTCCCTTAAGCACCTTACACGCCTCTTTCGCAGTCTTTGCGTAAGAACCAAAAGACAATACCGTCAGCAACAAAATCAAAGAAAACTTTTTCATCTCACTTCCATGAATAGACTTGTCAAAGAAACCTCAATCAGGCCTAGCTTACACTAATCGGATTTCCGTCCTCCATCCAGAAGGGTGGCTAACCTCTATGAGAAAATGCGCTGCATCAAACAGATGGCTGAATCCGATACAGCAAAAGCCCATTTATGACCTTTGCGCATCAACTAAATGTATAAAATTCATCATGTTTTTGAGATCTGGGCTTCGGCAGTCCAACGGGTTTTCATGTAAGAATTCGGCCAATTTTTTTGCGTGTTGTTGAGGCGAGAATTGAAGAGCTTATTTGAGCAGTCCCATATCGGAAGCATGAGACTGAAGAACCGTTTTGTCAGAAGCGCGACCTGGGAAAATATGACCACCGAAGATGGTCATATGACCGATAAGCTTTATGCAATCTACGATGAACTGGCCAAGGGCGAAGTGGGGCTGATCATCACCGGCTACGCCAACATCGTCCAGGAAGAACAGCCAAACCCGGGCATGATGGGGATCTACGATGACTCATTTATCAACGAGTACATCAGGCTGACCGACCTGGTCCACGACAGTGACGCAAAGATTGTGATGCAGCTTGCCTATGGCGGCACCAAGACCACTCACAATGTGGGCGAGCGAGTTATCTTCGCCCCCAGTGATGTGCCAGAAAGAGGCACCAAGACACAGGGCAAGGCGATGACCAAGGAGGAGATCGACTACATCGTCGATGCCTTCGCCAAGGCCGCCTGGAGAGCCAAAGAGGCTGGCTTTGATGGTGTGGAGATCCATGGCGCGCACACCTATCTGATCAATCAGTTCTTAAGCCCCTACTACAACCGCCGCGAAGACGAATACGGTGGCAGCCTGAAAAACCGCATGAGATTCCTGCTGGAGATCTACGCCAAGATGCGCCAGATGGTCGGGGATGATTTCCCCATCATGGTGAAACTGACCGCGTCGGAGTTTTTCGAAGGTGGACTCACCTTCGACGAGACAAGAGTCATCTGCAAAAACCTTGAAGCCATAGGCGTCGATGCCATCGAGATCTCCGGCAACATTCACGGCAAGGCAGACACCCTGGTGGGAAAGGAGTTTGACGAGCATAAGATTCAGGAAGAGGGCTACTTCCTGGATTTTGGCAAGGTGGTCAGCGAAGAGATCAATGTGCCGGTCATCACCGTCGGCGGCCTGTCTGACATCGAGACTCTGGAACAGATCGCCAGCAGCACCAAGATCGAGTACTTCGCCATTGCGCGGCCTCTGCTGGCCGAACCTCACCTGGTTAAGCGTTGGAAAGAGGGCGACCGCAGCCCAGTCATCTGTGAAAGATGCTCCAAGTGCCGCACCCGCAGAGGCAACTTCTGCGTGGTGCACAATAAGCGTAGAGTGCAGTAAGGCTCCCAATCGGACAAGGGCACCAAGCTATCTTCCCCTCTTTATTCCAATTGTCGTTGGGATCGCGTAATTAAGAAACTTGGTGTCTGTGATTCGCAACTACAAAGTTAGCAAAAAGTCTACATCAGACCATCTAGAAATTCAGCCGCACTCAGATTCCCAATCTTCCGCGACATCTCCATCTTTTCGAACCCCAACTCTATATCACTTTGTGAACCTATCAAAAATAGAGCTTGATGATAAGGTACCACTCCCAGTGGATCTATTGGTGCAGTCATGATGCTCTCTTTCACAAACTCGAAATCTAAATTTGAAAGTTTTCCCTGCAAGAATAAAGTAGTGATAAGCAGCTTGCTATTAATGTCACCAACCTTCGCCAACTCTAATAACTTAACTTCACTCTCTTTAGAAAGAAGGCCACTTACAGATTGCTCATGATGGATCTTTTGATAGGTGGCGGCAATATGCCCCTTAGTATGTGCTTTATCCAAAAGAGAATTAAAAATTGAAACACTCATATCAACTTCTTCCTGCTTTCGGAGCTCTAAACCTAAGAGGTATTCGGCGTCCGCAATTCCTTTTGACACTAACACCTCAAGATGTTCTTTATAGTTTTCATCTCTATCTAGAAAGCCTACATAAGCGTATTCTAGTAAAATAGCATCTCCCAAATGAAGATTATCTTTCAATAATTTCTTTATCCATACTCTAGAGGTTGGTGCATACGCTACCAAAACATGGAGGTAAGCAAGGTTTCGTGATTGAATATCAGTTAGCCGAAAATCATAATTAGTCAGTTCACAGCACAACCTGACATCTATAACATTTAACACAAATTCTGACAAACCTTCTTCATCTAGTGGTTTAGACAAGAAGTCTATAAATGTAACTTTTCCTTCCTTAAGTCTGTTTAGCTCAAGAAGCCTTTCATCACCAATGAAATAATCACTAAATTCATAAGGCAACGCAATGGCTTTCACAAAAGCCAATTGAAACACAACTAAAAACAATCCAATTTTAAGTTTTAATTTCTTCATACTACATGACCAAAGAAAAGGATTCCGCACTCGCCATGAATCATCACATGACACAGCGCCCCATAGGTGGACACCCATCCTAACAACTGATGCCACACCAGCGTCTATCCTTAGTTTTCATTCTCATGGAGCGAGAACGATGCCTAAGGCCAGGAAACAACAAATCAGCTTGGACGATACCCGCTACTATCACTGCGTCAGCCGCTGTGTTCGGCGTGCCTTCCTCTGTGGCCATGACCCCTACACCGGAAAAAGCTATGAACACCGTAGAGACTGGGTGCAGGAAAGACTGCTGTCGCTGACAAAGGTTTATGCCATCGAAGTCATCGCCTTTGCCGTCATGAGCAATCACACTCACACGGTGTTTTACGTCAATATTGAAAAGGCCAACAGCTGGAGTGATTTAGAGGTCATCGAGCGCTGGCACCTGCTATTCACTGGCAACGCCATGACTCGTCGCTATTTGATAGAGGAAGAACGTGATGAGATGGAGAGTTGGGAGCAGCACCAGGTGGAGCAACTGGTGACGCTATACCGCCAGCGATTGACTGACATCAGCTGGTTTATGCGGACTCTGAACGAATTCATCGCCCGTAAAGCCAACAAGGAAGACAACTGCAGCGGTCGATTCTGGGAGGGCAGATTCAAGTCACAAGCGCTGTTGGATGAGCAGGCCCTGCTCTCCTGTATGACTTATGTCGACCTCAATCCCATCAGAGCCAATATGGCTGACACCCCAGAGCAGTCAGACCATACCTCTATCCAACTGCGCATACGGGCAGCATTAGCCGGCAAACAGCCATATAGACTCAAAGCGTTTGATGTTGAAGATATCGAGAACTGTACCCTGCCCTGCCACCTCAATGATTATCTTGAGTTGGTGGAGTTCACAGGCAGAGCCATTCGACAAGACAAAGCAGGACATATGGCCAAAGGCACTGCCGACTTGCTCACCAGGTTGAACATAGAACTCGACAACTGGATGGAGCTCACCCAAGGGTTCGAATACCAGTTCCACCACCTAGCAGGTCGAGAACACAGCATGCGCAACTGCCGCCAAGCTGATCAACTAAAGCGAATACGGGGCTCAACCAACGCCAAACGATTACTCGCCTAAACGTTAGCTATAAGCCCACATTCATGTCGACCACTGAGCGCTCGACGGCCTTACAATGCCTGTCGCACAGAAAACATAGCAAAGCCACATTTCCAGACGACTTCACTACCAGACACCTCGCAAACCAAACCTAAAAACCTCGAACTTCAATCGGTCAATTCAAAGTGATTTTCCACTTTGCTTAACATGGGTGTCTTTGTATCCCTGCCTCCCGGATTGTAGACGGACCGCCCGCGCCCCTACTCAAAAAAAGGCCATACACACTGAATCAAAAATGCTCCTTGCTCATTGAAGCAGGAGCATTTTGGGCTTCATATAGCAGGCCCCCTCTTAGCATGGGTGTCCATGTAAGCATCATTAGCATGGGTGTCCATGTAAGTACTTGTATCCCTGCCTCCCGGATTGTAGACGGACCGCCCGCGCCCCTACTCAAAAAAAGGCCATACACACTGAATCAAAAATGCTCCTTGCTCATTGAAGCAGGAGCATTTTGGGCTTCAGATAGCAGGCCCCCTCTTAGCATGGGTGTCCATGTAAGCATCATTAGCATGGGTGTCCATGTAAGTAAGTACTTACCGAAGCAAAATGAACGCCCCAATAGCATGGGTGTCTTTGTCTTTCCTCAGTATCTATTGCCAGGCCCTTTCGCTATCAGGAATGCAGCAAACCGCACCTGTTAACCACTAAATAGCTGATCCTAATTGTGCTCCACTTTCAACAGTCCATGGTCTCCACCGGGATAAGGTGATGCATTGTCCATGAAGTACCGGACTCGTTTCAGCAACTGCCACATGGCTTTGCACTGATGATTGCGGGTGACTGTCTCATGGAGCGCATGCCAGAGCTTTTCGATCTTGTTGACCCATGGTGAGTAAACCGGCTGAAACAGCAAAATGAACTTCGGGTTTCTGGCCAACCAGCGCAGTGTTTTCTTGCTCTTGTGGATGATGTAATTGTCCACGATAAGCGTGATGGTTTTGGCCCTTCGATATTGGCGTTTTAGCCGTTGCAGCATCGATAGGAACAGGTTTGAGTCTTTGCTGGTGCTGGCGACATAGGACACTCGACCTGTTTTCGCATGCAGTGCGCCAGCCAGATAGTGTTTAGCATTTTGCCCTGGCGTTGCCACCTTCTTCTGCTTACCTCGTGGCATCCAGTCTGACCCCAACTTGGGGTTCAAATGGATGTCCACTTCGTCCTCGTAGAACACCGGATGATCTGTACAGCATCTTTCCAGCGCCTGCTTTATACGGGCCAACTTGGCGTCCCTATCGGGGTCTCTGATATGCAGTGTTGGCGCTACTCTGCGCCAGACAATGCCCATCCTGGGCAACCAACGACGAATGGTAGACGCATGCACGTTTAAGCCCATAATCCGGTTAATCTCAATAGCCATCAGCTCTGTGCTCCAACGTGACCGCTGGTAACCGATATCTTGGGGAGAGATTTGAATCAACGCCTCTAAAACAACCTTGATTTGCTGGTATGGCTGTGTGGCAACCCGGCCCCGGTTCATCGACTCAAGGCCCTCAAGACCACACTGGGTATACCACTGAATCCAACGGTTGATAGAGGAACGACCAGCCGCCATCATCCGCGAGACTTCGGTGACGTTGTAGCCGTTAGCCAGGAGCAGGATGGCATTGAGCCTGCGACAGTGATCTCTGTCGTTGGTTTTATGCATTTTTTGGATGATACGGCGTCGCTCTGCGCGGTCTGGAAGTGTTAGCATTGCGGGACTCGGTTCGTTTTGGTGGCTGTTTGGTTTGGCGATTGATCAGATCGCCAAAACGCAACCGAGTTCCCTTCCTACTCTACATCCCAGTGATCTACATTTCGGAACAGTTATTTAGATTCAGCTAGGCCAACCGAAGCAAAATGAACGCCCCGGTAGCATGGGTGTCTTGTATCTATTGTTGTATCTACCTTTTGTATCTACCTGTCTATGTAACTTCCGACCTTTCGTTTATCTTTTTTTTCATATGTTTTATCTGATTGAATGCATCTCCAGTCATATAAATGGTGATATTATTCTCTTCTATCTCTGTTAGGGGACGCCAGAACCTTCTGTCATTGGATACCAACTCTAAAACGATTTCATTGTCTACAGTAAAAGCAACTCGTTCAACTATTTTCGCAGGTTCTTCTTCACATTCATTCTCTCCATACCAACGAATAGACGTCATAATGCTATGATAGACATTGTATATGAAAGACTTGCACATCATTAATATAAGTACAAAAAAGGCCTGCAATAAAGAAAGAGTAAGGCATAGATAAAGCTTGTAAGCAGATTCTCCGAAGATAACAATTGTTGATGTCTTTTCAGGTATCTCCGTTTTAAGAAACAATGAATACAAGTAAGTAATCATAACAATCGATATTATATCAACAACAACCTTGATGAAAACACAATGACTGCTCTTTAAATGGCTAATTTCATAATTTTCATCTTGAAACTTTGACATTGAATATTGAAATTCTTTATCTGACAAAGTGGAGTATATAGAATAACCTGCGAGAATGAAGCCCACAATGGAAACAGACCATCCAATTATATTGCCTGAAACTTCTTGGATTTCACTGGATATATACGAAACGCTGCCATTTGAATTTAGGTTAAACCATACCATCAACATGAAAGAACAAGCAAATGCGACTTTTGTATCCGTGCTCGTCTTTATCACCCTTAAAAGTTTATAAAGCTTCCAAAAGTTACTCTCAGATGTCAATTCATACAGTTCATCATTTTGACTGTTCATGACTATCCCTAATTTATCATTTCTCTTATATAATTAAGTTTATCTCTGACACTTTTTAAATTTGCAATCCTTGGCGCCCTAACAACGCCTCCTTTAATTAATTCCAAGAAAGACTCGTAAGTTTGCTTTACAAGCACTCTTGGAGAGTCATTTATTTCACTAATTGCTCTTGTCAGTTTAAATTCCTCATGCGTACCGGTCAGCTTGTCATTATTTATATCTCTCCCTGACATTCTGATCAATATATTACCATCATTAACGGCCTCTTTAGAAAGGTCTGCAACTTCATCATGAGGTAAAGTCTTCTTGCTTTTTGAAAACTCAACTTTAGATTTTGGGTGCCCAAATTTTTTATTTTCTTTTCTCCATGACTTAAAGAAATCATTACAGTCATATTCACTGTTTGGCATCACCAACTTCAAAGTTAATTTGTCTATAGATTTCATCCCCTTGATGAATTCATCAATATCAGCATCAGACGACAATGGAATAACCTCTATATCTGGCCTTGGATAAGACGCCTCTAAATCGCGTTTTTTAGTCACCTTATAATTACCACCCCTTTCTAGTCTCAGGCTCCTCTGGCGATGAAATTCATCATCTATATAACTCTTTATTTCATCATTTATGAACCTTTCAATAGTCGCTTTAAAGTTATCCATTGTGGGTGCATCTTTTTGTTCCTTTATGAAAAATATGCGATGCTCTTTCAAGGACAACATAAATATTGATGACGGCGAATTCTGGATGCTAAGACTATCATCAATCAACTCACTACCTTTAAGAACCTGCTCTCTTTCTAAGATTGTGTCTTTGACTATTCTGCCATATATAAATGGTAACTTTTCACCATTTATATCAACCTCAATCAGCTGAACTCCATTAAATAACCACCTAGAATCACCATGATTTCTAACATGATTATTCATGAACGCCGGGTGAACAAACTGTAAATATCTATCTAGCAACTTTAGCTCGCCAAAGTGACAAACAAAGTTCCAGAACTCAACGTTATAATTTTTTTTCATTTTACTATCTGCAACAAGTTAGTTATTTAGAAACAAATCCCATCAAGAGCTTCACCTTGTAAAGGATAAAAGCACTTCTTCATGGCAATACAAACACGATAAAAAACCTTAATTAAACTAATAGGGTGGGATATGGATAGTTCACCTTAACATTCTATACAATCAACTGGATTAACTATGTCATCTGACGCATCATCCAAATTGGCATATTTCAAATAAAAGTAAAATGTAGAATCAATTACTTTCAGCATTCTAGTGTTAGAGTCATATGCCAAAACAGGAGGGTTAATTCCCTTTGAACTCTGGAGCTCACCTAATTTTTTCAAAGCAGAAGTTAACTGAGCTCCCTTTAAATCGCCTGATCGATGATGTATCACCCGAATTTTTTGCATCAAAGTATCTTTGCTGACCCCGCCATTAATACCTTCAAAACCTAAACCAAGTAATGCAATGACAATATAATAAGGCATAAAAAATGGTAAAGGTGTTTCGCTTTGTATCTTTGAACCTGTTCCCGCGGCAATAGCCTCCAAGTTTCTTAGATGACGACCAGAATAATACTCCGTTTTATCAGATATAGCTAACTCAACACAATGTAAATCATCAATTACGGTTAATCCATGCTGCTTTTCAGTTACTCCTGAAAAACGAACAGTTCCTTTTAATAGCTCTTGGTAAACACCCACACTATTAAATGATGAATCAATACATTTTTGGACGACACGTTCGGAAATAGAAACGTTAAGCTCCGGCTCACCTTTTTTTGCAATTGCAACAAAATCATCTTTCGACCATGGCTCTACAGGAACTTCAACTATTCTGTCCTGTAAATCTCCATTAAATTGTGACATACGATTGGCTTCTTTCCAAACACCTAGTATGACAATTTTTACTTTTAGATCTTGAAACGCCCTCAAATCATAAGCGAATTGTCGTTGCATATTCTCATTCAAATAATGAAAATTTTCTAGAATAACTACCTTTTTACAGCCAGCCCTGTGAATTAAAGAGGCGACATCGTTAGGCAAAGCAAGATTGAACTCAATTTCTTCATATTCATCGGTCCTACTTCTCTGCGATTTTTCAGAAATATCCGATGAAACCCCGGCCTTACCAAACATCGCAATGGTTGCTTGAATCTGTGCTTTTATACCAGTCCTTGTTTCTCTTCCCGTCCCCTCTGTAAATGAAGTTCTTACAGATACTCCAGCCTCTCTAAGCATTGACTTATATATGTCTTCCATCGTAAACTTTGGAGATAAGCTCACAACTATATTTTCTTCATACTTTACATATTTAGAAACTAAAGCTGTCTTTCCTTGTTTAGATGCACCATAGACTACAACTTGCTTATCGGTTCTAAGTGCATCAAGCAACTTAGCATCTACATGCTCTCTTTCAATATAAGATTTTATGTGTTTACCACTAACACCAAAAACATCTTCCAAATGGGTCAACTCCAACTCCCTTTATTAATCTTTTACGCCTAAAAATTCAAATTTATAAGAGGGCTCCACTTGAGAAGAAAAATATATTGCCCTCTTTCAGTAACCTAACTCTCTAGAGTGATATAGCACCCACTAACCCACAACTCATTGATTCAAAACCGTAACCATATTCACCCTCTCAAAGCGCCGACACAGCTCCGCCCATGCCTTCCCGGGTAACCAGCCTCGAACCCACATTGAATCGATTTGTAGATGTCCCAAACTACCTCTCTAAGCATCAGAAAAGTATGGCCAATCTCTCACAATCACTAGAGAGTTTTGCCATAGATGACTGTTCTACTGTGAAAAATCCGAAATGAGGTCGCAATGGACCCAAGAAGGGCTGTGACTCTGAGGGGACAAGAGGCGCCGAAGCGCCCCTGTTATCGCGCTTTGTTGGTCAGCCACACCACCTGATAGGGCGCCAGCTCTATCTCGCCGTGCAGATCGGTGTATTCCTCATCGCTGAGCAGATCCCACCAGGTGTCGGTGCCGATGAGGTTGAGGCTGGAGAGGCGCAGAGGCTGGGGCTGGTTGGTGACATTGGCCACGGCGAACACACTCTGATCTCTGAGCTTGCTCTGACGCCAGAGGCCGAAGAGTTCGTCGCGCAGGTGCAGCACAAACTGGGTGGCACTGGGGTGGAAAGCCGCCTGCTGCTGGCGCATGCGCACCAATTGAGTCAGGCGAACAAACACCTGATGGTGGTGACTGTTCGCGTCCTCCAGCAGAGGCTCCAGTTCGTCCACGTCCCAGCAGTGGCGATTGATGCTGCGGTTGTTGCCGGTGTTGCGCACCTTGGCGTGGTCATTTTTGGTGGCCAGCAGGCTGTGGATGTAGATGGCGGGCAGCCCTTCCAGGGCCAGCATGATGGCGTGGATGCACAGGAATCGCTCCTGCTGATACTCATCGCTGCCCTCTAGGGTGCCCTTCATGGCATCGAACAGGGAGATGTTGATCTCATAGGGGCGCAGGCCCTGATTGCCGAGGCTGCGCCAGGAGATGCGCGCCCCGAACGACTCCATGGTGGTGGCGATGTCGGCAATCTGCTTGTCATCCAGCAGGCCCTCCACCGGCCTGAGGCCAATCCCGTCGTGGGAGGCGATGAAGTTGAGGTAGGTGGTGCCCAACTGGGCCGGCGGCATGCTCATCTGCCACAGCTTAAGGGCATTGCAGTCGCCGGTGAGCATGGTGTGCAGCAGCAGCGGCGGCAGGGAG